>NZ_JBEZFA010000048.1:0-56859 GCF_040649215.1 Micromonospora sp. NPDC049044 | reverse complement strand
CGACGCTCATCACCGCGGCGCCGGCCACCAGGTAGGCCTTCCACCGCCCGTACTTCGTGATGAGCTGCCCGGCCACAGCGGTGAGGCTTTTGTCAGGCACCAGAAGTCCTTGATCGACCACGACTGTCGGGGGCCCGGCTGCCTCGACCACGACTGTCGGGGGCCCGGCTGCCCGGCGGTCAGCTTGCGCGGGGGCGGGTCTTGGCGCGCAGCATCTCCCGGTCGGCCTGCTCGAAGGCGACGCTGAGCGCCTCCCGTAGCCCACCGCCGCCGGAGACCTCGGCGAAGCCGATGCTCACCCCGACCGGGGTCCCCGGCACCAGCGACTCCCAGTCCTCGAGTCGGACGGCGGCCTCGATCCGGCGGGCCACCTCGGCGGCCTCCGCCATGTTGGTGTCCGGCAGCACCACCACGAACTCGTCACCGCCGTAGCGGGCCACGAAGTCACCCCGGCGCATTACCCGGTTGATCACCCCGCTGATGCGTTGGAGGACCAGGTCGCCGGAGTGGTGCCCGTGGCGGGTGTTCACCGCCTTGAAGCCGTCCAGGTCGCAGACACCGATCACCACCCGGTCGCCCCGGGTGACCACGGCGGTGATGTAGCGCTCCAGCCGGCGCCGGTTGGGCAGCCCGGTGAGCGGGTCGGTCAACGCCTCGCCCTCGTACCGGGCCGCTTCGCGGCGCATCTCCTCGTGGTCGATCCGGGCGGCGATGCCGTCGATGTAGACGTCGCGCAGCCGGTCGTTGCGTTGCGCGGCGAGCCGGAACGCCAGTCGGTCGGCCCGGTGCGCTGCCGCGTGGTCGCCGGCCCGGGCCAGCGCGATGCTTCGCAGCCGGGCCGGCTCGGCCGCGCCGAGTGTCTCGTTCGACACGTGGATGGTGTCCAACCGGGTGACCGCCTCGATCGGCCGCCCGTCGGCGACGGCGAGGCACACCTGCCCGAGTTGACGCATGTCGCGGGCCCGGGAGCTGTCCCCACCGTGGCTGATCAGGCGGGCCGGTTCGGCTTTCCCGTCGGTCTCCACCGGGTCGCCGAGCGCGGCCTGGCGGGCCGCCGCGTAGCCGTACGCGGCGAGGCTGCTCGGGCGCAGCCGGCCGGCCCGCCCGGAACGGATGAAGCGGTCCAGGTCGGCGGCCACGTCCCGGAGCACCCGCAGGCAGCCGTCACTGTCGCCGTTGTGGTCGAGTGCCACGGCGTTGCGCAGCCGGATGCCCGGCGCGGCGAACGTCTCCTCGGGGATCCCGGCGGTGAGTCCGAGTTGCCGGGCCCGTTCGATGGCGCCCAGGGCGTACCCGTGGAAGCTGAGGTAGCTGTACGCCATGGCCAGGTCGTGCCAGCCCCAGGCGGTGTCCCGGTCCGGGTCCTCGACGGCGCCCAGCGCCCGCGCGGCGCGGACCAGGTGGGTGACGCAGCGGTCCAGGGCGCCCTGGTGGTGTGCGGCGAGCGCGGCGAGCGCGTTGAGGTGCCCGTGCAGGTAGGGCTCGGCGAGGTCGCGGACGGCTGCCGACGCCTCCTCGATGGCCCTGGTGAACTCCGCCGTCCGACCGAGATTGATCAGTGCGGACAGGCGCTGCACCATCGCGTCCGCCCGCGCTGCCGGGTCGGTGGTGGTGCGGATCACACGTTCCAACAGGACGTAGGACTCCGCGGAGCGACTGGCCTCCTGCAGCGCGCG
This sequence comes from Micromonospora sp. NPDC049044, assembly GCF_040649215.1. Classification (NCBI taxonomy): domain Bacteria; kingdom Bacillati; phylum Actinomycetota; class Actinomycetes; order Micromonosporales; family Micromonosporaceae; genus Micromonospora; species Micromonospora sp. NPDC049044. The sequence continues at coordinate 55,183 of NZ_JBEZFA010000048.1, read as the reverse complement.
GGCGCGCGTGAGGGCATCAACCTGGTCGTCGACCCGGTCGAGCCAGCCCACCCGCCAACCTCCTGTCGTGCGCGCCGTCGCGCACCCGTTGGTCGCACCGCCCGCGACGCATCATGATTATCGCGTGACCACTCTGCCGCAACACCCCCCGGGAGGGACAGGCCCCATCCGTCCGTCCGCGGCGGTGGCTCGGGTGGCCCGTGCGCTCGCCGCCGCCGGGATCGGCTCGGCCCGGGCGGAGGCCGAGTTGCTTACCGCGTACGTGCTCGGGGTGCCCCGGGGGCGGCTGGCGCTCGCCGATGATCTGAGCGGCGAGCAGGTGGCGCGGCTCGACGGCCTGACGCGTCGGCGTGCCGCTCGGGAGCCGGTGCAGCACCTGACCGGCCGGGCCGGGTTCCGGCACCTCGAACTGTCGGTCGGCCCGGGCGTCTTCGTGCCCCGGCCGGAGACCGAACTGCTGGCCGGCTGGGGTGTCGAGCAGGCCCGGGGCCGCACCGACCCGGTGGTGGTCGACCTGTGCAGCGGGTCGGGAGCGATAGCGCTGGCGGTGGCTCAGGAGCTGCCCGCGGCACGGGTGATCGCGGTGGAGCGGTCCCCGGAGGCGCTTGCCTGGTTGCGCCGCAACGCGGCGGAGCGGGCCGCCGCCGGGGACCGGCCGATCGAGGTGGTCGAGGCGGACGTGACAGCACCGGACCTGCTGGCGGGCCTGGTGGGCGCGGTGGACGTGCTGCTGTGCAATCCGCCGTACGTGCCGGATGACGTGGTGGTCCCGCCGGAGGTGGCCGGGTACGACCCCGCGGCGGCGGTCTTCGGCGGTGCGGACGGCCTGGCGGTGATCCGTCCCGTCGTGAGTCGGGCGGCGGTGCTGCTGCGCGCGGGCGGCGTGGTGGGGGTCGAGCACGACGACACCCACGGCGCGGCGGTCCCCGCGCTACTGGCCGGGGACGGCGGGTTCACCGCTGTCACGGCGCATCTGGACCTCACCGGACGTCCCCGTTACGCCACCGCATCCCGACGGGCGGACGGCCAGCACGCCCCGATCGGGGTGGCGTGGCAGACTGACTCCTCGTGATGCTCTACGACTGCCGGTCGTCCGCCGATCGGGACCGCGGCATCGCTGCGGCGATCGAGGCGGTCAAGAACGGCGAGCTTGTCGTCCTCCCGACGGACACCGTCTATGGGATCGGCGCTGACGCGTTCACGCCTTACGCGGTCAAGGCGCTGCTGGATGCCAAGGGCCGGGGTCGGCAGATGCCGCCGCCGGTGCTGATCGGCTCGCGGCACACCCTTGACGGGTTGGTCTTCTCGCTGCCCACGGCCGCCCGTGACCTGGTGGAGGCGTTCTGGCCGGGTGCGCTGACGATAGTGGTCGAGCACTCACCGAGCCTGCAGTGGGACCTGGGTGACAAGACGGGCACGGTGGCGGTGCGGATGCCGCTGCACCCGGTGGCGCTTGAGGTGCTGCGGGAGACCGGCCCGATGGCGGTCTCGTCGGCGAACAAGACCGGCCAGCCCGCCGCGGTGACCGCCGAGGAGGCACGGGACCAGCTGAGCTACTCGGTGCGGGCCTACCTGGAGGCCGGCCCGTGCCCGGACCCGGTGCCCAGCACGATCGTGGATCTGACCGGTGAGGTGCCGCAGCTGCTGCGGGCCGGGGCGATCCCCTTGGAGAAGCTGCGCGACGTCGTGCCGGACCTCGTTGACGGTCGGGCGGTCTGAGTGCCCCCGTTCACGGTGCTGCACGTCTGCATGGGCAACATCTGCCGTTCTCCGATGGCGGAGCGGCTGCTCGCTCTCGCGGTGCGGGAGCGGTTGACCCGGCGCGGGCAGGATCCGGCCCAGGCCGACGGGTTGGTGCACAGCCACAGCGCCGGCACCGGTGGTTGGCACGCGGGTGAGGAGATGAATCCGCCGGCGGCCCGGCAGGTCACCGGCCGTGGTGGGGACGTCGAGGGGTTCGCCGCGCGCAAGCTGCGTTCGGACCACATCGACGCCGCCGACCTGGTCCTGACCGCCACCGCCGACCAGCAGGAGTACGTGGTGGCGTTGCGGCCGGACGCGGCGGCCCGCACGTTCGTGCTCGGCGAGTTCGGTCGGCTGCTGGCGGCGGTGGACGCCGCCGCGTTGCCGCCGGGTGACGCGACCCCGGAGGCCGTGTACGCCCGGGGGGTGGCCCTGGTGGCAGCGGCCCACGACGCCCGGTTGGGCGCTTCGGCGCTGCCGACCGACGATCTGGACGACCCCTGGGGTCGTGGTGACCAGTGCTTCAGCCGGGTCGCCGACGAGATCGAGGAGACGGTTCACCCGCTGGCCGGCGCGCTGCTGCCCTGAGCGCGGTGCGAGTTTCCTCCGGGTTTGGGGAAAACCCGGGGCGAAAGCGGCATTCCGGGTCATTCTGAACGGGTCCTAGCGTGACCGGCTCCTGCGGGGAGAGCTGATGATCCGGGCCCATCTCGACAAACTGCTGACCGTGGTGATCGCCGGAGTGCTGGCCGGGCTGGTGCTGGCCGCAGCCGCCCTGCCAGTGGCCCTGGTGTTCGGGATCGGCTTCAGCGCCCTGTCCACGCCGTACTCGGAGCTGCCGAACACGCTCCGCACGCCGCCCACCGCGCAGCGCTCCAACCTCTACGCCAACGACGGCACCACCCTGATCACCTCCTTCTACCAGGAGGACCGGGTGGACGTGCCGCTGGACGAGGTGGCCCCGGTGATGCGCCAGGCCATCGTGGCCGCCGAGGACGTCCGGTTCTACCAGCACAGCGGGGTGGACCTGCGGGGCGTGGTACGCGCGTTCACCGTCAACAGCCGCGACGGGAAGACCCGGCAGGGGGCCTCCACGCTGACCATGCAGTACGTCCGCAACGTGCTCAGCAGCGACCCCCGGCTGACCGAGGCGCAGCGGGTGGCCGCCACCGAGGTCACCACCGCCCGCAAGCTCCAGGAGATGCGGTACGCGCTCGCGTTGGAGCGCGAACTCGACAAGGAGCAGATCCTCACCCGCTACCTCAACATCGCCTACTTCGGCGCCGGGGCGTACGGGATCGCGGCGGCCAGCAAGCGCTACTTCTCCCGGTCCCCGGCCGAGCTGACGCTGGCCCAGGCGGCGCTGCTGGCCGGCCTGGTCCGTTCGCCGGACAGCGACGACCCGATCAACGGCGACGCCGACAGCGCGCTGGCACGACGGTCGTACGTGTTGACCCGGCTGGTGGAGTCCGGGCAGGTGCCGGCGGACGCGGCGGCTGCGGCACGGGCCGAACCGTTGCAACTGCGGCCCAGCGAGACCCCGAACGACTGCACCGGCGTACCCGACGAGCACAACGACTGGGGCTTCTTCTGCGACTGGTTCACCAGGTGGTGGAGCAGCCAGTCCGCGTTCGGGGCGACCGCCGACGAGCGGCAGCGCGCACTGCGGCGCGGCGGGTTCTCGATCGTGTCGTCGCTGGACCCGGGGGTGCAGCGGGCCACCACCGAGCAGGTGCTGAAGATCTATCAACCGTCGGCCGCCGAGGCGGTGCCGACAGCTGTGGTGCAGCCGGGCACCGGGCGGGTGCTGGCCATGTCGGTGAACCGGGTCTACAGCGTGCGGGACAACCCGACGGGGCAGAAGAACCGCCCGAACACGGTGAACCAGTTGATCGGCGGTGGCGGCGCGATCGACGGATACCAGGGCGGTTCGACGTTCAAGCTCTTCACGATGCTTGCCGCGCTTGAGGCGGGCCTGCCGCTGTCGACCGACTTCGTGGCCCCCACCCAGCTGCTCACCCGATTCCCGGTGACCGGGGAGGCCAGTTGCGACGGCCACTGGTGCCCGGCGAACGCCAGCCCATCCTCGATGGATGGCCCCCGCACCATGTGGACCGCGTTCGGCCGGTCGGTGAACACCTACTTCGCCTGGCTCACCGAGAAGGTAGGTGCCGACCGGGTGGTGGAGATGGCCGAGCGGCTCGGGATCGTGCTGCGCGCCGACGACGACGCGCGACTGGCCCGCTACGGTGCGAAGGACTGGGGTCCGTTCACCCTCGGCGTCGCCGCTACCACCCCGCTGGACCTGGCCACCGCGTACGCCACTGTGGCAGCCGAGGGGACCTGGTGCGCGCCGCTGCCGGTGGTGTCGGTCACCGACGCGGATGGTCGGCCGGTCGACGCCGCCAAGCCGGACTGCCGGCAGGTGCTCGACGTCGACGTGGCTCGGGCGGCCACCGACGCGGCGCGCTGCCCGGTCGGCGACCAGTCGATGTACGGGCGCTGCGACGGCGCCACCGCACCCGGCCTGCGGGCCCGGCTCGGCCGACCGGTGGCGGGCAAGACCGGCAGCTCGGAGCGGTACGAGACGGAGACGGTGGTGGCGTTCACACCGCAGCTCGCGGTCGCCTCGATGGCGGCGAACCCGGACGATCCCCGGGACGCGGTCGGCCAGGCCGTGCAGGCCCAGATGGTGGACGCGGTCGGCGAGGTGCTCGCCACCGCCCTGCGCGGCCAGCCGGTACGCGACTTCGTCCCGCCGAGCGAACGAACGGCCTTCCAGCTCACCGGGGCCCGCACCGGCAACTGAGGCCGGGGTGGGTCAGGGGGCCTGTTCGGCGTTGCGGGCGATGTTGCGGGCCATCCCGCCGAAGACCACGGCGTGGAACGGTGCCACCGAGCCCCAGTAGGCGTGCCCGGCCAGACCACGGGGCAGGAAGACGGCGCGTTGGTGGTAGCGGCTGCGGCCGTCCTCGCCAGGCAGCGCCCGCATCTCCAGCCAGGCCCGGCCGGGCACCCGCATCTCGGCGCGCAGCCGCAGCAGCTCGCCGGGGACGATCTCCTCGACCCGCCAGAAGTCGAGCGCCTCACCGACCTGGAGGCGGTGCGGGTCGCGTCGACCCCGGCGCAGCCCGACCCCGCCGACCAGGCGGTCCAGCCAGCCCCGGATCGACCAGGCGAGCGGGAACGAGTACCAGCCGTGTTCGCCACCGACTCCCTCGATCACCCGCCAGAGCGCCGCCGGCGGGGCGTCCACCACCGTCTCCCGGACGTCGGTGTAGACGCTGCCACCGGACCACTCCGGGTCGCTGGGCAGCGGCTCGGCGGGGGCGTCCGGGCCGCTCGCGTTCGACCAGCGGGTCTCCACCTGGGCGTCGCGGACCTTGGCGAGCGCGAGCGCCACCGCGGTGTCGAAGCCGGTCAGCCCGCCGGGCGGGTCGGGAACGTACCGGGCGATGTCGTGTTCGTGCACCACCGCCTCGTGGATCAGGCTCTCCACCAGGGGGCGGGCTATCGCGTTCGGCACCGGGGTGACCAGGCCGACCCAGTGCGAGGAGAGCGACGGGGTGAGCGGGCGGACCGGCACGATGATCCTCCGGCGCAGCCCGGCCACGCGGGCGTAGCGCTGCATCATCTCGCGGAAGGTCACCACGTCCGGTCCGCCGATGTCGAAGCCCCGGTTGACCTCCGGCGGCAGCGCGACGCAGCCGGCCAGGTAGTGCAGCACGTCGCGGACCGCGATGGGTTGGATCCGGTTGCCGACCCAGCGCGGAGTGACCATGGCGGGTAGTCGCTCGGTCAGGTAGCGCAGCATCTCGAACGACGCCGAGCCGGACCCGATGATCACCGCAGCCCGCAGCACCGCCGTGGGCACCCCGCTGGACAGCAGGATCCGACCCACCTCGGCGCGGGAGCGCAGGTGCGGGGAGGGGACCTCCTCGTCGGCCGCCGGCTCCGGCCCACCCAGGTAGACGATCCGGTGTACGCCGGCCGCGCGGGCCGCCGCCGCGAAGTTCGTCGCCGCCGCCCGGTCGGCCGCCTCGAAGTCGGGCCGGCCGAGTGAGTGCACAAGGAAGTACGCGACGTCCACGTCGGCGAAGGCGACAGGCAACGTGTCGGGTCGGCTCAGGTCCCCCTCGACGATCTCGGCCGTCGCGGCCCAGGGCACATCGCGCAGCCGGACCGCCTTGCGGGCCAGGCAACGCACCATGTGCCCCTCGGCGAGCAGCAGCGGCGTCAGCCGCCCGCCGATGTATCCGGTGGCTCCGGTGACGAGGCATCTCACAGGTCCCAGTCTGCGGCCACCTAGACTCGTTCGCTGTGGAGACCGAGACGAGCACCTTCTGGGGGCCGGATTTCGCGCAGCTCACCGCGACCGACCCGGAGATCGCCGGGGTGGTCCTCGGCGAGCTGGAGCGGTTGCGCGGTGGCCTGCAGCTCATCGCCAGCGAAAATCTGACCTCGCCGGCGGTGCTTGCCGCGCTCGGCTCGACGCTCACCAACAAGTACGCCGAGGGTTACCCGGGCCGGCGCTACTACGGCGGCTGTGGAGAGGTGGACCGGGCCGAGGAGATCGCCATCGCCCGCGCCAAGGAGCTCTTCGGGGCCGAGCACGCCAACGTCCAGCCGCACTCCGGGGCGAGCGCCAACCTGGCCGCGTACGCGGCGCTGGTGCAGCCGGGCGACACGGTGTTGGCGATGGACCTGCCGCACGGTGGGCACCTCACCCACGGCAGTCGGGTGAACTTCTCCGGCAAGTGGTTCCACCCGGTCGGTTACCCGGTCCGCCCGGACACCGAGCTGATCGACTACGACGAGGTACGCGACCTGGCGCGCACGCACCGACCCAAGCTGATCATCTGTGGCGCGACCGCGTACCCCCGGCTCATCGACTTCGCCCGGTTCCGGGAGATCGCCGACGAGGTCGGCGCGTACCTGATGGTGGACGCGGCGCACTTCATCGGCCTGGTGGCCGGCCGGGCGATCCCGTCCCCGGTGCCGTACGCGGACGTCGTCTGCGCCACCACCCACAAGGTGCTGCGCGGCCCGCGCGGCGGCATGATCCTCTGCCGCGAGTCGCTGGCCCAGCGGATCGACAAGGCGGTCTTCCCCTTCACCCAGGGTGGCCCGCTGATGCACGCGGTAGCGGCCAAGGCGGTCGCCCTGCGCGAGGCCGCCCAGCCGGAGTTCCAGACGTACGCCAAGCAGGTGGTCAGCAACGCCCAGGCGCTCGCCGCCGGGCTGGCCGACGAGGGGATGCGCCCGGTGTCCGGTGGCACCGACACCCACCTCGCCCTGATCGACCTGCGGGAGGTGGGGGTGACCGGCGCGGAGGCCGAGGCCCGCTGCGACGCCGCCGCGATCACGCTCAACAAGAACGCCATCCCGTACGACCCGCAGCCGCCGCTGGTGGCCTCCGGCATCCGGGTGGGCACGCCGAGCGTCACCACTCAGGGGATGCGCGAGGGGCAGCTGCGGCAGGTGGCCGCCCTGATCGCCCGCGCGGTGCGCACGGACCCGGGGGCACCGGGTGGCACCGATGCGCTGACCCGGATCGGCGCCGAGGTGGCCGAACTGGCCGCGGCCTTCCCGGCGTACCCCCGTGGCTGAGCCCGGGGTGGTCGAGCCCGCCGCCGACCGGCGGTGGCGGTTGCGGCACCTGCCGGTGCTCCTCGGCGCGTCGCTGGCGCTGGCCGTTGTCGCGGCGGTCGTCGGTGCGGTGACCGGCGGCGCGACGGCGGCGATCGGCGCGGCGGCCGGGGTCGGCGTCACGGTGCTCAGCTACACGCTCACCACTGTGGTGCTGGCCCGGGCCGACCAGGTCAACCCGCAGTTGCTGCTGCCGCTCGGCCTGGGTCTGTACGTGCTGAAGTTCAGCCTGCTGGGTGGGGTGCTGGTGGCGGTGGCGTCCACCGGCTGGGCGGGGTTGGTGCCGCTCTGCCTCGGCATCGTCGCCGGGGTGGCAGTGTGGACGGCAGTGCACATCTGGTGGCTGACCACGGTGCACGCCCGTCGGGTGCACGGCTGACCCGTCGGGCGTCCCACGTTTCGGACGCGCGGGAATGTGTCGGCCTCCGGTCATTTTCCGACGGGCGGAAGGGGAGTAGCGTGCCCACAGACGACGGCGCCCACGAGATGCCCACACAACGATGGTTGTGCGGGGGGTGAGGCACAGCCTCGTCTTCCCGGCTGATATCGTTCGCCCCGTCATGGCTGATGACCAAACCCCCCGTCCTGCCGGTGACCCGGACGATTATCCGTCCGGTGCCGGCCAGGGTTGGACCGCGCTCAGCTACCTCATCGGAGGCATGCTCGTGTGGGGTTTCATCGGTTGGCTTGTTGACCAGTGGCTCGACACCGGCGGCGTCGCCACCGGGATCGGCGTCGTGCTCGGTATGGCCGGGGGCATCATCCTGGTCGTCCGCCGACTCGGCACGCCTACTTAGGAAGGGACGCGGTGTTCGGACAGGCGAACGTTCTGGCAGCGGGCCAGGCGGCATTCCCACCCAGCGTGGAGGACTTCTACCTGCCCAGCATCCTGCCCTGGGGTGCGCACGACTCGTACTGGTTCACCAAGATCACGGCGATGGTCTGGGTCGCGGTCGGCGTCCTGATCATCTTCTTCCTGGCGACGTACCGGAAGCCGCAGCTGGTGCCGACCAAGAAGCAGTGGCTCGCCGAGTCGATCTACGGCTTCGTGCGCAACAACATCGCTGTCGACATGATCGGGCACCAGGGTGTGCGGTTCGCGCCGTACTTCACCACGCTGTTCTGCTTCGTGCTGCTGACGAACTTCTTCGCGATCGTGCCGTTCTTCCAGATCTCGCCGAACTCGCACATCGCCTTCCCGGCGTTCCTCGCGATCATCAGCTACGTGCTGTTCAACTACGTCGGCATCAAGAAGCACGGCTTCGCCAAGTACTTCAAGAACTCCCTGGTTCCGCCGGCGCCCTGGTTCATCCTGCCGCTGCTGATCCCGATCGAGCTCTTCTCGACCTTCATCGTCCGGCCGTTCTCGCTGGCCGTCCGTCTCTTCGCGAACATGTTCGCGGGGCACATGCTCCTGCTGGTCTTCACGCTCGGCGGCTTCGCGATGCTGAGCGCCAACGCCTGGCTGGCGCCGGTCTCGGTGCTCTCCTGGGTGATGACCATCGCGCTCACCTTCCTCGAGTTCCTGGTGATCTGCCTGCAGGCATACGTCTTCACCGTCCTGACCGCGAGCTACGTGCAGGGCGCGCTCGCCGACGAGCACTGATCCACCGCACCAACCGTTGTCGTCCCGCGTGAGAGACACGCGTGATAACCAGGAGGAACCACTAATGGATTACGTCGCCGCCGCAGAAGGTGTCGTTGGCAGCACCGCCGCCATCGGCTACGGCCTCGCGGCCATCGGTCCGGGTATCGGCGTCGGCCTGGTCTTCGCCGCCTACATCCAGTCGACCGCCCGTCAGCCGGAGTCGTCGCGGATGACCCTGCCGTACGTCTGGATCGGCTTCGCCGTCATCGAGGCGCTCGCGCTGCTGGGCATCGCCTTCGGCTTCATCTGGCAGGGCCAGCTCTAATCTCGCCCCTCGACCGGGAGGTCACCCATGTTTCTCCTCGCCGCTGAGGGTGGTGAGTCCACCCACAACCCGATCATCCCGCTCTGGCAGGAGGTCGTGGTTGGGTCGATCGCCTTCATCGTCCTCTGCTTCGTGCTGATGAAGTTCGTCTTCCCGCGCATGGAGCAGACGTTCCAGGCTCGGGTCGACGCGATCGAGGGTGGCATCAAGCGCGCCGAGGCCGCCCAGGCCGAGGCGAACCAGCTGCTCGAGCAGTACCGTGCCCAGCTCGCCGAGGCTCGGACCGACGCCGCCAAGATCCGTGACGACGCTCGGGCCGACGCCGAGGGGATCCGGCAGGACATCCTCGCCAAGGCGCGGGAGGAGTCCGACCGGGTCATCCAGGCGGGCAAGGACGCACTCGCCGCCGAGCGGGCCACCATCGTGCGCGAGCTGCGTGCGGAGGTCGGCACCATCGCGGTGGACCTGGCCAGCAAGATCGTTGGTGAGTCGCTTGCCGACGAGGCGCGACGCAAGGGCACCGTCGACCGGTTCCTGAGCGGCCTCGAGAGCACGGGGGCCCGCTGATGCAGGCCGCCAGCCGGGAGTCGTACCAGGCCGCGGCGGAGCAGCTGGAGACGTACGTCCGCGGAGCGGAGCCGTTGGCGGTGGCCAACGCCGCCGCCGGGATCCTCTCCGTGGCCACCCTGCTGCGGCGTGAGCCGCGGCTGCGTCGGGCGCTGTCCGAGCCGGCACGGTCCGGCGCGGACCGTGCCGGCCTGCTCGGCGACATGCTGCGCGGCAAGATCGACGCGGAAGCGTTGGACCTGCTCGCCACGCTGGTCTCCGGCCGATGGTCGGCACCGTCGGAGCTGCTCGACGGCGCCGAGCGGCTCGGCGTGGAGGCGCTGCTCGCCAGCGCCGACTCGGCTGGCGACCTCGGCGAGGTCGAGGACGAGTTGTTCCGCTTCGGTCAGGTCGTCATGGGTCAGTCGGCGCTGAGCAACGCGCTGGCCGACTCGGCGGCTCCGATCGAGCACCGGGCCGCCCTGGTCCGTGAACTGCTCGCCGACAAGGCCCACCCGATCACCGTCCGCCTCGTCGAGGCGGCGCTCGGCGGGTTCGGGGGCCGCTCCTTCAGCGGATCGCTCACCCGGCTCGTGGAACTCGCCGCCGCACGGCGGGACCGTCAGGTGGCGTACGTCACCGTGGCCGCCCCGTTGAGTGACGAGGAGGAGCGCCGGCTGGGTGCGAGCCTCGCCGGGATATACGGTCGAGAGGTCTCCGTCAAGCAGACGGTCGACCCCCACGTCCTGGGTGGCGTGAGCGTGCGGGTCGGCTCCGACCTGTACGACGGCACCATCCTTCGTCGCCTCAACGAGACCCGCAACGCGCTCGCGAAGCGCTGAACGGCTCGCCGCCCAGCGGCTGAGCGGCTCCGCCGCCCAGCGTCGGGGCGGCTGCGCCGCTCAGCGCCCGGATTGACAGACGCCATTCGGACCGGTCGGTACTAGGTATCCCGGGCCCCTGAATTTTAAGGAAGCAGAGGATGGCCGAGCTGACCATCTCGACGGAGGAGATCCGCGGCGCCCTGGAGCGCTACGTCTCCTCTTACTCGTCCGACGTCTCCCGCGAGGAGGTCGGCACCGTCGCCGACACCGGCGACGGCATCGCCCACGTCGAGGGCCTTCCCTCGACCAAGACCAACGAGCTCCTGGAGTTCGAGGACGGCACGCTCGGCGTGGCGTTGAACCTCGACGTCCGGGAGATCGGCGTCGTCGTCCTGGGTGACTCCGCCAAGCTGGAGGAGGGGCAGCGCGTCAAGCGCACCGACCGGGTGCTCTCGGTTCCGGTCGGCGACGCCTTCCTCGGCCGCGTGGTCAACGCGCTCGGCCAGCCGATCGACGGTCTCGGCGACATCGCCGAGGAGGGCTACCGCGAGCTGGAGCTGCAGGCTCCGAACGTGATGTCCCGGCAGTCGGTGTTCGAGCCGCTGCAGACCGGCATCAAGGCGATCGACGCGATGACGCCGATCGGTAGGGGTCAGCGGCAGCTGATCATCGGCGACCGCAAGACCGGCAAGACCACTGTCGCCCTGGATGCCATCCTCAACCAGCGGGACAACTGGAAGACCGGCGACCCGAAGAAGCAGGTTCGCTGCATCTACGTCGCCATCGGCCAGAAGGCCTCCACCATCGCCTCGATCAAGGGCCAGCTGGAGGAGGCCGGCGCGATGGAGTACACCACCATCGTGGCCTCCCCGGCGTCCGACCCGGCCGGCTTCAAGTACATCGCCCCGTACACCGGCTCGTCCATCGGGCAGCACTGGATGTACGGCGGCAAGCACGTCCTGATCGTCTTCGACGACCTGAGCAAGCAGGCCGAGGCGTACCGGGCCGTGTCGCTGCTGCTGCGTCGCCCGCCGGGCCGCGAGGCGTACCCGGGTGACGTCTTCTACCTGCACTCCCGCCTGCTGGAGCGCTGCGCGAAGCTCTCGGACGAGCTGGGTGGCGGCTCGATGACCGGTCTGCCGATCATCGAGACGAAGGCCAACGACATCTCGGCCTTCATCCCGACCAACGTCATCTCGATCACCGACGGCCAGATCTTCCTGGAGACCGACCTGTTCAATCAGGGCGTCCGTCCGGCGATCAACGTCGGCACCTCGGTCTCCCGGGTCGGTGGCGCCGCGCAGGTGAAGCCGATGCGCAAGGTCGCCGGTTCGCTGCGGCTCAACCTGGCCCAGTACCGCGAGCTGGAGGCGTTCGCCGCCTTCGCCTCCGACCTGGACAAGGCATCCCGGGCCCAGCTGGACCGCGGTGTCCGGCTGGTCGAGCTGCTCAAGCAGCCGAACTACTCGCCGTTCCCGGTGCAGGAAGAGGTCGTCACGGTCTGGGCCGGCACCGAGGGCAAGCTGGACGACATCCCGGTGGGGGAGATCCGGCGCTTCGAGTCGGAGTTCCTCCAGTACCTGCGGCACAAGCACGCGGGTGTGCTGGCGTCGATCGCCGACAACCAGTGGGGCGACGACATCGTCAACTCCCTGGACGCGGCGATCACCGAGTTCAAGCAGGTCTTCCTCGGTAAGGCGGACGAGCGCAAGGTCAACGACGCGCCGGCCGCGCCGCTGGAGGGTGAGCAGAACCGCGAGACGGTGACCCGCTTCCGCGACGGCACGACCGACCGCCCGGCCGAGAGCTGATCCGATGGCGGCCCAGGTACGCGTTCTTCGTCAACGGATCCGCTCGGCGAAGTCGATGAAGAAGATCACCAAGGCGATGGAGCTCGTGGCGACGAGCCGGATCGCCAAGGCCCAGGCCCGGGTGCAGGCGTCCCTGCCGTACGCCCAGGCCATCACCGGTGTGCTCACGGCGCTGGCGTCCAACGCGCGGATCGACCACCCGCTGCTCACCCCGCGTGAGCGGGTGCGGCGGGCGGGCGTCCTGCTGGTCACCAGCGACCGTGGCCTGGCCGGCGGCTACAGCTCCAACGCGATCAAGACGGCGGAGTCGCTCATCGCGCGGCTCCGGGCGGACGGCAAGGAGCCGGTGCTCTACGTCATCGGGCGTAAGGGCGTCGGGTTCTACCGGTTCCGCGACCGGCCGATCGAGGCGAACTGGACGGGGTTCAGCGAGCAGCCCTCGTTCGAGGACGCCCGCATGGTGGGTGAGACGCTGATCAAGGCGTTCACCGCAGGTGCGGACGACGTCGACGGCGGGGCCGGTGCGGACGGGGTGCTCGGCGTCGACGAGCTGCACATCGTCTACACCGAGTTCCACTCGCTGATGACGCAGACCCCGGTTGCCAAGATCCTCGGGCCGATGCAGGTCGAGGACCGGCCGCGCTCCGAGGGGCTGCTGCCGGCGTACGAGTTCGAGCCGGAGGCGGAGGCGCTGCTCGACGCGCTCCTGCCGAGGTACATCAACACGCGGATCTACGCGGCGTTGATCGAGTCGGCGGCGAGCGAGTCGGCGGCACGGCGGCGAGCGATGAAGAGCGCCACCGACAACGCCGAAGACATGATCGACAAGTACACGCGTGAGATGAACTCGGCACGCCAGGCCGGGATCACCCAGGAGATCAGCGAGATCGTCGGCGGCGCGAACGCGCTGGCCGCGTCGGGAAGTGAAGTGTGATGACTGCACCAGTAGAGACCAAGACGGCCACGGGTCGCGTGGTCCGGGTCATCGGCCCGGTCGTCGACGCCGAGTTCCCGCGCGACGCCATGCCGGCCCTTTTCAACGCGCTCAACGTCAACGTGAACCTGTCCGGCGGTGAGAAGACGCTGACCCTGGAGGTCGCCCAGCACCTGGGTGACAACCTGGTCCGCGCGATCTCGATGCAGCCGACGGACGGCCTGGTTCGCGGTGCTGAGGTGCGTGACCGCGGCGAGCCGATCACGGTGCCGGTGGGCGACGCGGTCAAGGGCAAGGTGTTCAACGCGATCGGCGAGGTGCTCAACCTCAAAGAGGGCGAGACGTTCGAGGCCGACGACCGGTGGGGCATCCACCGGAAGGCCCCGGCCTTCGCGGACCTGGAGCCGAAGACCGAGATGCTGGAGACCGGCATCAAGGTCATCGACCTGCTTGCCCCGTACGTCAAGGGCGGCAAGATCGGCCTGTTCGGCGGCGCGGGCGTGGGCAAGACGGTGCTCATCCAGGAGATGATCACCCGTGTTGCCCGCAACTTCGGTGGTACCTCGGTGTTCGCCGGCGTGGGTGAGCGCACCCGTGAGGGCAACGACCTCATCGCCGAGATGACCGAGTCCGGCGTCATCGACAAGACCGCGCTGGTCTACGGCCAGATGGACGAGCCGCCGGGCACCCGGCTGCGGGTGGCGCTCTCCGCGCTGACCATGGCGGAATACTTCCGGGACGTGAAGAAGCAGGAGGTGCTGCTCTTCATCGACAACATCTTCCGCTTCACGCAGGCCGGTTCCGAGGTGTCCACCCTGCTCGGCCGCATGCCGAGCGCCGTGGGTTACCAGCCGACCCTGGCCGACGAGATGGGCGAGCTCCAGGAGCGGATCACCTCCGTCCGGGGCCAGGCCATCACCTCCATGCAGGCGATCTACGTGCCGGCGGACGACTACACCGACCCCGCCCCGGCCACCACGTTCGCCCACCTGGACGCGACCACCAACCTGGAGCGGTCGATCTCCGACAAGGGCATCTACCCGGCCGTGGACCCGCTGGCGTCCTCGTCCCGGATCCTCGCCCCGGAGTTCGTCGGTCCGGAGCACTTCCAGGTCGCCACCGAGGTTAAGCGGATCCTGCAGCGCTACAAGGACCTGCAGGACATCATCGCCATCCTCGGTATCGAGGAGCTCTCCGAGGAAGACAAGATCACCGTGGCCCGGGCCCGGCGGATCGAGCGCTTCCTGTCGCAGAACACCTACGCGGCGGAGCAGTTCACCGGCGTGCCGGGCTCGACGGTCCCGATCAAGGAGACCATCGAGGCGTTCCGGAAGATCAGCGAGGGTGAGTACGATCACTTCCCCGAGCAGGCGTTCTTCATGTGCGGCGGTCTCGAGGACCTGGAGAAGAAGGCTGAGGAGCTGATGAAGGGCTGAGAAGCCCCCATTCGCCCCGTACCAAAAAGACTGCCCCGGCAATGCCGGGGCAGTCTTTTGTTCACTTTCACGTCCTACCATCGTCGCGGTCCGTTACTCGGGGTCGTCCAGAGCGAAGAACCCGAGATACGTTCTATCCGCACGCTCACCCGAACGAGCGTTGATCTCTGCAACCTTTCGACGACGTGCGCCCGTCTTCCTCTCTGTGGGCGTAACGAACGGAGCTGCTCGTGGGTAAGGCCGGCAAGCGTGGCCGCAAGTCCTCCGTCTGGCGCGGCGTCCCGCGCTGGGCCAGGCTCTGCACGGTGTTCGGCACCGTGCTTGTCGTGCTCAGCGGCGCGGTGCTGGTCGGCACGGAGGCCCTGATGGCCCGCTACGAGGGTGCGGTCGGCAAGGCGGACCTCTTCGGTGACCAGGCGGCGGGCGCCCAGCCGAAGAAGAGCGACATCAAGGGTCCCCTCAACATCCTGCTCGTCGGCATCGACCCCCGTACGCCGACGGCCGCCCCGCTGGCCGACTCGATCATGGTGCTGCACGTGCCGGCGTCGATGGACCGGGCCTACCTCTTCTCCCTGCCGCGCGACCTCTACGTGCCGATCCCGCCGTTCAAGAAGGCGAACTTCCCGGGCGAGACCACGAAGATCAACGCAGCGATGTCGTACGGCAGCAAGGTGCCCGGGGCCAACCCCGACGCGGCGCGGGGCTTCGAGTTGCTCGCCACCACCGTGCAGAACGTGACGGGCATCAAGCGGTTCGACGCCGGTGCCATCATCAACTTCACCGGCTTCCAGAAGATCGTCGACGCGATGGGTGGCGTCGACATGTACATCGAGCGCGAGGTCAAGTCCGAGCACAAGCAGCCGGACGGCAAGCCGCGGCCGGGCAAGACGTACGGCGAGGGTTACGTCGGCCCGCAGGCGGTGTACAAGAAGGGCAACCAGCACCTCAGTGGGTGGCAGGCGCTCGACTACGTCCGGCAGCGCTACCCGAAGAACGGTGTGCCGGACTCCGACTACGGCCGGCAGCGCCACCAGCAGCAGTTCGTCAAGGCCATGGTCGGCCAGGCGTTCAGCGCCGACGTGGTGGCCAACCCGCTCAAGCTGGACAAGGTGCTCCGCGCCGCCGGCCAGTCGCTGATCTTCAACGGTCGGGGCAGCAGCGTCGTCGACTTCGGGCTCGCCCTCAAGGACATCCGCCCCAACACCATCCAGATGATCAAGCTCCAGGGTGGTGAGCTGAAAAACAGCCGGGGCGCCTACCTCGGTGAGCAGTTCCAACCGGACGTCCCGGACTTCTTCACCGCCCTGCACAACGAGCAGCTCGACCCCTTCCTGCTGGAGCATCCGAACTTCGTGAACAAGACCAAGTAGTCGTGGCGCGGGTTCGCCCACCCGCGTTGGGAGCCCGGGCGCGTCAGGCTAGACTTTCGGCAATCCGTAGCCGCAGCAAGGAGACAGCGTGGCAAAGCAGCTTCACGTCGAGCTCGTCGCCGTCGAGGAGAAGGTCTGGTCCGGTGACGCCGAGATGGTCGTCGCCCGGACGACCGAAGGCGAGCTGGGCGTTCTCCCGGGGCACGCCCCGCTGCTCGGCCAGCTCGCGGAGCCCGGTCAGGTCCGGATCAAGCTCGCCGGCGGTGAGCAGGTCTCCTACGAGGTGGCCGGCGGCTTCCTCTCGGTGAGCGCCGACGGCGTCACCGTGTTGGCCGAGAGCGCAACCCCGGTCTCCGCGCAGAGCCGCTGAGCCACACCGGGGATGGACATCGTCGAAGGAATCGGGATCGGCGTAGTCGTCATCCTCGGCGCGCTGCTCACCCTCTTCGTCCGGCGAGCCCTGGTCACCCGCAGCGGTGGCATCATCCGGCTCAGCGTCCGCGTCACCACCATGCTCGACGGCCGTGGCTGGTCGCCCGGCTTCGGCCGGTTCGCCGGTGACGAGCTGCGGTGGTACCGAATGTTCAGCTTCGCGATCCGACCCAAGCGGGTGCTCTCCCGCAAAGATCTGGCGGTCGAACGCCGCCGGCTGCCGGAGGGTCAGGAACGCCTCTCCATGCCGGCCGACTGGGTGATCCTCCGCTGTACCAGTCACCACGCACCGGTGGAGATCGCCATGGCGCGGTCTACCGTCACCGGTTTCCTCTCCTGGCTCGAGGCCGCCCCTCCGGGGGCGGTCTCGCCGCGTATGGCCTCCCAGGACTGGCCGGCTGCCTGAGCGTCGCCTCTGGCCGATCCCGGCGTCTGTGGTTGCGGCCGGGCTATCCGGGACCGCGACCACGAACAGCCGCACCCGCTCCCGGAAGCCCGGACCACGAACAGCCGCACCGCCGCCGGAAACCCGGACCACGAACAGCCGCACCCACAGCCGGAAGCCCGGACCCGCGACCACGAACAGCCGCGCCGCCGCCGGCAACCCCGGGTTTGCGCGGGCGGATGCGGCTGTCTTCGGTTGCGGTCCGGGTTTCCGGGGAGCCCACCCGGCTCCGGGCGGTCAAGCTTGATCCCTGCGCCGGGCGGGCTCCCCGGAAACCCGTCGGGGGCACTCTGTGTCACGTCGGCGCGGGGTTTCGTCACCTACCGTTGCTGGTGCGGCTGGGTCTAGCCGCTCCCGGCTCCCAGGCGGCCTTGATCGACACGGTTTTCATGATGTCGGGGTGTCCTGGCGACTTGATGCCGCGGTTTCAATGAACACGAGTGGATCATGCCCCAGCCGCGCCCGGCGTGCCGGGCCAGGGCTGACGCCCGGCTGGACCCGGTCGGTCAGGGCTGACGCCCGGCTGGACCCAGCCGGCCAGGGCTGACGGGCCCAGCCGCCCAGGGCTGACGGGTGGCCGGCGGTCGGCGTGCTGGTGGGCGAGCCGGCCGGCTGTCTTGGTTACGCGTGGCGGCGGCCAGAGTGGGAATTCAGACCTCGACGTGGTGCGGTGCACCGACGGTCAGCGCTTGCCGCCCGGCACCCATAGCACATCTCCTGCCGGATTTGCCGTTCTTGACAGGATAAAGAGCAGATCGGAGAGCCGGTTGAGATACTTTGCCGGGAGGGTGCTGGTCCGGTCCGGATCGTGGCTGACCAGCGCCCACGCCGCGCGTTCGGCTCGCCGGGCGGTGGTCCGTGCCACGTGGAGCAGCGCCGCGCCGGGGGTGCCGCCGGGGAGGATGAAGGAGTCGAGCTTGCTGAGGCGTGCGTTGTACTCGTCGCACCAACCTTCGAGGCGCTCGACGTACTCCTCGGTCACCCGCAGCGGCGGGTACTTCGGCTCCGGCTCGACCGGGGTGGACAGGTCGGCGCCGACGTCGAACAGATCGTTCTGCACCGACGCCAGCACGTCGCGAAGCTCCGCTTCGAGGTTTCCCAGTGCGAGTGCGACGCCGATCGCGGCGTTGCACTCGTCGACATCCGCGTACGCCGCGATCCGAGGATCGGTCTTCGGCACCTGCTCGTTGTTGCTCAGCCTGGTCATGCCGGCATCGCCGGCCTTGGTGTAGATGCGCGTGAGGTGGACGGCCATGACGCACAGCCTACGGATACCCGACCTGACGATCCCGGCGCCGCCGGAGAGCGCGACCGGTTGGCCGGTGGTGGTGGGCCCCGGCGACGCGGGCGACCCGGCGGTAAACGATGTCGACGTCATCCGGGTGCACGGCGACGCCCGGCTCACCGGCACCGTGCACGTGGTGGGGGCGAAGAACTCGGCGTTGAAGCTGATGGCCGCCGCGCTGCTCGCCCCGGGCCGCAGTGTGATCACGAACGTCCCACGGATCACCGACATCGCGATCATGGGCGAGGTGCTGCGCCGGCTGGGCTGCGACGTCCGGTTCGACGCGGATGACCCGGTCGACCCGATGGTGGCCCGGGGCGGGGTGGCCCGGTCCCGCTCGGTGACCATCGACGTACCGGAGCAACCGGGCGCGGAGGCCGACTACGACCTGGTCCGGCGGTTGCGCGCGTCGATCTGTGTGCTCGGCCCGCTGCTGGCCCGCCGGGGGTACGTGCGGGTGGCCCACCCCGGCGGCGACGCGATCGGCTCGCGTGGCCTGGACATGCACATCTCCGGGCTGACCCGGATGGGTGCGGAGATCTCCGGCGAGCACGGGTTCGTGATCGCCGAGGCCCCGCACGGGCTGCACGGCGCGGACATCGTGTTGGACTTCCCCAGCGTGGGCGCGACCGAGAACCTGGTGATGGCGGCGGTGCTGGCCCAGGGCGTCACGACGATCGACAATGCCGCTCGGGAGCCGGAGATCGTCGACATCTGCACGATGCTCAGCCAGATGGGCGCGCGGATCTCCGGTGCGGGCACCTCCACGTTGCGGATCACCGGGGTGCCCGGTCTGCACGCGGTGCGGCACGCCACGGTGGGGGACCGGATCGTCGCCGGCACCTGGGCGTTCGGGGCGGCGATGACCCGCGGCGACGTGACGGTGACCGGGCTGGACCCGGCGTACCTGGAGGTCGCGCTGGACAAGGTGGTGGCGGCCGGCGGCCTGGTCGAGACGCGCGGTGACGGCTTCCGGGTACGCATGGACGACCGGCCCCGCGCGGTGGACGTGGTGACCCTGCCGTATCCCGGCTTCGCCACCGACCTGCTGCCGATGGCGATCGGGCTGGCCGCGGTCAGTGACGGGGCCTCGCTGATCACCGAGAACATCTTCGACGGTCGGTTCATGTTCGCGAACGAGATGATGCGGCTCGGCGCGGACATCAAGACCGACGGGCACCACGCGGTGGTCCGCGGGCGGGACCGGCTCTCCGGCGCACCGGTGCAGGCGACCGACATCCGCGCCGGCGCTGGGCTGATCATCGCCGGGCTGTGCGCACAGGGGGTCACCGAGGTTTCCCACGTGCACCACGTCGACCGCGGTTACCCGGACTTCGTGGCCGATCTCCGCGCGCTCGGGGTGGCGGTCGAGCGGGGCACCACCCCGGAGGAACCGGCGCTGGAGATCTGAGACCCGCGGACCACGCGACCGGTGCCTGTCGCGGCGCTCGTGCTGTCAGGCGGCCCGCAGCGAGGCGCGTACGTGCCGTCGCGCGTCGTGGATGCGTGACTTCAGGGTGCCGACCGGAATGTCGAGATGGTCGGCGATCTCGTCGTAGGTCAACTGGCACAGGTCACGCATCACCAGTGGGGCGACCAGTTCGGGTCGGTGCGCCTCAAGCCGTTCCAGTGCGTCGAGCAGGTCGAGCCGGGAGCCCGCGATCACGCTCGTCGTGCGCGGGTCGGCGGCGTCGAGGGGCAGCACTCCCGTGGACTGCTCGTCGGCCCGGCGCTTGAGGCTCCGGTACGTCTGCCGGGCGCAGTTGGCCGTGACGACGTACAGCCAGGTGGAGAACTTCGAGCGTCCCGCGAAGCTGTCAATCTTGCGTGCGACCTGCAGCAGGGCGTCCTGGCACGCCTCCTCGGCGTCCTGCCGGCACGGAAGGAGGCGCAGGCACTGCCGCAGAACCTGCGGGCCGACCCTGATCAGCAGCGCGTCGAGAGCGGCGGCGTCGCCCGTGGCGGCACGGCCGGCAAGCTCCTCAACTTCAAGATCGTCTGACATGCTCCGGCCCCGTTCGTCCCCGTCCTGGGGGCCATAATACGGACGTGTCAGTACCCGACAAGATCGGCCGATATCGCATTCTGCGGCGAATCGGTTCCGGAGCGTTCGCCACCGTCTGGCTCGGCGCGGACGACGCCCTGGACGCGTCGGTGGCGATCAAGGTGCTGGCCGACAACTGGTCGTACCACGCCGATCTGCGGGAGCGCTTCGAGCAGGAGGCGCGGATCATGCGGCGGACGGATTCCAGCCTGCTCGTGCGCGTTCTCGACGTCGGTGAGCTGCCCGACGGTCGGCCGTACCTGGTGATGCCGTACGCGGCCGGTGGCACCCTCGCGGATCGGCTGGTCTCGGGGCCGATGCCGGTACGGGAGGCCCTGCTCGTCGCGGCCGATATCGCCGGTGCCGTCACGGTGCTGCACGAGGCCGGTGTGCTGCACCGTGATCTCAAGCCGTCCAATGTGCTGTTTCAGCCGGGGGCGGATCGGGATCGGGTGCTCGTCGCCGACCTCGGCCTGGCCAAGGCGCTCGCGAACGCGTCAGGCTTCACCATCGCCGCCGGCACACCCGGCTACATGCCGCCGGAGCAGGCCACTCCTGGCGGCGGCCTGGACATCCGCGCCGACGTGTACGCGATCGGCGCGACCCTGTACCACATGCTGACCGGGAGCCCGCCCGAGCAGGTCAGCCGCGCGGGCCGGGGTGGGCGGTCGGTGCCCAGGCCGTCCCAGGTGCGACCCGGAGTGCCGTCCATGGTGGACGATCTGGTGCGACGCGCGCTGCATCACGATCCCCGGCAACGGTGGGCGTCCGCCGCAGTCCTGCTCGACGAGCTGCACCGGGTCATCGCGTCGATGGAACGACACAGGGGCCGTGGCCGTTTCGTGCGGTGGTCGGGAAGGGTTGTCGGGGTCGGGGTCGCACTGACCGCGGTGCTGGCGACGGCGGGGTCCAACGCCACACTGGCGACCCGGTCGGGTTGGGTACGCGTGCACGACGTCTCTGGTGCCCTGTCGGTCGCGGTGCCGTCGAGCTGGGCCGGCGAGGTGAAGGACGCCGGCTGGGATCCTTCGGTGCTGCGACTCCCCGCTGGCCAGGCGCCGGGTCTCGTGATCGCCCCGGACCTCGGCGCCTGGCCCGACCCGGCGAGCGACATACCCGGGGTGTTCGTCGGTGCGAGCAAGGCGTTGCTTGCCGGCGGCGCGGCACCCGCGCTGCCCAGCCACACCTCCTGCGTCAGGCAGCCCGACCGGACCCTGGACGTGGGTGGTAACCAGGCCCGGGTGCGGCGCTGGACCTCGTGCGGCGCCGCGGTCTCCTTCAGCGAGGTGGTGCTCGGCGTGCCGCAGCGCGGCTTCGGCGTCTACCTGCAGATCAAGCAGGTAGGCGCCGCCGACCTGACCGACGAGATCCTGGCCGACCTGCGGTTGTCCAGCTCACTGGCGCCGCAGGCCGGCCGGGTCCGATCCGTCTATTCGTAGCAGTCCTGGTTCTTGAGCTGCAGGGCCAGCGCGGTGACCTTGCCGTTCCTCGTCGCGATGCGGTAGGAGGCCTTGTTGTTGCCGGGGGTCGTTGCGTAGCCCCGGGCGTTTGCCGCGTCCGCGTTCTCGGCGGGCCGGTACGCCGGGTAGATCCGGAGCATCTCGGCGCTTGACATGCCGATGCGCAGACCCTCGGGCGTCTTGATGCCGGACCACGCGCTGATGGCGGCGATTCCCAGGGTCGGCGAGAGGGTGACGGCTCCCTCTTCGAACGGGGCGGCGCGCAGGGTTGCCGTACCGCAGCGGCCCGTGGTGGCGAACGGGCGCAGCATTTCTGTCGCGGTGGCCTGCTGACGGGTCATTCCGAGCTTCAGCGAGCCGATGCCATCCGGGCCCAGGACGAGCTGATCGGTGGGGCTCGACGGCCGCGCCGACGCCGAGGACGACGCGGACGGCGTGGCCGACGCGGACGGCGCGGTTGAAGCGGGCGTCGCGGTAGTGGCCGCGCTGGTCGTGGGGTCTGGTGAGCCGGCCGGGGCGGCGTTGCCGTCCTGGTGCGCGGGTGTCGCACACCCGGCGACGAGGAGAAGGCAGGCGAGGGTTCCGGCAACGGACGTGGCACGCATCGTGAGCTCCTGGCTTGTTCCGCTTGGTGTTTGTTGTCGTAGGGTTCGATGCACCCGCGAGGGAGTTTGTTCGGAGAACGGAGTCGTGAATCCGTCACCGGTCGCCCTGGGGGGCGCCAGACATCCTTTCGTGCCGAGCACTTAGTCATCGTTCAGGTCTGCCGGCTAGGGTGCAGTGAGGCACTCAATCGCAGCGAGGGAGAAGTAGATGGCGGGTCGACTCGCGGTCGTCGGGGCGGGGTTGATGGGTTCCGGCATCGCCCAGGTGGCGGCGCAGGCGGGCTGGCAGGTGACGCTGCGCGACCTGGACGACGCGGCCACCAACCGGGGGATCGGCGGCATTCGGAAGTCACTTGAGAAGTTCGCCGAGAAGGGCAAGATCGAGGCGTCCGAGGTCGAGGCGACGCTGGCCCGGATCACCCCGACCACCGAGCTGGAGGCGGCGGCCGATGCGGACATCGTGGTCGAGGCGGTCTTCGAGCGGCTGGAGATCAAGCACGAGGTGTTCCGCGCCCTGGACAAGATCTGCAAGTCGGACGCGGTGCTCGCCACCAACACCTCGGCCATCCCGGTCACCCAGATCGCCGCGGTGACCGAGCGGCCCGAGGCGGTCGTCGGCACCCACTTCTTCTCCCCGGTGCCGATGATGCAGCTCTGCGAGCTGGTGCGCGGTTATTCGACAAGCGACGCGACGCTCGACACCGCGCGGGCGTTCGCCGAGGAGATCGGCAAGACGGTGGTGGTGGTCAACAGGGACATCGCCGGCTTCGTCACCACCCGGTTGATCTCTGTCCTGGTGATGGAGGCGGTCAAGCTCGTGGAGTCCGGCGTGGTGTCGGCCGAGGATCTGGACACCGCCTGCCGGCTGGGCTTCGGGCACGCGATGGGCCCGCTGGCCACCACCGACCTGACCGGCGTGGACGTGCTGCTGCACGCCTCGAAGAACATCTACACCGACACGGCCGACGAGAAGTTCTTTCCGCCGGAGCTGCTCCAGCGGATGGTCACCGCCGGCGACCTGGGCCGCAAGACCGGCAAGGGTTTCTACACGTACTGAGGGAGGTCGGCCGGGGCGGCATCCCGCCCCGGCCGGTCGGTCAGCCGTCGCGCCTGGTGGTCCAGCGGAACGTGGTCAGGCAGAGCACCAGACCGATCACGCACCACAGGGCCAGCACCAGCGCGACCCGGCCCAGCTCGAACGAGCCGCCCGGTTCCTGGGCGCCGAAGCTCTCCGGCAGGAAGACCGACCGCAGCCCCTGGCACATCCACTTGAGCGGGAACAGCGCCGCCACCTGCTGCATCCAGGTGGGCAGGTCGGTGAAGACGAAGAACACCCCGGAGATGAACTGGAGCACCAGGGCGACCGGGGTGACCACCGCCGAGCCGCTGCGGGCGGTGCGGGCCAGCGACGAGATGGCGATGCCGCACAGGGTGCACGCGGTCACGCCGAGCACGGCTACCCAGCCGAAGGTGAGCCACTTCCCGGCGGTGCCCGGCAGGTCGAGGTCGAACAACGCCACAGCGACGGCAAGCAGCAGCGCGGTCTCGGCGATGCCGATCCCCACCACCATGAGGACCTTGCCGGCGAACCACACCCACTTCGGCATCGGCGTGCCCTGGTAGCGCTTGAGCACCCCGCGGTCGCGCTCGATCGGGATCCAGACGCCCAGGTTCTGGAAGCTCACAGTCATCAGGCCGGTCGCGATCATGCCGGTGATGAAGTACTGCGTGTACTTGACCCCGCCACCGATCTCGCCGCTGAAGATCGACGCGAAGATCAGGATCATGATGATCGGGAAGCCCATTGTGAAGACCACAGACTCCCGGCTGCGCAGGAACTGGGTGATCTCCAGTCGGCCCTGGCGCAGGGCGAGCGCGCCAGCACGTGGTAGCCGGCCGCGGGTGATGGTGAGCGGTGTGGCCGGCTTCGTCGTGGTCGTCATCGCGCGTGTCCGATCATGGTGAGGTAAACGTCCTCCAGGGTCGGTCGGGTCACCGTGAGCCCGGGAACCTCGCCGCCATAACGCGCGGCCAGGTCGGCCACCAGGGCCGTCGGCGTCGCGGTTTGGGCAAGCTCCGGTGTCCCGTCCGGGGTACGCCAGGAGACCGTGGCAAGGGCCTCCTGCCGGTTGCCCAGCCGGTTCGGGGCGGCCACCTCGACCAGCCGGCCGCCGGCGATCACCCCGACCCGGTCGGCGAGCGCCTCCGCCTCGTCCAGATAGTGCGTGGTGAGCACGATCGTGGTGCCGGCCGCGGCGAGGTCGCGGATCAGCTCCCAGAACTCGCGGCGGGCCTCCGGGTCGAAGCCGGTGGTCGGCTCGTCGAGGAAGAGCAGCTCGGGGCGACCGATGATGCCCAGCGCCACGTCCAGGCGGCGCTTCTGACCGCCGGAGAGGGTGTGCGTACGCGCCTTCGCCTTGTCGGCCAGCCCGACCCGTTCGATCACCTTGCCCGGGTCGTCGGCGTCGGGATAGAAGCCGGAGAAGTGCCGGATCACCTCGGCCACTGTCAGCTCGTCGAACTCGCCGGTGCCCTGGAGCACGATGCCGACGCGGGAGCGCCAGTCGGTGTCCGGTTTCTCGGGGTCCGTGCCGAGCACCGAGACCTCACCGGCATCCCGGTGTCGGTAACCCTCCAGGATCTCCACGGTGGTGGTCTTCCCGGCGCCGTTCGGGCCGAGCAACGCGAACACCTCGCCCCGGCGTACGTCGAGGTCCACGCCCGCCACCGCGACGTTGTCGCCGTACGCCTTGCGCAGCCCACGGACGGAGATGGCCAGCTCGTCATCCATGCCGTCAAGTGTGCGTCCTGACCCGACCGGCGTCGTGTCCGGGGTGTAGCGGTGCGCACCACTGCGCGTACTTCGCACCCGGACATCCCCGACATGGACCTGTGTGGTTTTCCACAACCCGTTTTACTGAACGGTAACTTAAGCTCCAGGCATGGATGAGACGGCATCTGCGGGGCGGCTGCCCGAGCGGGACCGCCCGTGGGTGATGCGCACCTACGCCGGGCACTCGTCGGCCACCGCGTCCAACGCCCTCTTCCGGCGCAACCTGGCAAAGGGGCAGACCGGCCTCTCGGTCGCCTTCGACCTGCCCACCCAGACCGGGTACGACCCGGACCACGAGTTGGCCGCCGGTGAGGTCGGTCGGGTCGGCGTGCCGGTGGCCCACCTCGGCGACATGCGGGCGCTCTTCGACGGCATACCGCTCGCCGAGATGAACACCTCGATGACCATCAACGCCCCGGCGATGTGGCTGCTCTCCCTCTACGGCACCGTCGCCATGGAGCAGGGCTGGACCGCCGACATGCTCGCCGGGACCACCCAGAACGACATCATCAAGGAGTACCTGTCCCGGGGGACCTACATCTTTCCGCCGGCCGCCTCGCTGCGGCTCACCGCCGACGTCATCGCCCACACGGTGACGACGATGCCCCGGTGGAACCCGGTGAACATCTGCTCGTACCACCTCCAGGAGGCCGGTGCCACGCCGGTGCAGGAGGTGGGCTTCGCGCTGGCCACCGCGGTAGCCGTGCTCGACGCGGTCCGGGACTCCGGCCAGGTGCCGCCGGAGCGGATGGGCGACGTGGTGCAGCGGGTCTCGTTCTTCGTCAACGCAGGTGTGCGTTTCGTCGAGGAGATCGCCAAGATGCGCGCGTTCGGCGTGCTCTGGGACGAGATCACCCGGGACCGGTACGCGGTCACCGACGCCCGGCAACGACGGTTCCGCTACGGCGTGCAGGTCAACTCGCTCGGCCTCACCGAGGCGCAGCCGGAGAACAACATCCAGCGCATCGTGCTGGAGATGCTCGGGGTGACGATGTCCCGCGACGCGCGGGCCCGCGCCGTGCAGCTGCCCGCCTGGAACGAGGCGCTCGGCCTGCCCCGCCCCTGGGACCAGCAGTGGTCGCTGCGGATGCAGCAGGTCCTGGCGTACGAGTCGGATCTGCTCGAATACCCGGACCTGTTCGCCGGCTCGCACGTGATGACAGCGCTGGTGGACGAGATCGTCACCGGGGCCCGGGTCGAACTGGACAAGGTGCTGGAACTGGGCGGCGTGGTGGCGGCCGTGGAGACCGGCTACCTCAAGAGCGCGCTCGTCGGCTCGCTGGCCGAGCGCCGCCGCCGGATCGAGTCCGGTGCCGACGTGGTGGTCGGGGTCAACCGCTACCCCGAGACCGAGCCCTCGCCGCTCACCGCCGCCGGAGCGGACGCCGTCGAGCAGGTCGACCCCGCGGTCGAGGCCGCCGCCGTCGAGGGCGTACGCCGATGGCGTGCCGATCGGGACGGCGCGGCAGTGGACGCGGCACTCGACCGGCTCCGCGCGGACGCCGCGACCACCACCAACCTGATGCCGGCCACCCTGGCGTGCGTGCGGGCCGGGGTGACCACCGGCGAGTGGGCCGGCGCGCTGCGGCAGGTCTTCGGCGAGTACCGGGCACCCACCGGCCTGGCCGGTGCCACGGGCGGCGGTGGCGGGGGCCCGCGCCTCGCCGCCGTCCGCGAACGGGTCGTCGCCACCGCCCGGGAGTTGGGCAGCGGCCGGCTGCGGCTGCTGGTCGGCAAACCGGGACTGGACGGGCACTCCAACGGCGCGGAGCAGATCGCGGTACGCGCTCGCGACGCCGGTTTCGAGGTCGTCTACCAGGGCATCCGGCTGACCGCGGGGCAGATCGTCGCCGCCGCGGTCGAGGAGG
This sequence comes from Micromonospora sp. NPDC049044, assembly GCF_040649215.1. Classification (NCBI taxonomy): domain Bacteria; kingdom Bacillati; phylum Actinomycetota; class Actinomycetes; order Micromonosporales; family Micromonosporaceae; genus Micromonospora; species Micromonospora sp. NPDC049044. The sequence continues at coordinate 27,985 of NZ_JBEZFA010000048.1, read as the reverse complement.
ACGTCGACCTGGTCGGGCTGTCGGTGCTCTCCGGTTCGCATCTGGCCGCCGTGCCCGCGGTGCTCGACGGGCTGCGCGCCGCCGGGCGGGCGGACCTACCGGTGGTCGTGGGCGGCATCATCCCCGCCGGTGACGCGGACACGCTCCGGGCGGCCGGGGTGGCCCGGGTCTTCACCCCGAAGGACTTCGCCCTCACCGACATCATCGACGACCTGGTGACCGTCATCCGGCGGGCCAACGACCTGCCCTGATCCGGCCGTCGGCGGGTCAGCGGCTGGCGTACGTCATGCAGTCGGCCAGGTCGTTGTCCGGGCCGACCCGGATGGCCGACGCGTGGCACTCCAACTGCTCGTTGTGCCGGCAGTCGGCCCGCTGGCAGGCACCGACCTGGGCGGTCAGGCCGTCCACCCCGCCGCGTACCGGCGACTCGACGAAGGTGTGGCAGTGCGCGTGATCCATGCTGCCGATCGTGATCGCGAAGGCGTGGCAGTCGCCCGCCTGGTTGTACGCGCACGCGGCGACGACACATTCCTGGACTCGGGGCATCTCCAACGCTGCGGTCATGCCAACCTCCTCTAGGTCTTTGCCCTGATCCTAGGCTTTTGCCGGCCCGGCCGACCCCGATATGCCGGGCCGACCGGGCACCTGCGCTCAGACCCGGTAGCCGGCGGCGCGGGCCGCCTCGCGTTCCCGGCGGCGTTCGGAGCGCCGTCGCAGGAACCAGTAGAAGAAGGCCACCAGGCCGAGCAGGAAGGCCAGCACCAGCACCGGCAGGACGATCGCCACCAGGGAAACCACAACGCTCGTGGCATCCTCGGCGGTGCTGGCCACCGGGGCGCCGAACCCGGCGGTGGTCGCGTTGATCACCGGCCGGGCCGCGGATTTGAGCAGGTGTACGCCCAACGCCAGCAGCACGCCGGTGGCGACCGGCACCCACTCGTGCGACGAGAAGAAACTCCCCGGGTCGCTGACCGTCACCGTCTCCGACGAGGATCCGGCACCGAAGGCCAGGCCACCGGCGGTGGGACGGACCACTGTCTGCACCACGTCGTTTATGTGGTCGACCACCGGCACCTTGTCCGCCACCGTCTCCACGGCGAGCAACACGGTCAGGATGACGATGACCCAGCCGTTGCCGAGCCAGGTCCAGCCGCTTGGCAGGTCGATCAGGTCGGTGTAGCGGCCGAGCAGGCCGAGGACAAGAAGGGGTATGTAGGCGTTCAGGCCCGCCGAGGCGGCGAGGCCGGTGCCGGTGAGGACTTCGAACACGGTCTCAGCATCGCATCGACGCGCCAGTGCCGCTCGGTGGCGACCGCTGGGTCCTCGGCTACCCTCGTCGGGTGCGGTTGGTCATTGCGAAGTGCTCGGTGGACTATGTCGGACGGCTCTCGGCTCACCTGCCGCCGGCCACCCGGTTGCTGATGGTGAAGGCGGACGGGTCGGTGTCGATCCATGCCGACGACCGGGCGTACAAGCCGTTGAACTGGATGAGCCCGCCGTGCCGGTTGGAGGAGGCCCCCGGCGTGTGGCGGGTGGTCAACAAGGCCGGCGAGGAGCTGCGGATCACCCTGGAGGAGATCTTCCAGGACACCTCGTACGAGCTGGGCGTGGACCCGGGCCTGCGCAAGGACGGGGTGGAGGCGCACCTGCAGGAGTTGTTGGCCGCCAACCCCGGTGCGTTGGGCGAGGGGTTCACGCTTGTCCGCCGCGAGTACATGACGGCGATCGGCCCGGTCGACCTGCTCTGCCGGGACGCCAACTCCGGTGCGGTCGCCGTGGAGGTCAAGCGGCGCGGCGACATCGACGGTGTGGAGCAGCTGACTCGATACCTCGAGTTGATGAACCGTGACCCGCTGCTCAGCCCGGTGGCCGGGGTCTTCGCGGCTCAGGAGATCAAGCCGCAGGCCCGGGTGCTCGCCGCCGACCGGGGCATCCGGTGCGTGGTCGTGAACTACGACCGGTTGCGGGGCATCGAAAAGGACGAACTGACGCTCTTCTGATCGGGCTCACCCGCCGCTACGCACCGCGATCAGCGACTTGGGCAGGCCGAACGCCCGCTCGACAAGCATTGTCGAGTCGGGGAAGTAGTGGCGCATCTGCGAGCGGTCGAGCAGTTCGGTCCAGAGGACCTGGTGGATGGCGGCCTCGTGACTGCGGGTCGGCTTGTGGCCCAGCGGCCAACGGCGGGCGAGCGCGGTGCGCAGTCGCACCGGCAGGAACTGCATCCCGGGCGCGATCCAGTGTGGCTCGATGGGGAAGTAGCGGTAGGGCGTCTGCACCCAGTGCCGGTCGGCCATCGCGCGGGCGGCGGCGGCGAAGCGCAGCCGGCGTTCGTGCCCGCCCACATGCTCCAGCACGGAGTTGGAGAAGACCAGGTCGTAGTCGCTCCTGGTGAGGCGCGGTGGCAGCTCGCAGGCGTCGGCCTGTTCGACGTGGGCCCAGTCCGGCACGACGGCTGGCGGCTGCTCCAGGTTGATGACCGTCACCCGGGCCGGTCGGACGGTCGCGCGGTGCCAGGTGCCGAGCCGGCCGCCCAGGTCGACCACGTGCATGTCGCCGATGTCGGGAAAGGTGCGCGCCAACCAGTCCGAGCGGTGCCGGCGCCGCCGCGCACTCCACGACTGGTCGCTGTCGACAAGGCGGTAGCGCAATCGATTGGGGCCCATTTAACGTAATGTACCGCCGCTGACACCGCACATAAACATGTGGATACGCCGATCCTTAGTGAAGATCGGTTATCTGACACTCACCTTCCGTACATAATTTTGATGGCCTTGACGAGTCGGGCCACGTCGGTCGGGGTCCGTTCGAAGGTCATCGAGGGCAGCAGCGAGCGGGCCCGACGGCGGGTCACGGCCTTGGCCCGGCCGAACTCGCGCAGCCCGTCCGCCCCGTGGATCCGCCCGAAGCCGGAGTCGCCGACCCCACCGAAGGGCAGGGTGGACATGCCGGCGAAGGTCAGTGAAGAGTTGATCGCGGCCATTCCGGAGCGCAGCTGCCGCGCGATGGCCACCGCCCGCCGCCGGCCGAAGACCGAACCGCCGAGGCCGTACGACAGGGCGTTGGCGCGGCTGACGGCCTCGTCGGCGTCGCGGACCCGGCTGATGGTGAGCGTCGGGCCGAAGGTCTCCTCACGGACGGCGGCCGACTCCTCCGGGACGTCCACGAGCACCGTCGGGTGCACGTACGGCGGCTGGACCGCGCTCGGGCCGCCGAGCACGGCACGCCCGCCGGAGGCGATCGCCGCGTCGATGTGCTGGCGGATCACGTCGAGTTGCCGGGGCATGGTGATCGGCCCGATGTCGGTGCCCTCCGGCCCGACGGTCAACCGACCGGCCCGGGCGACCACCTTGTCGACGAAGGCGTCGAAGACCGAGTCGACGGCGTACACCCGCTCGATGCCGATGCAGGTCTGACCCGCGTTTGTCATGCCGCCCCAGACGCACGCCTCGGCCGCGGCGTCCAGGTCGGCGTCGCTGTCGACGATCATGGCGTCCTTGCCGCCGCCCTCGATCAGCACCGGGGTCAGCGTCTCGGCGCAGGCGGCCATCACCTTCCGGGCGGTGGCGGTCGAGCCGGTGAAGGCCACCTTGTCGACCCCGGAGCGGCACAGCGCCGCCCCCACGTCGCCCAGCCCGTGCACTGCGGTGAACACCTGGTGCTCGGGCACCACCTCGGCGAAGCTGTCCACCAGCCACTGGCCGGCGGCCGGGGTGTATTCGCTCGGCTTGAGCACCACGGCGTTGCCGGCGGCCAACGCGTACGCGGCGGAACCGATCGGGGTGAAGACCGGATAGTTCCAGGGCCCGATCACGCCGACGACACCGTGCGGCTGGTATTCGAGGTGGCCGGAGAACTCGGCGAGGATCAGCCGGGACCGCACCCGGCGCGGGCCGAGTACGCGGCTGGCGTTGCGGGCGGCCCAGTCGATGTGCTCGATCGCGGTGACGATCTCGACGATGGCGTCGGCGGTCGGCTTGCCGCCCTCGACATGCACCAGCTGGGCCAGCTCCTCGATGCGTTTGGCGAGCAGGGCACGCCAGCGCAGCATCCGTTCGCGGCGGTCGGTGAAGCCGAGCCCGGCCCACCACCCGCCGGCCGTGCGGGCGTTCTCGACGGCCCGCCGGACGTCGGCGTCGGTAGCGACCGGGAACCGGCCGGCTTCCGCACCGGTGGCCGGGCTGGTGGAGACCAGCCGACCTGCCTCGATGACCGGAAGACCGGGGACATGCACAGCCGTCATGGCGGAAGTCTAGACCCGAAGATTACTCACGGGTAGGTCCGGATCGTGACCAACCGGGCCGGAGCCGTAGCGCTTCGCCTGATCGTTTATCAGTGCAGGCCACGATGCCGATGACGAAAACGACCCGCCCGAACCGTCGAACGGTGGGTAGCCGGGAGGTGACGAGGAGCTGACCGGCCGGTCGGTATCGATGACTACCGTCTGATGGCAGGCTGACGCGCGGAGTAACGGTGTGGGGTGGAGGGCTGACTGTCCATGGAGGAACATCCGGAACTTATGCCGCTGTTGACTGTGGCGGGTGGGCCGATGCGCGGAGCGAGCTTTCGACTTCGGGTCGAGCCGCAGGTGGTCGGTCGGGCACCGACCGGTCACGTCGTCATCAGCGACCCGCACCTGAGCCGCCGCCACGCGGAGGTGTGGTTGGCCCCGGAGGGCCCGTCGCTGCGCGACCTCGGCTCGACAAACGGCACCTGGCTCAACGATCGCCGGATAACCGACGTCGAGCGGCTCTCCGACGGCGACGTGATCCGACTCGGCCGTACCGAGCTGCGCCTGTTCGACCCGGGGGTGGCCCACACCGATCCGGTGGGGCTCAGTTTCGGCCCGTCCCGGCGCGACGTTCGACCGACACTGCCGCTGCCGTTGGCCGCGCCGCCCAGCGCCCGCCGCTGACCGGGGCACGCCGACCCGGGCGTGGCCCACACCTGGGCCGCACCCGGGGTGGCGGTCCCGCACCTGGACCCGCACCGGCCGGCCTGGCACCATCGCGCGGATGGAAACCGAGCAGCGCAGCGTCCCGGCGAACGGCATCACCCAGGCGGTACGGGTGGCCGGACCGCCGGACGGCACCCCGGTGCTGCTGATCCACGGCAACTGCTCGTCGGCGCTGTTCTGGGAGCCGCTGGTCCGGCGGCTACCGCCGACCCTGCGGGTGGTCGCCCCCGACCTGCGCGGATACGGCGACACCGAGACCGCCCCGGTGGACGCCACCCGAGGCCTGCGCGACTTCGCCGACGACGTGGCCGCCCTGCTCGACGACCCGACCCTGTTCGACAGCGACGGCACCCGCCCGGTGGTGGTCGGGCACTCCCTCGGCGGCGGGGTGGCGATGCGCCTCCTCGTCGACCACCCGGACCGGGTGGGCGCGTTGCTGCTCGCGGCACCGGTCTCCCCGTACGGCTTCGGTGGCACCCGCGACCTGACCGGCACCCCGACCACCGCCGACTTCGCCGGCACCGGCGCGGGCTCGGCCAACCCGGACTTCGTCGCCCGGCTCGCCGCCGGCGACCGGAGCGCGGACACCCCAGCCAGCCCGCGCGCCGTCCTGCGCGCCACCTACGTGGCCGACCCGGCGACCCTGGGCACCGACGAGGACCTGCTGCTGGACACCGTGCTCTCCACCGCCACCGGCGACGACAACTACCCGGGCACGGCGGTGCCCTCGACGAACTGGCCGGGCACCGCGCCGGGCGAACGTGGCGTGCTCAACGCGCTCGCACCGACCTGGTTCCGGCTCGCCGACGAGCTGGTGGCCGTCGCCGACAAGCCTCCGGTCACCTGGGTACGCGGCGACGCCGACGTCATCGTCTCGGACACCTCGCTGTTCGACCTGGCGTACCTGGGCTCGCTCGGTCTCGTGCCCGGCTGGCCGGGCGAGGCGGCCTGTCCACCCCAGCCGATGGTCGGCCAGACCCGGTCGGTGCTGGATCGGTACGCGGCGGCCGGCGGCGCGTACCAAGAGGTGGTGTTGCCCGGCTGCGGGCACAGCCCGCACCTGGAACGGCCTGCGGAATTCGTCGCCGAGCTAATGGCGCTCACCGACGGGCTGGCCGCCTAGCGACGGTCCCGCATCGTCGGCGGTGACATGTGCCACGGCGTCTCGACAACCGGACGTCACGTGGCAGACTCGCGCGCAAAGCCTTAGCGGCCGTTCGGGGTCGTGTGGAGTGTCTGGGGAGGCCGGTCGTGGCGCGCGAGTTCAACACCGTGGGTGTGGTGGGGCTGGGCACCATGGGTGCCGGCATCGTCGAGGTCTTCGCCCGCAACGGCATCGACGTGGTCGCTGTCGAGATCTCCGAGGCGGCGCTGGACCGCGGCCGGGCCACCCTCACCGCCTCCACCGACCGGGCGGTCGCCAAGGGCAAGCTCGCCGCGGCGGACCGCGACGCCCTGCACGAACGCGTGCACTTCGCTGTCGGGCTGCCCGCGCTGCACTCCGTCGACCTGGTCATCGAGGCGGTGCCCGAGCACCTCGACCTCAAGCAGCGGATCTTCGCCGAGCTGGACCGGGTCTGCCGGCCGGACGCCATCCTCGCCACCAACACCTCGTCGCTGAGCGTCACCGAGATCTCGGTGGCCACCACCCGGCCCAACCAGGTGATCGGGATCCACTTCTTCAACCCGGCGCCGGTGATGAAGCTTGTCGAGGTGGTCCGCACCGTGGTCACCTCGCCCGAGGTCGTCGCCGACGTCGAGGCGCTCTGCGCCCGGCTCGGCAAGGTCGACGTCACCATCAACGACCGGGCCGGTTTCATCGCCAATGCGCTGCTCTTCGGCTACCTCAACCACGCGGTCGGCATGTTCGAGGCGCACTACGCGACCCGGGAGGACATCGACGCGGCCATGAAGCTCGGCTGCGGCCTGCCGATGGGCCCGCTGGCGCTGATGGACCTGATCGGCCTGGACACCGCGTACGAGATCCTGGACACCATGTACCGGCGCGGCGGGCGGGACCGCAGGCACGCCCCGGTGCCGCTGCTGAAGCAGATGGTGACCGCCGGGTTGCTCGGTCGGAAGTCCGGCCGGGGCTTCTACACCTACGAGCGGCCCGGCTCGCCGGTGGTCGTACCGGATGAGGTGACGCCGCTGACGTCGGACGGCGGGCTCGCCGACGGCGCGCGAGTGATCGCCAAGGTCGGCGTGGTGGGGTCCGGAACGATGGCCACCGGAATCATCGAGGTCTTCGCGAAGGCCGGCTACGAGGTCGTCTCGGTGACCCGCGGCGCGGAGAAGTCCGCGACGGTCTGCGAGGCGGTGAAGACGTCGCTGAACAAGGGCGTGGTGCGCGGCAGGCTCACCGAGGCTGACCGCGACGCCGCGCTCGGCCGGATCAGCTGGTCGGCCACGCTCGACCACCTCGCCGACGTGGACCTGGTGGTCGAGGCGGTGATCGAGGAGTTGAGCGTGAAGAAGGCGCTCTTCGCGAGCCTCGACGAGATCTGCAAGCCGGGCGTGGTGCTTGCCACCACCACCTCCTCGCTGCCGGTGATCGACGTGGCGATGGCCACCCACCGACCGGCCGACGTGGTGGGACTGCACTTCTTCAACCCGGCACCGGTCATGCCGCTGGTCGAGGTGGTCCGCACGATCCGCACCTCCCCGGAGACCATCGCCACCGCCCGTGCCGCCTGCGCCGCACTCGACAAGACCGGTGTGGTCTGCGCTGACCGGTCCGGGTTCATCGTCAACGCGTTGCTCTTCCCCTACCTGAACGACGCGGTGAAGATGCTCGAGGCCAGCTACTCGACGGCCGACGACATCGACCACGCCATGAAACTCGGCTGCGGCTACCCGATGGGCCCGTTCGAGCTGCTCGACGTGGTCGGCCTGGACGTCGCGCTGGCGATCCAGCGCGAGCTGTACCTGGAGCTGCGCGAGCCGGGCTTCGCGCCCGCGCCGCTGCTGGAGCACCTGGTCACCGCCGGCTACCTGGGCCGCAAGACCCGTCGCGGTTTCCGCGACCACTCGCACCGCTGACGGGGTCAACGCCGGAGGGGCCCGGCCGCGTCTGAGGGATGTGACCTTCGAGGAGTACGTCGGTAGCCGCGGCCCGGCCCTGATCCGGCTGGCGCGGCTGCTGACCGGTGACGAGCACCGGGCTGAAGACCTCACCCAGGAGGTGCTGTCCCGGGCGTACGTGCACTGGCGCAAGATCTCGCGGGCGGACCGACCCGACGTGTATGTACGTCGAATGCTGGTCAACGCCAACAACTCCTGGTGGCGTCGCCGGTCCAACCGTGAGTTGGTCGTCGACACCTTCGCCGACCGGGCGCAGCGTGGCGACCTCGGCCGCGAGGCGGCCGACCGGGACGAGATGTGGCGGCTCATCCTCGGCCTGCCCGAACGCCAGCGGGCGGTGCTGGTGCTGCGCTTCTACGAGGACCTCGACGACGCGACGATCGCCCAGATCCTGGACTGCTCGCCGGTCACCGTCCGCACCCACGCGATGCGGGCGCTCGCCAACCTCCGGGAGCGCTGCGGTGCCCCGGCCACGAACGGGAGCCGGTCGTGATCGACCTCGACGAACAGATCGCCCAGACCCTGCGGGAGCATGCCGAGGGTGGCGTGGACACCGACCGGCTGTTGCGAGCCTCCCGTGCTCGGGGCCGCCGCAGACAGGTGCACCGCCGGGCCGCCGTGGGCACCGCCCTGTGCCTCGTCGGGGCGCTCGGCTTCGTCGGAGTTACCGGATCGGACCTCGACGAACTGACCGGCCGCCTGCCCTGGACCACTGCGACGTCCACGCCCTCCGTGGTCCTGCCGCGCGCCGACGGAGTGCCCGGCGCCGCCGCCGACCCGACGCTGGTGGGTGCCGATCCGCAGGTGCTGCACTTCGGCGTCGACCCGGCGCGGGCGCGCTACCTGGGCTGGGAGGTGATCCGAGATCACGCCGAGAGGGTACGGCTCAGCGTGGCGGGCAGTGAGGAGGTGCTTATCGACGTGAGTCGCAACGTGGAGGTGTTCTCCGGCAGCGTCACCGTCGACGGCACCTCGTTCGACGTGACCGAGTCGGGACGCCCGGTGTTCGACGGCGCGATCCGCCCGGCCAGCGGTGTGGCCGGCGCGCTCGTCATGTTGTGGCAGCCCGTGCCGGGCCTGTACGCCCGCGCCGTCATGTTGCAGGGAAACCGGGCCGTGCTGACCAAGGCGGTCGAGGCCCTGCGGTGGAAGGAGGCCCGACGGTGCGCCGCGCCGCTGCGGCTCGGTGCCCTGCCCGAGGGCGCGAAGGTCACCGGCTGCTCGGTCGACGTCGACTCGTACCCGAGAGTGGTCACCGCCCGGTTCGACGTGGTGCGAGCCCCGACGGAGAGAATGTCGGTGGAGTACCGGTATGTGAGTCAGGGGGGTACCTACACCAACGCCGATCGGACCATCGCCGGCCGGCCGGCGTTGCTCTCGGGGAGGGGGACGAGGTTGGAACTGGTCGGCATCCCCAAGACGACGGTGCTCGCCGATTTCGCGTGGCCCGCCGGCGAAGGAACTCCCATGAACTGGCCGAAAAGCTTCACCGAGGCGGACGCGACGCTGGTGCTGGCGGACGTGAAACTGTCGGAGGACCCGACCAGGTCGCAGACCTGGGAGTGACCTCGACCGTCGGGCGGGCCGGCCGGAGGGTCGTCCCGCCCGACGGAACGTACGCTTGGTGACTGTGAGCCCCCGTCGCAACCGCCCTCGCCGGGACGAGAACGCCAACCTGGACGCCGACCGTGTCCGGCAGGGCGTCGCCTCGGTGCAGCAGTGGACCGACGGCGCCTGGCAGGTGCGTGGGATCGGCGCGGGGGCGTCGGTCAAGACGTACCGCTGCCCCGGTTGTGACCAGGAGATCCGACCCGGGGTGGCGCACCTGGTGGCCTGGCCGGCGGACGGCCTGGGTGACCTGACCGACCGGCGGCACTGGCACAGCGGCTGCTGGCGGGCCCGGGACCGGCGCGGGCCGGCGGTGCAGCGCGGCCGGGGCACCCCGCGCTACTGACCGAGCGACCTGGATCACCCTGTTCGTGCCTGGGCGGGCGGCGGCGCTCACTTCACGACACACTTGGGCGGTGAGCACAGCGATCCGCGCGTCGTCGATCCTGCCCGGCCGCCGGGAGGACATCGAGCTGCACACCGCCGACGGTCTGCGGCTGGTCGGCGAGCTGGCACTGCCGGCCGACCGGCCGCCGGTGGCCACCCTGGTCTGCCTGCACCCGCTGCCCACCCACGGCGGAATGATGGACAGCCACGTCTTCCGTAAGGCGGCCTGGCGGTTGCCCGCCCTGGCCGACCTGGCCGTGCTGCGGTTCAACACCCGGGGTACCAGCAGCCTGCGCGGCACCAGCGAGGGAGCCTTCGACGGCGCGGTGGGGGAGCGCTACGACGTGGCCGCCGCCATCGAGTACGCGGAGTTCGCCGAGCTGCCCAACATCTGGCTGGTCGGTTGGTCGTTCGGCACCGACCTGGCGTTGAAGTACGGCTGTGACCCGGCGGTCGCCGGGGCGATCCTGCTCTCCCCGCCGCTGCGCTTCTCCGCCCCGGAGGACCTGGCCACCTGGGCAGCCTCGGGTCGGCCGCTGACGGCGCTGGTGCCCGAGTTCGACGACTACCTGCGGCCGACCGAGGCGCGGGAGCGGTTCGCCGCCGTGCCGCAGGCCGAGGTGGTCGGGGTCCCGGGCGCCAAGCACCTCTGGGTGGGCGACGCGGAGACGGTGCTCGACGAGATCGTCCGGCGGGTCAACCCGGCCGTCGAGGTGCCGCTCCCGACGACCTGGGACGGCCCGATGGAGTCCGGCGACGTCAGCGCGTACGCCGACCGGACGGTGGCGTCGTTCGCGGACACACCAGTCCCCGGGCCGGCCGCCGGTCAGGCCGGCTGACCCTCAGCGGGTCTCCTGACGGGGCAGCACCACCTCGCGCAGGATCAGTTGCAGCGCGGCGACCGTGGGGATGGCGATCAGCGCGCCCACGACGCCCAGCAGCGCCACCCCGAGCAACGCGGCCAGCAGGGCGGCCACCTCGTTGACCTCCACCGAGCGCCGCATCACCTTCGGGTAGATCAGGTAGTTCTCCACCTGCTGGTAGATGAGGAAGAAGATCGCGCAGGCGATGCCGGTGGGCAGGTCGGCGGCGAAGCCGACAAGGCTCACGATCACCGCGCCCAGGGTGGCACCGATCTGCGGGATCAGATCGGTCACCGCCACCACCACGGCCAGCGCGAACGGGTACGGCAGCCCGACGATCAGCGCGAAGACGAAGGTGGTCGCGCCGGCCAGCACCGCGATGCTCAGCGCGCCGACCATGTAGGCACCCACCTTGGCCAGGATCTCGTCGCCGATCAGCTGCACCCGCTCCCGCCGGGACCGGGGCACCAACGAGTAGCCCAGACCGCGCAGCTTGTTGAAGTAGGCCAGGAAGTAGATCGTCAGCACCAGCACGGTGAGCGTCCGGAACACCGTGCCGAAGATCAGTTGGGCGCCGCCCAGTACCCCGCCGAGCGCCCGCCCGATGGTCTGCGCGTTGGCCGCGCTCTGCACGCGCTCCACCACGTCGTACCGCTCCACCAGGTCGTTGACCGTCGGATTGCGGCGCAGCTCGTCGAGCAGGCTCGGGATCTGGTCGATGAACTGCCCCGACTGCGTCACGATCGGCGGCACCAGCGCCACCACGCCACCGCAGAGCAGCAGCACCACTGTCAACGCGACAGCCGCCACCGCCAGGCCGTGCGGCACGCCCCAGCGGCGTAGCCGGACCACCGCCGGGTTGAGGCCGACCGCCAGGAACAGCGCGATCACCACAAGCACCAGGATGCCGCCGGCATTGCGAATCCCCAGATAGAGGGTGTACGCCAGCAGCACGCCGAGCGCCCCGGTGAACCCGATCAGGAAACTGCTGCGGCGTAACGGACGACCAGGAGTGCCGAACTTCCCGGACGGGACCGCCGGCGGCTCGTCCGGGTCGAACCCCGGAGCGGGAACCGGCACCGGCGGTGGCGTCTCCGCCGACGGGGCACCGGACGTCGCGTCCGGGTCGTCAGTCGACGGATCGTGCTGTGGCAACAGAACCCCCGGCTCAGGCCGTCGGACGAGCGGCGACAGCGACGAACGCCCGCCACGCGGCCGGCGCGAACATCAGCACCGGACCGGTCGGGTCCTTGCTGTCCCGAACCCCCACGACCCCGGGCAGATTGTCCGCCACCTCGACGCAGTCGCCCCCGCTAACGCCGCTGCGGGTTGATTTGCGCCATTCAGCGCTCTTCAGCTCCATGTCGTCACGATCCTCTTCATCAGCTCGATGGACTGCCGGCGGGACAGGGCATCGTTCCGCACGCTTTCCCATCTCGCGAGCAGCGTAGCCAGACCATCCTCGGTGTCCACAACGGTGCCGCCAAGCTGGTTTTCCAGGTGCCCCACCCAGCCGCCGTCGGCGCCCCGGGCCAAGACGAACGGCCCCGACAGCCCTGGATGCAGCCCGACCTCGGCGGGCACGATGTGCACGCTGACGTTGGGCTGTTCCGCGCAGGAGACCAGGTGGGTGACCTGTTCGACCATCAGGCCGACGAACTCTTCCCCGGTGCGCCTCAGCACCAGTTCGTCGATGACGGCAACGAACTGCGGGGGCTCGGCCTGAACGAGCAGCGACTGGCGGTCCATACGGCCGGCCAGCAACCGGTCCAAGCCGTCGGCGCTAAGGGACTCGTCGCCGCGCAGCACCGCGCGGGCGTAGTTTTCGGTCTGTAGCAGGCCGGGGATCAGCGTGGGTTGGAAGCAGCGCAGTTGGCGGGCGTTGCGCTCGGCGTCCAGCCACGGCCGGAACCAGCTCGGCTGGCCGTCGCGCTCGGCGAGTTTGAGCAGGTAGACGAGCAGACCGCCGGTGGCCAGGACCTCGTCGGCGCGGGCCAGGAAGAGCCGGTCCAGCGGACGCTGGCCCAGCTCCAGCGCGGACACCATCGAGCCGGAGTAGTGCACCAGCCGGCCGAAATCCTCCTGGCTCATCCCGGCGGCGGTCCGCAGCCGCCGCAGCTGCGCACGGATCATGTCGGCCGTCGGCGCGGCGTCGCCTTCCACAGTGCCTCCGCAGGTCGAGGGTCCTCTCCACCGGTCGACCCGGCGGGTCATGCCGTCACCGCAGTCACCCCACCGGACCCGGCGATGCCTTCCGACCGTAGCGGTGCCCTCAGCAGACTGTCACCTACCGGGTCGTCCCGGACCACTCCGGTTCCCACCGCGCGGGCCTGCCGTTTCCACAACGGCCCGACCGTGCCTAGTCGAGGAGACAATCTGATGCCCCCGTCTCGCCCCGCCGGCCGGTCGCTGCCCGTCACTGTCGTCGCCGCGTCGCCGCCGTCGACCGGCTGCACACCGTTGGGTCCCCGCTCGGGCGGGAGGGCGCGTACACCGGTGTCGGGGTTGCCCCAGCCGAGGCTCGGGCCGTACCCCGTGTTTCCTCGACCCTGCGGCGCGCGGACGCCGCACACCCCGCTGCGACCCATGTGGTGCTGCCGGGCAGACGGCCTACCGTGGCCCTGCGCGGACGCCCGGCTGCTGCTCAAGGCGGAGTTCGCCACCGATCCGGCGGCGCTGACCATCTACCTCGCCGGGCTCTACCACGAGGCGGCACACGACCTGTACCAGCTCGATCCCTACGCCGGGCCGGCGCCTCGGGAGCTGTTCGAACGTTTCGTGGCGTGGGGGCCGTTCCGTCGCCCGGTCATCGACCCACCACCCGACCAGCAGCCCTGATCCACTCGCCCTTCAGGAAATCGGGGTGTCTGGGTTACCCGGACACCCCGAAGTCACTGATGTCGTGTCGATCATGCGGCTGGCGACGCCGGCCGTCAGTCCTTGTCGATGGTGACCTTGCTGGGCTTGGCGCTGCGCTCGTCGGTGGTGGGCTTGCTGGGCCGCTTACCGTTCTCACCGGTGCTGGTGATCTTGGTCGGCTTGGCGCCCCGGCCGCCCTCGCCCGGAACGGCGGCCACTGTCGGCTCCCCGTCCACCCCGGCGCTCGCCGCACCTCCATCGACTGTGGTCACCGGCTCGGCCACCGGTCGGGTCGTGGACTGCCCGGCGCCCTCGGCCCCGGCGTTCAGCGGCTGACGGGTGTCGGCGGGCTCGGTCTTGACGCCGGTGGCCGCACCCGACCCGGGCGACGTGCCCGCGTCGACGGTGCCCGCGTCGACGGTCGCCGCGCTGGAGACTGTCGCGCCCTCGGCACCGTCGTCGGTGGTGTTCCGGCCCGCACCGTCAGCGGCGGCCGGCGCGGTCGGGCCGTCGACCGGGCCCGCCACGCTCTGCAACCGCAGCTCGGCCATCTGCCGTTGCAGCTCGTCCGACTCCTGCCGAGCCTTCCAGGTCTCCTGTCGCAGGTCGGCGAGCTGCTGCTGGGCCTGGGCGATCTCCAGCATCACCTGGGCGAGCTGCTGTCGACCGGCCGCCGACTCCTGCTGGGTGGCCGCCAGGTGCTGCTGGGTGGTGGCCAGGTGCTGCTGGGTGGTGGCCGCGTACTCCTCGAACTGCCGACGCGACGCCGCGACGTGCTCGTCAGCCTCGCGGCGCTTGGCGCCGGCCTCGGTCTCGGCCCGGCTCAGCAGCTCGGCCGCCTCCGCCTCGGACCGCTGGCGCAGAGCCGCCGCCTCCTGCTCGGCCGCCTGAAGAATCCCGGCCGCGCTCTGCTCGATCTCGTTCTTACGCGTGGAGTAGTCGGTCTCCAGCTCGTTCCTGCGGCTCGTGTACTCGGTTTCCAACTCGTCGCGGCGGGTGGTGTAACCCGCCTCGAACTCCTGCTGACGGCTGGCGAACCCGGACTCCAACTCCTGCTGGCGGGACGTGTGCTGCTTGTCCAGCTCGTCGCGGTGCTTGGCGAACTCCTGCTCGGCAGTGGACCGACGCTGCGCCAACTCCCGGTCGGCAGCCTCCCGACGCGAGTTGACCTCCTGCTCCACACCGGCCCGCCACGCGCCCAGCTCCTGCTGGGTCTGCGCCCGGGTCTGCTGCACGTACGCCTCGGTCTCGGCGCGCATCCGCTGCACGTACGCCTCGGTGTCGGCCCGGCTGCGCTTGGCCGCCTCGGCGGCCTGCGTGGTCAGCCGCTCCGCCTCCTGTTGCGCCTTCGCGCGGGTGGCCCGCCCGGCCATCGACGCATCGTCGATGATCTGCTTTGCCTCCTGCTGCGCCTTGGCGTGACTCGCCCGACCGGCCTCGGTCGCGGTGTCGGTGAGCCGCTTGGCCTCCTGGAGGGCCTTGGCGTGCACCTCCTTGGCGGCCTCGCGCAGGTCGCTGGCCTCCTGCCGGGCGTTCGCCAACGCCTCGCGGGCCGTCTCACGCAGCTTGGCCGACTCCTGTTGGGCCCGAGCGTGGATCTCCTTGGCGTTGTCCCGCAGCTGGGTGGCCTCCTGCTGCGCCTTCGCCAGCGCGTCCTGCGCCGCCTTGCGCAACTGCGCCGACTCGTCCTTGGCGGACCGCAGAGTGGCCTCGGCCTCGGCCCGCCGGGCCGCGCTCTGCCGCTCCTCCTCCGAGCGGCGCGCGGCGAGCGCGATCTCGAAGTCCTTCAGCGCCCGCGCGGCCTGCTCGCGGGCCTCCTCGATGATGTGCTCGGCCGCGGCGCGGCGGGCGTCGATCTCCACATTCGCATCGGCCACCAGCTTGTCGGCCAACTCTTGGGCCTGCGTCACGATCGAGTCGACAAGTGGGCCGAGGTGCCGGAGCGAGGCCGGGTCGACCACGTTCATCTGCTTGCGCACCTGCGTCAGGTCACGCTGGAGCACCTCGACCTGGCCGGCGAGCTTGTGGATCTGTGTATACGCCTGCTCGCGTTCGGCGGCGAGGGTCGCGATCTCGTGCTCGGCACGCGCGACATACCGATCAACCTGTTTCTTCTCGTACCCCCGCAGAGCGGACTCGAAGCTGGGCTCCGTCGTCACGTCCCCGCCGAGAGCGAACAGTTCCTCGCCGTGCGACATGCCCCCATCCTCACACGCAACCGGGCCGGCTGGGGCGATACGGACGCGCCTTGTGCGACCTACTTCACTCCGTTATGAGCGAGGGACACCGACGGTTGGGAAACGCATACGGCGCGAGGTTGCACCGGTTACCCGGTGTCACCTCGCGCCGTCGATGCCCCGACCTGACGCCTCGCGTCAGCCGGCGGTCTCCGCCGGCACCCGATCCTGACCGCCCTCGGTCTTCTTGGCCTCCGGCTTGGCCGCCGGAGCAGCCGCCGGCATCCCCGGCACGATGCCGGCGAGCCCGGAGAGCATCTGGCCCAGCTGCGAGGTGACCGCGTCCTTCTGCCGGGTGAGGTCCTCGACCTCGCGGCGGGCGGCCTGCGTGGTCAGCTCCGCCTCGGTGCGGGCCTCGGAGAGCAGACGCTGCGACTCGGACTTGGCCTCGTTGAGCATCTTCTCGGAGTGCGCCTTGGCCTTGTCCACAGTCTCGGCGGCGTTGCGCTCCGACTCGACCCGGCGAGCCTCGGCGCGCTGCTCGATCTCCTTGGCCCGATCCTGAGCGGCCCGAGCACGCTGCTCGGCCTCGCTCACCATCTTCTGGGTCTGCGCGACCTGGGCGGCGTGCCGCTCGGACTCCTCGCGCTCGGACTTCTCCCGCCGCTCAGCCAGCTGGAGCTCCAGCGCCTGGAGGTCCTTGTCGCGCTTGTCCCGTGCGTCGGTGAGCAGCTTGGTCGCCTCGGCGCGCTTCTCCTCAGCCTCGCGGGCGGCCTTCGCCCGCTGCTGGGTGATCTCCCGCTCGGCGGTGGCCCGGAGGGTGGCGACCTCCCGCTCGACAGTCGACTTCAGCTCGGCGACCTCGTGCGCGGTCACGGTGCGCAGCTGCTTGGTCTCCCGGTCGGCGTCCGCGCGCAGCGTGTCGGCCTCCCGGCGGGCCTGCACCCGGACCTCGGCGGCCTCGCGCTCGGCGGTCGTGCGGAGGTTGCCCGCCTCGCGCTCGGCGCTCGCCTTCATGGCCGCCGCCTCGGCACGTGCCTTGTCGGTGATCTCGCGGGCCTCGAGGCGGGCTGCGGAGAGGATGCCCTCCGCCTCGCGCTTGGCCTCGTTGCGGTGATCGTTGGCCTGCTCCTCGGCGAGCCGGAGGATCTGCTCGACGCGGGTGCCGAGCCCGGAGAGGGTGGGCCGGCTGTTCTCTTCGAGCTGCTTGTTCGTCTCGGTGAGCTTCTGCTCGAGCGCGCCCATGCGCTGCTCGGCCTGGCGGAGTCGACGCTGGGCGTCGTTCATCCGCTGCTCGGCCTCGGCGCGGGCCTGCTCGGACTGGGTAAGCGCGGCGGTCATCCGGCCGAGGAAGTCATCGACCTGGTGGGTGTTGTAACCGCGCAGGCCGACGGTGAAGTCTGGCTGCGAGTTCGCGTTATCGAAGAACGCGAGAGGGGAGGACTGCTGCTGGGGCATTGGGACATACTGGCAGACGCCCCAGGGTGCTTCGCAAGAGCGGTGCGCAGCTTTCGTGGCCTCTTTACATGGTCAACTCCCACCATCGGCGGGGCGGGACCAATCGGCGATCTTGGCAGGTCCCGGGCGGGTCGGACGCCACGCAGCGTGACGCGGAAAAGGGCCCCGGGGTTACCCCGAGGCCCTTTGTTCGATCCGGGTGGGTTTCCCGGTAATGGGAGCGGAAGAACAATGTCGATCGCCGCATTGGTCATCACGCGTTCATCCGTCCGGCTGGTCGGTGCCTCCGGTCCGCCGGTGCCGGTCAGTGCCCCCGGAACCGGTTGATCGCGTCCTCGTGCCGGGCCCGCAGCTCCCAGTCGCGCACGCCCAGGCCGTCGGTGGGCGCGAGGCAACGCACGCCGACCTTGCCCTGGTGGGCGTTGCGGTGCACCTCGTACGCGGCCTGACCGGTCTGCTCGAGTGAGTAGGTGCGGGACACCGTCGGGTGCACCTTGCCGAGCGCGACCAGACGGTTGGCCTGCCACGCCTCGTGATAGTTGGCGAAGTGGCTGCCGACGATCCGCTTGAGGTGCATCCAGAGGTAGCGGTTGTCGTACTGGTGCTGGAAGCCGCTGGTGGAGGCGCAGGTGACGATGGTCCCACCGCGCCGGGCCACGTAGACGCTGGCGCCGAACGTCTCCCGCCCCGGGTGCTCGAAGACGATGTCCGGGTCCTCGCCGGCGGTCAGCTCGCGAATCCGTTCGCCGAAGCGCTTCCACTCGTCCGGGTCCTGGGTCTCCTCGTCCTTCCAGAAGCGGAAACCCTCCGCCGCCCGGTCGATGACCAGCTCCGCGCCCATCCGGCGGCACAGCTCCGCCTTCTCCGGCGAGGAGACGACGCACACCGGGATCGCGCCACCGTTGAGTGCCATCTGGGTGGCGTACCCGCCGAGGCCGCCGGAGGCCCCCCAGATCAAAACCACGTCGCCCTGCTTCATGTTGGCCCCGTGGTGCGAGACGAGCTGCCGGTACGCGGTGGAGTTGACAAGCCCGGGGCTGGCCGCCTCCTCCCAGCTCAGGTGCCGTGGCTTGGGCATCAGCTGGTTGGCCTTGACCACCGCCAGCTCGGCCAGCCCACCGAAGTTGGTCTCGAAGCCCCAGATCCGCTGCTGCGGGTCGAGCATGGTGTCGTCGTGCCCGGCGGCGTCCTCGAGCTCGACGGAGAGGCAGTGCGCCACAACCTCGTCGCCGGGCGCCCACCGGGTCACCCCGGGACCGGTGCGCAGCACCACGCCGGCCGCGTCCGACCCGACGACGTGGTACGGGAGGTCGTGCCGGCGGGTCAGCTCGGAGACCCGGCCGTAGCGCTGGAGGAACTTGAAGGTGGGCAGCGGCTCGAAGATGCTCGTCCACACGGTGTTGTAGTTGATCGCGCTGGCCATCACCGCTACCAACGCCTCGCCCGGCGCCAGCTCCGGCGTCGGCACCTCCTGGACGTGCAACGCCTTGCGGGGGTCCTTGTCCCGGGTGGCCATGCCGTCGAACATCCGGGCCTCCTCGGCGCGGACCACCACGCCTCGGTAACTCTCCGGTACGGGCAGCCCGGCGATGCCGGTGAGTTCGCGGTCCGGATCGCTCGATTCCTCCGCCGCCATGATCGCTTCGAGGATGTCCTGCACGGTGACCTCCGGTTCGTCCGCACCCGCGCGGGCCCGGGTGCTGCCATCGTCGGCGCCGGTAGGGCACGACCGCCATGTCGGCATTCGACACATCCGACCCCGGTCGAGCTCCGGTGGAGGCGGACGTTACTGAACGGTAGCTAGGCCGGGAAGTCCTCTGTGAAAAACTGCATCCGCCGATGCGTGAAGGTGTCCGGCCGCCCCGCCAACCGCGCACTGACGTGCGCGGCCGACGGCTTCGACGGGCGCGGGCTACGTGATGCGGATCTTGCCGGGCGGGCGTCAGTGGGCGGTGGGGGCGGGCTGGACCAGTTCGACGAGGACGCCACCGGCGTCCTTGGGGTGGACGAAGTTGATCCGGCTGTCCGCGGTGCCGCGCCGTGGTGCGTCGTAGAGCAGCCGCATGCCCCGCTCGCGCAGCGCCGCGCAGGCCGCGTCGATGTCCACCACCGTGTACGCGACCTGCTGCACACCCGGCCCGTTGCGGTCCAGGAACTTGGCGATCTTCGACTCCGGGGTGAGTGGGGCGAGCAGTTGCACGCAGCCGCCCTCGGTGGTCGGCCCGACGGCGAGCATCGCCTCCCGGACGCCCTGCTCGGTGTTGGTCTCGACGTGCACGCAGCGCATCCCGAACGTCCGCTGGTAGAAGTCGATCGCGGCGTCCAGGTCGGCCACGGCGATCCCGACGTGGTCGATCTTGCGAAGCCCGATGTCTGTGACGGAGTCGGCACCGGGCTCGGCGGAGGAGTTCTCAGTCATGACGCTAGTCTGGCCGAACAATCGTTAAGGCGTACAGCACGGCACCCCCTCGGAGGCAGGCATGGCTTCGGTGATCGTCAGCGGCGCACGGACCCCGATGGGTCGGCTGCTGGGCAACCTCAAGGACCTCCCGGCCACGAAGCTCGGTGGGATCGCCATCAAGGCCGCGTTGGAGCGCGCCGGGGTCAGCCCCGACCAGGTCCAGTACGTGATCATGGGGCAGGTGCTGCAGGCCGGCGCCGGCCAGATCCCGGCGCGGCAGGCGGCGGTCGAGGCCGGCGTACCGATGTCCGTGCCGGCGCTGACCATCAACAAGGTTTGCCTCTCCGGCCTGGACGCGATCGCCCTGGCCGACCAGCTGATCCGGGCCGGCGAGTTCGACATCGTGGTGGCCGGTGGCATGGAGTCGATGACAAACGCCCCGCACCTGCTGATGGGTCAACGCACCGGCTACAAGTACGGCGACGTGGTGGTCAAGGACCACATGGCGCACGACGGGCTCAGCGACGCCTGGGACTGCTGCTCGATGGGCGAGTCGACCGAGCGGATCGGCACGAAGCACGGCATCACCCGCGAGGAGCAGGACGCCTTCGCCGCCGCCAGCCACCAGCGGGCCGCCGCGGCGCAGAAGAACGGCCACTTCGCCGACGAGATCGCCCCGGTGGTGATCCCGCAGCGCAAGGGTGACCCGCTGGTGATCAGCGAGGACGAGGGCATCCGCCCGAACACCACCGTCGAGTCGCTTGCCAAGCTGCGCCCGGCCTTCGCCAAGGACGGCACCATCACCGCCGGCAGCTCGTCGCCGATCTCCGACGGCGCTGCCGCCGTGCTCGTGATGAGCAAGGCCAAGGCCACCGAGCTGGGCTTGACCTGGCTGGCCGAGATCGGTGCGCACGGCAACGTGGCGGGCCCGGACAACTCCCTGCACTCGCAGCCGTCAAACGCGATCAACCACGCCCTGAAGAAGGGTGGCCTGAGCGTCGCCGACCTGGACCTCATCGAGATCAACGAGGCGTTCGCCCAGGTCGGCATCCAGTCCACCCGGGACCTCGGGATCAGCCCCGACAAGGTCAACGTCAACGGCGGCGCGATCGCGCTGGGCCACCCGATCGGCATGTCCGGCGCGCGGCTGGTCCTCACCCTCGCCCTGGAGCTGAAGCGGCGTGGCGGCGGCACCGGCGCGGCGGCCCTCTGCGGCGGCGGCGGTCAGGGCGACGCGCTGATCATCCACGTGCCGGGCAAGGTTGTGTCGGACCGGTGAGCGAGGCGGCCGAGCAGGTCCCGTCGGCGGGCACCACGTCGGTGCGCCGCTCCCGGGACGTACCGATGCTTGTCGAGCGGGCCCGCGCGGGTGACCCCCGCGCGGTGGCTCGGCTGATCACGCTTGTGGAGAACGGCGACCCGCTGCTGCCGGCGGTCGCCGCCGCGCTGGCGCCGTACGCCGGGCAGGCCCAGGTGGTCGGGTTGACCGGCTCGCCCGGGGTGGGCAAGTCGACAACCACCAACGAGCTGGTCCGCGCGCTGCGGGCGCAGGGGCACCGGGTCGGCGTGCTGGCGGTCGACCCGTCCAGCCCGTTCACCGGCGGGGCGATCCTCGGCGACCGGGTGCGGATGCAGGACCACGCCACCGACCCGGGCGTCTACATCCGGTCCATGTCCAGCCGGGGCCACCTCGGCGGGTTGGCCGCTGCGACGCCG
This sequence comes from Micromonospora sp. NPDC049044, assembly GCF_040649215.1. Taxonomy (NCBI): domain Bacteria; kingdom Bacillati; phylum Actinomycetota; class Actinomycetes; order Micromonosporales; family Micromonosporaceae; genus Micromonospora; species Micromonospora sp. NPDC049044. The sequence goes on along the minus strand of NZ_JBEZFA010000048.1, from coordinate 6,475 downwards.
CAGGCGGTCCGGGTGCTGGAGGGCGCCGGCTGTGACGTGGTGCTTGTGGAGACCGTCGGCGTCGGGCAGGCCGAGGTCGAGGTCGCCTCGCTTGCCGACACCACGTTGGTGCTGCTCGCGCCCGGGATGGGCGACGCGATCCAGGCGGTCAAGGCCGGCATCCTGGAGATCGCTGACGTCTTCGTGGTCAACAAGGCCGACCGGGACGGCGTCGACGCCACCGTCCGCGACATCCAGGGCATGATCGCCCTCGGTGAGCGTGGGCCGGGGCAGTGGCGACCGCAGGTGGTCCGCTCGGTAGCCGCCCGGGGCGAGGGCATCGACGACATCGCCGCCGCCATCGACAAGCACCGCGGCTGGCTGGTCGAGCACGGCGAGCTGCGCCGCCGCCAGGAGGCGCGGGCCGCCGCCGAGATCGAGGCCATCGCGCTCGGCATCCTCCGCGCCCGGATCGGCTCCCTGCGCGACGGTACGGAGCTGAGCACGCTCGCCGCCTCCGTCGCTGCCGGTGGCCTCGACCCGTACGCGGCGGCGGACACCCTGCTCGCCCAACTCGCCCGCTGAACAGGAAGGCGGCGCTTCACTGGGAGCGGTGCAGCGGGCCTCATGCAGCGAGATCGCGTAGCTCGTAGACCTGGACCGCCTCGGTGAGGCAGTGCCCGGCGCTCGCTTTCGGGTGATCATGAAGTTGTAGCGCCGACACGCCGACATCGGTGGTAATAACCTCATGATCGATCAACCGAGGGCACCGGCCGCTCCCGGCGGCGCCTAACACCTGCACTCATCGAGCGCTTGAGATTGATCGTCAGGGAGTTGGCGGCTCTACTTGCGACCGCGGGCCCCCGTCGCTGCGTCCAGATCGGTACGCTCGCACCCGCCCGACGGTGTTCGGGCTGGGCGGTGACGCGGCGAGCAGGGGAGCGGGACGTGAACCACGAGGCGACGCAGGAGTTGGGCGCGGTGTCGGTTCCAGCAGGCGGTACGACGCACGTCTCCGACGAGGTTATCGAGAAGATCGCGGTCGCGGCGGCTCGCGCAGTGCCCGGGGTGGCGGAGTTGGGCGGGGACGTGGCCCGATTCTTCAACTCGGTGCTCGACCGGGTCGGGTTGGATCAGGTGGGCGACGCCCGGCGGGGTTGCTCGGCCCACGTGACCGGCGACGCGGCAGTGGTCAACCTGGTGCTCGTCATCGACGCCGGCCAGCCGGTGCCCCAGGTCACCAGCGAGGTACGGGCACGGGTGACCGAGGCCGTCGAGGCGTACGGGCTGCGGGTCGACGAGGTCAACATCCGGGTCGACGACGTGGCGATGGGCGGCCCGGCCGCCTGACCGCGCGTCGAGACAGTGACGACCCGGCCGTCAGCCCTGGCCCGGCCGGGTCAACCTCGACCTCGTCGCCGGGTAGCACCTTCACCTCGCCCGTCGCGTCCCGGACCTCGAGGATCGGCACGCCATCGTCGAGCTGCATCGCTCGCCGCTCGATGCCGCTCGGCATCCGGGCGATGACCGAACTGACCGAACTGCCGGCGGCGAGTTCGACAGTGGTGCGCCGCGGGGTCTCACTAACCCTGGTGCTCTGGCCCCGGCTGGTGGTGACCAGGTCCTCAGAACGCAGAAGTGAGACCGCCATACGTACCGCGTCGCGGCCGATGCTGTGCTCCTGAGCCATCCGCGCCTCACTGGCCAGGGTCGATCCTGCCGGGAGATCTTCGTCATCCACCTGCCGGTGGTCGCTACCGACCTGGGCGGCGCGGTACGGCTGGCCCGGGTGGTGGCGCGGTGGGCCGACGTACTCGCCCAGGCCGAACCCGGTGAGACCACCGTCTCGGCCGAGGACGCCTAGTGCGTACGCCATCGGGTCTTCTGCGACCTGCGGCTCGACGGCGGCCGGCGCTGCCTGCTGCGGGCCGACCACGACGGCCCGTGCGCCAGGCGGTGGCTCCGGTGACGGTTACCCGTCGGTACGACGGGACTTAGCGATCGTTCAGGTATGGGCCCTACACTCGACCTGCCAGTCGAGGACCCGAGGAGGAGCCCTGCTCATGGACGCCGACGAGATCGACGCCGGACGGGCGCGTTGGCAGGCCCGCTACGACGCCGCCCGCAAGCGCGACGCTGACTTCACCACGCTCTCCGGGATGCCGGTCGAGCCGGTCTACGGACCGCCCGAGGGCAGCGCGTACCCGGGCTTCGAGCGGATCGGCTGGCCGGGCGAGTACCCGTACACCCGGGGCCTCTATCCGACCGGTTACCGGGGGCGGACCTGGACGATCCGGCAGTTCGCCGGCTTCGGCAACGCCCAGCAGACGAACGAGCGCTACAAGATGATCCTCGGCGCCGGCGGCGGCGGCCTCTCGGTCGCGTTCGACATGCCGACGCTGATGGGCCGCGACTCGGACGACCCGCAGGCACTCGGCGAGGTCGGCCACTGCGGTGTCGCGATCGACAGCGCCACCGACATGCAGGCGCTCTTCGACGGCATCGACCTGGCCGACGTCACCACCTCGATGACCATCTCCGGCCCGGCGGTGCCGGTGTTCTGCATGTACCTGGTCGCCGCCGAACGGCAGGGCGCCGACCTGTCCAAGCTGGACGGCACCCTGCAGACGGACATCTTCAAGGAGTACATCGCGCAGAAGGAGTGGCTCTTCGACCCCGAGCCGCACCTGCGCCTGATCGGCGACCTGATGGAATACTGCGCCGCCGAGATCCCGCGCTACAAGCCGCTGTCGGTCTCCGGCTACCACATCCGCGAGGCCGGCTCGACCGCCGCGCAGGAGCTTGCGTACACCCTGGCCGACGGTTTCGGGTACGTCGAGCTGGGCCTCTCCCGCGGCCTGGACGTGAACGTCTTCGCGCCGGGGCTGAGCTTCTTCTTCGACTCGCACCTCGACTTCTTCGAGGAGATCGCCAAGTTCCGCGCCGCCCGCCGGATCTGGGCCCGTTGGCTGCGCGACGTCTACGGCGCTACCAGCGAGAAGGCACTCTGGCTGCGGTTCCACACGCAGACCGCCGGGGTGTCGCTCACCGCGCAGCAGCCGGTGAACAACGTCGTACGTACCGCCGTCGAGGCCCTCGCGGCAGTGCTCGGCGGCACCAACTCGCTGCACACCAACGCGCTCGACGAGACCCTGGCGCTACCCACCGACGAGTCCGCCGAGATCGCCCTGCGTACCCAGCAGGTGCTGATGGAGGAGACCGGCGTCGTCAACGTCGCCGACCCGCTCGGCGGCTCCTGGTACGTCGAGGCGCTGACCGACAAGATCGAGGCCGAGGCGGAGGAGATCTTCGCCCGGATCCGGCAGCTCGGCGGCGACGGGCCGCACCAGATCGGCCCGATGACCTCCGGCATCCTGCGCGGCATCGAGGACGGCTGGTTCACCGGGCACATCGCCGAGTCGGCCTTCGTCTACCAGCAGGCCCTCGAAAAGGGCGACAAGAAGATCGTCGGGGTCAACTGCCACACCGGCACCGTCGCCAAGGAGTTGGAGATCCTGCGCATCTCGCACGAGGTGGAGCTGGAGCAGCGCCGGGTGCTGGCCGCGCGCAAGGGCGCCCGGGACGAGGCGGCGGTCCGGACGGCGGTGGCCAGGATGGTCGACGCCAGCCGCACCGACGAGAACATGATCCCCGCGATGCTCGACGCCGTTCGCGCCGAGGCAACCCTCGGCGAGATCTGCGACGCCCTGCGCGCCGAATGGGGCACCCACCGCGAACCCGCCCGCTTCTGACCACCCCACCCCCGCGTTTCCCCCCGCCCCGCAACCCCCGCGAATCGTGCACCTGCGGTCCCGGCGAACGGCCTGAAAGCCGCGTCCCGCCGGGCCGGAAGTGCACGATCGCGAGGTTGCGGCGTGGGGTGCCGGGCGGGGGTGTCGGGCGGGGTGGAAGGGCAGGGTGAGAGTTGCAACGTCGGGGTTGTGGGTGACCTGAGAACGGCGGGTCACGTGCGAGACTAGGTAACCATGAGCGACCCACGGATCACCTCGTCGATCTTCACCCGCGGCGCGGTCGACCTCAGCACGCTGCGTGGCCCCGCACCAGCCAGTTCCCGCCCCGGCACGCCCCCGCAGGGCGGCCCGTCCAACGGCACCCCCGGCGCCCCCGCCGCCGGCGGAAGCACCGCCATCGTCGACGTCACCGAAGCGACAATCCAGTCCGAGGTGCTCGAACGGTCGATGGCCATGCCCGTCGTCGTGTTCTTCGGCGCGGCCGGCTTCCCGGAGAGCGACGAGTTCGCCCCGGTCCTGGAGCAGTTGAACGCCGAGGGCGGCGGCACCTGGGTGCTGGCCCGGGTAGACGTGCAGGAAAATCCGCGCATCGCCCAGATGTTCCGGGTCCAGGGCATCCCCATGGTCTACGCGGTCGTCGGCGGGCAGCCGGTCGACGCCTTCTCCGGTGTGGTGCCCGAGCCGCAGCTGCGCCAGTGGCTCCAGGCCGTGCTCAAGGCCGGCGGCGTGACAGTCGCCGAACCGGAGGACCCCCGCCTCGACGAGGCGGACGACGCGCTGATGAGCGGTGACCTGGACGCCGCCGAGCAGGCGTACAAGAAGATCCTCGCCGACGCTCCGGCGGACGCTGCGGCGACGGCCGGGCTGGCCCAGGTCGGGGTGGCCCGCCGGGTGGCCGGCGCGGACCCCGCCGCCGCGCTGGCCGCCGCCGAGAGTGCCCCCGACGACGTGGCCGCGCAACTGCTGGCCGCCGACATCGAGGTGCTCAGCGGCCTGGCCGAGCAGGCGTACGCCCGGCTCGTCGGTCTGGTCCGGCGCACCGCCGGAGAGGACCGGGAGACCGCCCGCCAGCACCTGGTCTCGCTCTTCTCCATCGCCGGCCCCGACGATCCGGCGGTCGCCTCGGCCCGCCGGGCCCTGGCCAGCGCCCTGTTCTGAGTTCGAAGCACGCCAGCGCGGGCCGGCGTTCCGGCCGGCCCGCCCGACAAACGAGGACGGGAGCTCATGATGCGCCGGATCGCCGTCCTCGACGCGCCGACAAATCTCGGTCTGCGGCCACCGACGTCCACGTCGGTCCCGGGTTGCGCCAAGGCACCCGGCGCGCTGCGCGACCACGAACTGCTGGCCCGGCTCCGCGCCCGCGACGCGGGCTGCGTCACCCCGGCCCGGTACGACCCGGGTGACTGGCGGCCCGGCGACGGGGTGTGCCACGCCCGGGAGATCGCCGACTACTCGCTCGCCCTCGCCGAACGGATCGGCTCGATCATCGACCGGGGTGAGTTCCCGGTGGTGCTGGGCGGCGACTGCTCAGTGCTGCTCGGCTCGGCGCTTGCCATGCACCGCCTCGGTGAGGCAGTCGGCGGCCGGATCGGGCTGGTCTTCGTCGACGGGCACTCCGACTTCCGGCACCCCGGCAACGCCTCCTACGTGGGAGCGGCAGCCGGGGAGGACCTGGCCCTCGTCACCGGTCGCGGCCAGGCCGACCTGGCCGCGATCGAGGGTCGCCGGCCGTACTTCCGCGACATCGACGTGGTGGTGCTCGGCATCCGAGCCCAGGACGAATACCGGCTCGACCTGCAGGCCGCGGGGATCACCACCCGACCGGTGCCGGCGCTCCGCGCCGAAGGCGCCGCCCGGACGGCGCAGTGGGCGCACGAGCAACTCGCCGACTGCGCGGGCTACTGGGTGCACATCGACGTGGACGTGCTCGACCCCGCGGTGATGCCCGCCGTCGACGCCCCCGACCCCGGTGGGATCGCCTTCGCCGAGCTGGAGATCCTGCTCGCCGGCCTGGTCGACACCCCGCACTGCCTCGGCGTGGAGCTGACCGTCTTCGACCCCGACTACGACCCGGACGGCTCGTACGCGGCCGAGATCGTCAACACTGTCGTGGCCGGTCTGGCCCCGGTGACCGCCCCGGAGGCCGTGCCGCCCCGGCTGCTGTCGTCCCGGCCGACCCCCAACCCCCGGCGCGCCGCCCCCACCGAGCGGGTGGAGAGGTCCAGTGGCGTGGAGCGGTCCGGTGGTGTGGGGCGGCTCGACGGTGTGGAGGGGCTTGCGCAGCGGCGGGATGGGCGTGGCGCTGCGAGGCTTGCCGGCGTCGACAGCCCCGGTGCCGAAATGGCCGATGCCGACGGCACCCGCGCGGTCGAGGCGGAGCAGTCGGGTGTGCCCGGACCTGCCTACGTCGAGCCGTCGGGGGCGGCGGCCGTGATCCCGGTTGCGACCGAGCGCGAACCGGTCGGCCCGCCCGCTTCGGCCGGCCCGGGTCTGCTCCGGCGAAACTCGCCGCCCGCCCAGGACTCTTCCGGCCCGAACTCAGCCCGGGAAAAGGGAGCAGATCTCCACAAAGCCGACACCGCCTGACCCGCTCGCGACCGCTGGCTGCTGATCGACTCGCGTTCAATGAAAATCGCGGTGTCCGATCGCCTTGGGCTCAAGTGGTTGTTGCAACGGGGTGGATTCTCGTCAGGATGAGGGGTCATGCCGGGGCAGAGGTTGTCGTCCGTTGAGCGGGCGCAGAT
>NZ_JBEZFA010000047.1:0-56921 GCF_040649215.1 Micromonospora sp. NPDC049044 | reverse complement strand
CGTACGACGCGAAACCGCGCTGCGCCTGCTCCGTCCACTGCAACAGCCGGTTCAACGGATCGATCGCCTGTTGCAGGTAGAGCGCGGCGGCGACCGCCGGGGCGACCCGGGAGTCGAACACGCTCGGCACGATCACCGTCGGGTTGATCTTGTCTTCGCCCACCACGTCGGCGATGGCCCGGGCGGCCGCGATCGCCATCTCCTCGGTGAACTCCTCGGCGTGCGCGTCCAGCATGCCCCGGAACACCCCGGGGAAGGCGAGCACGTTGTTGATCTGGTTCGGCTGGTCCGAGCGGCCGGTGGCGACCACCGCGGCGTGCTTACGCGCCTCCCGCGGGTCGACCTCCGGGTCCGGGTTGGCGAGCGCGAAGACGATCGAGTCCTTGGCCATCTGGGCGATGTCGTCGCCGGCGAGCAGGTTCGGCGCGCTCACCCCGATGAACACGTCGGCACCCCGGATCGCACCCGGCAGGTCACCCGAGTAGTTCTCCTTGTTGGTGTTCTCCGCCAGCCACTGCCACGCCGAGTTGAGCCCGGTCAGCCCACGGTGCAGGGCACCCTCCCGGTCGTACGCGATGATGTCGCCGACGCCCTGGCGCAGCAGCAGCTTCATGATCGCGGTGCCGGCCGCGCCGGCGCCGGAGACGACCACCCGGACGTCCTCCAGCTGCTTGCCGACCACCCGCAGCGCGTTGGTGAGCGCGGCGAGCACGCAGATCGCGGTGCCATGCTGGTCGTCGTGGAACACCGGGATGTCAAGCGCCTCGCGCAGCCGGGCCTCGATCTCGAAGCAGCGCGGCGCGGCGATGTCCTCCAGGTTGATCCCGCCGTACGCCGGCGCGATCGCCTTGACGATCTGCACGATCTCGTCGGTGTCCTGGGTGTCCAGCACCACCGGCCAGGCGTCCACGCCGCCGAAGCGCTTGAACAGCGCGGCCTTGCCCTCCATCACCGGCAGCGAGGCGGCCGGGCCCAGGTTGCCCAGGCCCAGCACCGCGGAGCCGTCGCTGACCACCGCGACGGTGTTGCGCTTGATCGTCAGCCGCCGGGCGTCCGCCGGGTTCTCGGCGATGGCCATGCAGACCCGGGCCACCCCCGGGGTGTACGCCCGGGACAGCTCGTCGCGGTTGCGCAGCGCGACCTTCGACGTCACCTCGATCTTGCCGCCCAGGTGCAGGAGGAACGTCCGGTCCGACACCTTCCGCACGTCCACGCCGTCCAGCGCGGTGAGCGCGTCGACCACCTGGTCGGCGTGGCCGGCGTCGGCGGTGTCGCAGGTCAGGTCGACGATCACGTTCGTCGGGTCGGAGTCCACCACGTCCAGCGCCGTGACGATCGCGCCGGCCTCGCCGACGGATGTGGTGAGCCGGCCGATCGAGGACGCGTCCGCGGTCACGGCGATCCGGATGGTGATCGAAAATCCGGCGCTCGGCAGTCGGGTGATGGCCACGGGATCCCTCCGTAACGGCTGTGCGGCCGATCGGCCGCCGCCCGCATTTCTACCGGGTTGTCGCAGCCGACCAGCATTCGCCCCCACTTTTGATGCCCCTGAGCATGGGCATATAGCAGGTGCGTTCGGCGTTGTGTCATGTCAGGATTACGTTCCACTTATCAAAACGGACAGGAGAACCGCTTGCGAGACCAGGAGAGCTTCGTCCCCGTCGAGGACGAGTTCGACGACGTCACCACCGGCGAGATGGATCTGTCGGAGCGGCAGTCCCTCCGACGCGTCCCGGGCCTGTCAACCGAGCTCACCGACGTCACCGAGGTGGAATACCGCCAGCTGCGGCTGGAGCGGGTCGTCCTGGTGGGCGTCTGGACCGAGGGCACGGCAGCCGACGCGGAAAATTCGCTCACCGAGCTCGCCGCGCTTGCCGAGACCGCCGGGTCGCAGGTGCTCGAAGGGCTCATCCAGCGCCGCAGCCGGCCCGACCCGGCCACGTACATCGGCCGAGGCAAGGTCGACGACCTCGGCGCGGTGGTGCTCTCCAGCGGCGCCGACACTGTCATCTGTGACGGTGAGTTGTCCCCGTCGCAGCTGCGCAACCTGGAGCAGCGCACCAAGGTCAAGGTCGTCGACCGGACCGCGCTGATCCTCGACATCTTCGCCCAGCACGCCAAGAGCAAGGAAGGTAAGGCGCAGGTCGAGCTGGCCCAGCTCGAATACCTGCTGCCCCGGCTGCGTGGTTGGGGTGAGACGCTCTCCCGGCAGACCGGTGGTTCCGGCCGGGGCGGTGGCGCCGGCGGCGGTGTGGGTGTGCGTGGTCCCGGTGAGACCAAGCTGGAGACCGACAGGCGGCGGATCCGGCACCGCATCTCCCGGCTGCGCCGCGAGATCAAGAGCATGCGCACGGTACGCGTCACCAAGCGCGCCCGACGCAGCCGCAACTCGGTGCCCGCCGTGGCTATCGCCGGCTACACGAACGCCGGCAAGTCCAGCCTGCTCAACCGGTTGACCGGGGCGGGCGTGCTTGTGGAAAACGCGCTGTTCGCGACTCTGGACCCGACCACCCGCAAGGCGACCGCCGCGGACGGCCGGCTCTACACCCTCTCCGACACCGTCGGTTTCGTCAGGCACCTGCCGCACCAGATCGTCGAGGCGTTCCGTTCGACGCTCGAGGAGGTCGCGGAGGCGGATCTGGTGGTGCACGTCGTCGACGGCACCCACCCGGATCCGGAGGAGCAGGTCCGGGCGGTGCACGAGGTGCTCGCCGAGGTGGGCGCGGACCGGCTCCCCGAGCTGCTGGTGGTCAACAAGACCGACGCGGCCGACGAGGACACGCTGCTGCGGCTCAAGCGGCTCTGGCCGGACGCGATCTTCGTCTCCGCGCACTCCGGGCGCGGCATCGACGGGCTGCGCGCGGCGATCGAGGAGCGGCTGCCGCGACCGGCCGTGGAGGTCCGGGCAGTGCTGCCGTACGACCGCGGTGACCTCGTTGCCCGGGTGCATCGCACGGGTGAGGTGCTCAGCACGGCGCACCTGCCGGAGGGCACCCTGCTGCACGTCCGCGTCGCCGCGGACCTCGCCGCGGAGTTGGCGCCGTTCGACGTCGAGCGACAGGGGCAGGCGGCCGGCAGCCGCGCCTGAGCGGCCACGGTGTTATCCGCCGGAAACGCGTGGCATGCGACACTGGCCGAATGCGCCGCGATGTTTCCTCGGTCACGGTTGCCCTCGGCCTGCTCGGGGCAACCGTGGCGCTCGCCGGAGTCGCCGCGGCGGCTCCCGCCCCCGGGTCGTCCGAGCCGCCCGCCGCCACCGCCGGCCAGAAGCGGTGCACGATCACCGACGAGCGCCTGCGGGAGCTGTCCGGCCTGGTCGCGACCAAGAGCGGTTACATCGTCGTCAACGACAGCACTGAGGTCACGGCACGCAAGCGGGTCTTCTTCCTCGACACCAAGTGCAAGATCTCGAAGGACCCGGTCCAGTACCCGGGGCAGGGCCCGGTCGACACCGAGGATCTCGCCCTCTCCAAGGACGGCACCACCCTGTGGATCGCCGACACCGGTGACAACGTCGACGCGAAGGAGCGCCGCACCCGCGTCGCGCTCTGGTCGATGCCGGTCACCGGTGGGAGGCAGCCGACGCAGCACCGGATCTCCTATCCGGAGGGTAAGCCGCACGACGCCGAGGCGTTGCTCATGGGCGACGACGGCAAGCCGCTGATCATCACGAAGGTCACCAGCGGTAAGGCCGAGATCTACACGCCGACGGCAGCCCTGCGCAACGGCGACGCCGAGGCGGTACCGATGCGCAAGGCCGGCGAGATCACGCTGCCGAAGACCCAGACGGAAAATCCGCTCAACACGTTCGGCCGGATCGCCATCACGGGAGCGGCCCGCTCGCCGGACGGCTCCCGGGTGGTCCTGCGCACCTACGCGGACGCCTTCGAGTACGACGTCAGCGGCGGTGACATCGTCGGCGCGCTCACCACGAACAAGCCCCGGGTGACGGCGCTGGCGGACCCGTTCGGCGAGGCCATCAGCTATTCCGCGGACGGCAAGTCGTTCCTGACCGTCTCCGACGCGTTCCGGTTCAGCGATGACGAGCCCCTCGACATTCTCAGCTATTCGCCGTCCACCTCGACGGCGGTGCCGGTCGCGGCGGGGGCGGAGGGCGCCAAGCCGGCGGCCTCGACCTCCTGGACCGCCGGGCTGGACTTCGACGACATCACCTATCTGGTCGGTGCGGTCGGGTTGATCGGCCTGCTGCTTGTCGCTGCCGGCATCTTCGGTATCGTCCGAGCCCGCCGACGGCTACCGGCCGCCGACGCGGCGGGGACGTCGGACCCGGGCGGCGAGTCGTTCAACCCCGGCGCGGGCCGTGCCGTCGATGGTTCCCCAGCGCTCGGCGACCGTAAGGGCGGGGTCTACGGTGGCGGCCCGCCGGCCGGCGCGTACAGCGGTGGTCCGGGCCGCGGTGGTCCGACTCCGGCAGGAGGCGCCGTGTACGGCGGTGGCCGACCGGCGGCGACCGACGGTGGCTACGGAGCGGCACGACCGGACGGCGGCGCCGCTGGTGTGTACGGCGGTGCTCGTCCCCCGGCGGGTGGTGCTCGTCCTCCGGCGGCCGGCGGTCGTCCTCCGGTGGGTGGCGGCGCTCGTCCGCCGGCCGGTGGTGGTCGCCCCCAGGGTGGTGCTCGTCCGCCGGTGGGTGGTGGTCGTCCGCAGGGTGCGGGCGGGGGCGGTGGCCGTCCGCAGGGTGCCGGCGGTGTTCCACCGGTCGCCGGCGGTCGCCCGGGCAGTGGCGTGTACGGCGGTGACGGCGGCCCACCCGGCACCGGGCGCGCGGAACCGCCCCGACGCGGTGGGCAGGAGCCCGACCCCCGGGGCCAGCGGCCCGGCCGCCGCCGTGACGACGACGCGCCTGTCGACCCGTACGGGCAGTATCCCGGGGGCGGTCGTGGCCACCGGGGCGATCGTTACTGACCAACGCTCGTCCGCCTACGGTGAGCCGAGGCGGGCCCGCTGAGAGCCGAAGCCGCCCTGCGGTGAGCCGAGGCGGGCCCGCCGCTGAGAGACGACGCAGGCTCGCGGGTGAGCCGGAGCGGGTGAGGGCCAGTGGCACTCACCCGCCGATCGGTCAGATGCGGCGCAGCACCGCGACGACCCGGCCCATGATGGTGGCATCGTCGCCGGGGATCGGGTCGAAGGCCGGGTTTTGTGGCATCAGCCAGACGTGCCCGTCGCGCCGCCGGTAGGTCTTGACCGTAGCCTCGCCGTCGAGCATGGCGGCGACGATCTCGCCCGAGTCGGCGGTCGGCTGCTGCCGGACGACCACCCAGTCGCCGTCGCAGATCGCCGCGTCGAGCATCGAGTCGCCCTTGACCTGGAGCATGAAGACCTCACCCTCGCCCACCAACTCACGGGGGAGCGGGAAGATGTCCTCCACGGCCTGCTCGGCGAGGATCGGCCCACCGGCGGCGATCCGACCGAGCATCGGCACGTACGCCGGGGTCGGTCGCTGTGCCCGGGACAACTCGTCGTCGATGGCCTCGCTGGGGGCGCGCACGTCGACCGCGCGCGGCCGGTTGGGGTCGCGGCGCAGGAAACCCTTCTTTTCCAGCTCCTTGAGCTGGTAGGCGACGCTTGACGGCGACACCAGGCCGACCGCCTCGCCGATCTCCCGGACGCTTGGCGGGTATCCGTGCCGCTCCACCCAGTTGCGGATGAACTCCAGGATGCGACGCTGCCGGGCGGTCAGGTCGACAGTCGCCGGATCAGGGAAGGCGCTGACGACCGGGGTGACCGGGCGTACGGCGGGCTGCCCCGTCCGGCTGCGCGCGGCGCTGCGGCGTCGGATGGCCGGGGGGCCCGCCTCGGTGATCTGCTGCGGGCTCTTCGGCCGGCTGGCCCGGTCCTCGGTCACGTCCGTCCTCCCTGGTCGGCGCTGGGTGCCTCGTCGGCTCGTGGTGCGTGCGGTGGTGCCACGTTGTTCATGACCGTATAGGTGAGATCAGTCATTTTCAAACATCTGTACGACCTCTCACCGGCGTGTCGGGGTGAAAAACCGCTCCTGTCGTACGGATGTTCTGATAAATGGTACGTCGGGTAGTACTGGTGTTCGATCCTCGGCCGTTTTCGGGCTACTTGCGGCCGGCTGGTCGGTAACCCGGGAGGGGTCCCGACGTTGGGGTTTTCGGACGGGTCGGCGAGGTGGAGGGCTGACTGGTCCGTGACGCGCCGGACACGCCGGTCAACTTGACCCGGCTTCCCCGGCGACATACGGTCAACCCCTAGATGTAGTAGTGACACGGGCGTAAGTTGCCCACAGGTTGGGTCCGACTACCGACCGCACTCCCGTAAGGTCACATCACGGCGGGCGCCACGAGTGCGTGGCACCGTCGCGGTGAGCCGTGCCCGGGTGTGCCCGGTACGACGTGGTTGATCACGATTAGGAGGTCCGCGATGCGGTGTCCGTACTGCCGGCACGCTGACTCCCGGGTGGTCGACTCGCGGGAGGCCGACGACGGCCAGCTCATCCGACGGCGGCGGTCCTGCCCGGAGTGCGGCAAGCGGTTCACCACAGTCGAGGAGGCGGTCCTCGCGGTCGTCAAGCGCAGCGGGGTGACCGAGCCGTTCAGTCGCACGAAGATCATCGGCGGGGTGCGCAAGGCGTGCCAGGGTCGGCCGGTCGACGACGACTCGCTCGCGCTGCTCGCGCAGCGGGTCGAGGAGACGGTCCGGGCCAAGGGGGCCGCCGAGATCCCCAGCCACGAGGTGGGCCTGGCGATCCTGGGTCCGCTGCGCGACCTGGACGAGATCGCCTACCTGCGGTTCGCCAGCGTCTACCGCTCCTTCGACTCGCTCGCCGACTTCGAGCGCGAGATCGAGACGTTGCGGGCCGCGGCGCGAGCCCGGGAGCAGGGCCGGGCCGACGCGGTCGAGGCCGCCGGCCGTACCAGCTGAGACTTCACTGTTTTTTCGAGAGATTGGGACGCGCGGTGGGTGACCGCGCAGACGAGGGGGGCGACGGCGTGACAACTAGCCGTTCACGGAACAAGGCAGGCGCGGGGCTGAAGATCGAGCGGGTGTGGACGACCGAGGGGGTCCACCCGTACGACGAGGTCGCGTGGGAGCGTCGCGACGTCGTGATGACGAACTGGCGGGACGGCTCGATCAACTTCGAGCAGCGCGGGGTCGAGTTCCCGGAGTCGTGGAGCGTCAACGCGGCGAACATCGTGACCACGAAGTACTTCCGGGGCGCGGTGGGGACCCCGGAGCGGGAGTGGTCGCTCAAGCAGCTGATCGACCGGGTGGTCACCACCTACCGCACCGCTGGTGAGGAGTACGGCTACTTCGCCAGCCCGGCGGACGCCGAGATCTTCGCCCACGAGCTGACCTGGATGCTGCTGCACCAGGTGTTCAGCTTCAACTCGCCGGTGTGGTTCAACGTCGGCACGCCGTCGCCGCAGCAGGTGAGCGCCTGCTTCATCCTGGCCGTCGACGACTCGATGGACTCCATCCTCGACTGGTACAAGGAGGAGGGGCTGATCTTCAAGGGCGGCTCCGGCTCCGGCGTCAACCTGTCGCGGATCCGCTCGTCGAAGGAGCTGCTCTCCTCCGGTGGCACCGCCTCCGGCCCGGTCAGCTTCATGCGTGGCGCGGACGCCTCCGCCGGCACCATCAAGTCCGGCGGCGCGACCCGCCGGGCGGCCAAGATGGTCATCATCGACGTGGACCACCCGGACATCGAGGAGTTCGTGGTCACCAAGGCGCGCGAGGAGGACAAGATCCGCGCGCTGCGCGACGCCGGGTTCGACATGGACCTCGGTGGCTCCGACATCGTCAGCGTGCAGTACCAGAACGCCAACAACTCGGTCCGGGTGTCCGACGAGTTCATGGCCGCCGTGGAGAACGGCAAGGGCTTCGACCTGCGTGGCCGCCTGGACGGCTCCGTGATCGACACCGTCGACGCCAAGAAGCTGTTCCGCACCATCTCCCAGGCCGCCTGGGAGTGCGCCGACCCGGGTCTGCAGTACGACGACACCATCAACGACTGGCACACCTGCCCGGAGACCGGGCGGATCACCGCGTCGAACCCGTGCTCGGAGTACCTGCACCTGGACAACTCCTCGTGCAACCTGGCCTCGCTCAACCTGATGAAGTTCCTCCGCGCCGACGGTGGCTTCGAGGTGGAGAAGTTCGTCAAGTCCGTCGAGTTCGTGATCACCGCGATGGACATCTCGATCTGCTTCGCGGACTTCCCGACCGAGAAGATCGGTGAGACCTCCCGCGCCTACCGGCAGCTCGGCATCGGCTACGCCAACCTGGGCGCCCTGCTGATGGCCACCGGCCTGCCGTACGACTCGGACCAGGGCCGCTCGGTCGCCGCATCGATCACGTCGCTGATGACCGGCACCGCGTACCGCCGCTCGGCCGAGCTGGCCGGCGTCGTCGGCCCGTACGACGGTTACGCCCGCAACTCCGAGCCGCACAAGCGGGTCATGCGCAAGCACGCCGCCGCCAACGACGAGATCAAGCCGACCAGCCCGGTGGCTACCGCGATCGTCCGCGAGGCGACCAGGCAGTGGACCCTGGGCAACAAGATCGGCGACAAGTTCGGTTGGCGCAACGCGCAGGCCAGCGTCCTCGCCCCGACCGGCACCATCGGCTTCATGATGGACTGCGACACGACCGGCGTGGAGCCGGACCTGGCGCTTGTCAAGTTCAAGAAGCTGGTCGGCGGCGGCTCGATGCAGATCGTCAACCAGACGGTGCCGCGTGCCCTGCGCAGCCTCGGCTACCCCGAGGAGCAGGTCGAGGCGATCGTCGAGCACATCGCCGACCACGGCCACGTGGTGGACGCCCCCGGCCTCAAGCCGGAGCACTACCCGGTCTTCGACTGCGCGATGGGGGAGCGGACGATCGCCCCGATGGGTCACGTGCGGATGATGGCTGCCATCCAGCCGTTCGTCTCCGGCGCCATCTCCAAGACGGTCAACATGCCGGAGGCGGCCACCGTCGAGGACGTCGAGAAGATCTACTTCGAGGGCTGGAAGCTCGGCCTCAAGGCGCTGGCGATCTACCGGGACAACTGCAAGGTCGGCCAGCCGCTCTCGGTCGCGAAGAACAACAAGGCCACCGAGCCGGCCGCCGTCGACACGGCAGCCGCGCCGGCCGCGGTGGAGAAGGTCATCGAGTACCGGCCGGTGCGTAAGCGCCTGCCGAAGAAGCGCCCGTCCGAGACGGTCAGCTTCTCCGTCGGCGGTGCCGAGGGCTACCTGACCGCGTCGTCCTACCCGGACGACGGCCTCGGCGAGGTCTTCCTGAAGATGTCCAAGCAGGGCTCGACCCTGGCCGGCGTGATGGACGCCTTCTCGGTGGCCATCAGCATCGGCCTGCAGTACGGCGTGCCGCTGGAGACGTTCGTCAGCAAGTTCACGAACATGCGCTTCGAGCCGGCCGGCATGACCGACGACCCGGATGTGCGGATGGCCGCCTCGGTGATGGACTACATCTTCCGTCGCCTGGCGCTGGACTTCCTGCCCTACGAGCGCCGCGCCGAGCTGGGCATCTTCACCGCCAGCGAGCGGGCCGCCCAGCTGCGGGCCGAGGCCGACGCGGAAGCCGCCGCCGTCACCGGCGCCGAGCTCACCGCGATGGCCTCCTCGGCACCGGTGGAGGCCCCGGCGAAGACCGAGGCCGTCGCCCAGCCGGCCCAGGAGATGGCCGACGTGGCCGCCGCCAAGCCGGCGCCGAGCGTGGGTTCCAGCACCGAGCTGCTGGAGGCCGTGATCGGCAAGGCCGCCGACGCGCCGCTCTGCTTCACCTGCGGTACGAAGATGCGCCCCGCCGGCAGCTGCTACGTCTGCGAGGGCTGCGGCTCCACCAGCGGCTGCAGCTGACGTACGCGAATCACCGCACCACCCGCGAGCGCGGCAGGGATCACCTGCCGCGCTCGCGGCGTTTCTGCTCGTGGCGTGTCGATGGGCCTGCCCGCTCGCCGCGTGATCGACTCGACTTCCGGGAAACCGGCGTATCAATCTCGTCCGGATACCCCGGCTTCATGCGACCCCGAGTCGATCATGCAGCGAGCGGGCGATGACCTCTGGCTGGTACCGACTGGCGAAGCCGCCTCGATCACTTGATGCTGAGTAGTCAGCCCGGATCGCCCACAGCTACTCAGCATCAAGTGATCTTGGCGACCGGACTACTGGCTGGCGCGCTCGGCGGCGCGTACGGCGTTGCGGAACAGCATCGCGACGGTGGTCGGGCCGACACCGCCGACCCGGGGCGTGATGGCGCCCGCGACCTCGGTGCACGCTTCGTCCACGTCCGGCAGCAGGCGCCGCCCCTCGTAGCGGACGCCCGCGCCGATGACGACCGCGCCGGGCTTGACGTGCTCGGGCTGCACGATCCGGGGTACGCCGGCGGCGGCGACGAGGATGTCGGCGCGGCGGGTGTAGCGGGCCCAGTCGGGCACACCGGTGTGGACGACGGTGACGGCGGCGTTGGCGGTCGGGCGCTTCTGGGCGAGCATCATCGCCAGAGGGCGGCCCAGTGTGGCGCCGCGGCCGAGGATGACGACCTCACGACCGGCGACCGGGATCTCGTAGTGCGCCAGGAGGGCCTCGATGCCGGCGGGGGTGCAGGGCAGTGGGCCGGGCAGGCCGACGGCGAGACGCCCCATGTTGAGCGGGTGCATCCCGTCGACGTCCTTGTCCGGGTCGATCGTCTGCAGCGCCGCGTCGTAGTCCAGCTGCCCGGGCACCGGGTACTGCACGAGGAGTCCGTGCACGGCCGGGTCGGTGTTGAATCGGGCGATGGCCTGGTGCAGCTCGGCCTGGGTGGCGGTGGCGGGCAGATGCACGTGCGGGGAGGCGAACCCGAGCGCGGCGGCCTGACGCTGCTTGATGGCGATGTAGCCGGCGCTGGCGTCGTCGTCGCCGACGAGGATGGTGGCGAGGCTCGGTGTGATCCCGCGGTCGCGCAGGCGGGTGGCCGCGGCGGCGGTCTCGGCCAGGACGGCTTCGGCGACGGGTGCGCCCGGCAGGAGTCGGGCCGTACCCGATGGGGTGTGGTGTTCTGCGAATTCGCTGGTCGTGGTCATGACGGTTCCTCGACGCAGGCGCCCAGGCGGTCGACGCCCGCGAGAGGCTCCCCGATGGTTCGACCATCCCCGTGCCGCCAGTCGCCGGTGCTTCGATGATGCCCCATCACCAGGGCTGCTGCCCAGTTGGGGCGGCAGCGTCGTCGTCAGTGCCGGGCGGACCCGCGCTGGGGGATGCTGCTGTCAGTCGGTATATCGCTTCTCGGGATTGGTGCCCCGACAGGGCGGGCAGGAACGACACCGCGAGGGCTCAGTCGGTCGGCAGGAGGGGGCGCATGAACGTCCGCTCGTATCGCACGACACAACCCGACTCGTCGCGGATGCGGTCGGCCGCGACGAACTCCGGGTCGGTGCCGAACCGTGCGCGGTAACGCTCGTACGCTGCCAGGCTCTCGAAGCTGAACAGCGCCTCGGCCTTGTCGCTGGCACCCTCGGCGGGCAGGAAGTAGCCGTGGTGCACCCCGCCGTGCTCGGCCACCAGCCGCATCCATGCTCGGGCGAAGTCTTCGAACGCGGCGATCTGCGCGGGTTCGATGGTGTAGTGCACGACGCACGTGATCATGACCCCACCCTACGACCGGTGCCGGGCTCCATGGTCGACACCAGGTCGGCGAGGTGGGGCTGTTCGGCAGCTCGGATACCCCATGTCGGCGACCTCGTGTCGATCATGGCGGATGGCAACCCGGTCAGGGCCGGGCGAACAGGGGCCCGTAGTTCGAGCGGAACATCCGCTCGCCCAGGCGGCGCATCACCAGGTCGCGGAGCGTCACCGATCAGCAGTACCGGCCCTCGGGCCCAGGAGTCGAGCACGACCTCCTGGTTCGGCCCGGTGTGCAGGGTGCTGGCGTCGTGGTCCAGAGCCTTGAGCATGATGGTCGCCGGCTCGGTGAACGTCGCGGCCAGTTCGTCGCGCCAGCCGGGCCGGTCGGCCACCGGGCCGTGCTCTCACTTCCGATCCATCCCCGCCATCACCGACATCGGAGATCGGCTCTGGCCGGCCCACCGAACACGCCTTCGCGGCGGACTCTTGTCGAATGGCCACCCGAGGTCCACACCGGACAGCGGCGCGGTTCTGTAGCGTGGAGACCGTGAATCTGAGCATTCGTGTGGACGGGGATCTCGGGTCGGACCTCTACCGCTGGTTGAGCGAGGACGCCGAGATCCCCGAGGTGGCGGTAACGCCGCCGACGCCGGCCGGCGCGATGGGCACCGGGTACGACGTGCTGAACCTCGTCGTTCCCAACACGATCGCGCTTACCAGCCTGGTCGTCTCGATCCTGACGTACCGCGACGGTCGCGGGCGGGCCACCGGTGCCGCGCCCCGCGTCGAGGTGGGCACCGCCGACCTGGTGGTGGTGGTCGAGGGCGAACCGGCCGAGGTCGTGCGGAAGCTGGAGGCGGTCCGCGAGCGGTCTTCATGACCCTCGCCGATCCGCTCCGATCACGCGTCGTGATCGTCGGCGTGTCCGCCTATCCAGCGATGCCGGCGGATCGGCAGCTCCCGACGGTGCGCGACAACGTCGACGATCTGGCGGCTCGACTGCGGGACCCCGGGGTGTGGGGGATACCGGAGTCGCGCATTACCGCGCTGAAGGAACCTCATCGGGCCGACGCGGTGATCGACGCACTGCGGGCTGCGCGGGCCGACGCAGCAGAGGCGCTCATCTTCTACTATGCCGGGCACGGACTCACCGACCCGCTCGTGGGCGGCCAGCTCTACCTCGCGCTAAGAGATGTCTACGAGCCGGCCGGCACTCACCTCGCCCTCCAGTTCGAACACGTACGGAGGGAGTTTCTGCTCTCCACGGCGCCCCGCAAGCTCGTCATCCTCGACTGCTGCTGGAGCGGCCTGGCGACTCGCGGTGCGATGGGTGAGAACGTCGCGGCGGCCACCGTGATCAGGGGCAGTGCGGTGCTGACCGCCTCCGCGGCCAATCGCACAGCATTGGCGCCGCCGGGCGAGAAACACACCGCCTTCACCGGCGCCCTACTGCGGATCCTCGCGGACGGCATCGCCGGCGAGCCGGAGCTTCTCACCACGATGGCGCTGTATCGGCAGCTGCACGCCGACCTCAAAGCCGTCAGCCGGCCGTTGCCCGAGCTCAACGCCGGCGGCACGGGCGCCGACATCCCGTGGGTGCGCAACGCGGGGTTCGTCCGTCCGAAGCCGGGCGACCGTCCGGGCGTCGTCGAGGACGGTCCCGGCAGCCCTCCGCCCTTCGCTGCGTCCGACGCCATGGAGCGCATGCTGTTGCTCGTGCGGCAGTCGCGCTACGACGAGGTCCACCAGTTGGGCCGCCAGGCGGCGGAGTTGGGCGAGGACCGGGCGCTCGACTGGCTCGTGCTGCAACTGCGCCGGACAGGCCGGTACGAGGAGGCCGCCGCCGTGGAGCGCGCGCGTCAGAAGTAGGGCCGCTCAGGTGTGGGAGGCCCGCACGTAGCGGGCGAAGGCCGCCGAGAACAGTTGACCGTCGTCGGCGAGCACGCCCATCAGCCGCAACCGCATCAGTTCTGGCGCCAACTTTTCGTGGTAGACGTTGCCGGCCAGGCGGCGCAGCGCCGCGGTGCCCTTCTCGCCCATGTCCATCGCGACGCTCGTCGCGAGTTGCCGGAAATAACTGTCGAACTCGGGCGCGACCAACTCATGGGCGGCGTCCACATCGACCCGGCCGGTCTCCTGATGCAACTCGACAAGACCATTGGCCAGCAATTGCAGCAGGAACGGATGGCGTCCGCACTTGTCGAGGATGTCGTCGCGCACGGCGGCGAGTCCGACGCCGGCGGCGGCCGCCCGCGCCAGGGTGAGATCGACCTCCTCGTCGTTGAACATGACGACGTAGCGGGTGGTCGTCAGCACGCCGCCCAGAATCGAGCCGCCGGCCGCGTCGATCTCGATGCTCTCGATCGGGCGGCGCGACATGGTCATGAGGCCTAGCGGAAAGCGGGGCTCGCTCGCCAGCTCACGCAGCAGTTGGAACTCGGCGAGTTGGGTGAAGACCGTCGCAGCCCTGTCGAAGTCGTCGAGAACCACGAAGGTGTACTGGTCCTGGTCAGCGGCCGTGCAGAAGAAGTCGCGGACCGACTGGACGATGTCGTACCACGCTTCGGCCGCCTGTACGGCGGCGTCGATGTCGACGAGCTTGCCGTGCGGCTCGGCGTTGTCCCGAGCGCGCATCTCGCGAAGCACTTCCTTCGTCATGCTGCGGAACAGGTCGTCGCCGCTGGCGTGACTACCCACGTTGAGCACCACGGTGACCATGTCGGTCCTCTCCACCGGTGACGTGGCCAGCGCGTGCATGGCCAGGCTCGTCTTGCCGGTGCGATGGTGACCCATGACGCGGACGTTCGTCGGCCTCCCCGGGTGGACCCAGGCGCTCTGCACGTGCCGCACCAGGTCGTGACGCCCGATGAACTCGTCGCCCGTCGCCACTCGGCCGACGTTGCGGTACGGGTTCACGGGCACGCTCATCTCAGACTGCCCCGGCGGTGGTGCCGAAGTACTTCAGCAGCCAGTCCTGGTACAACCGGACCACGATGTAGTACGCCCCGGCGTGCCGCCGCACCACATCGCGCAGGACCAGGTCGTTCAGCAGGTACTCAAGGCGTGGTCCGTCGCGGTACTGCTCCCGGACCGCCTGCATGGACGCGTGCTGGTTGCGGGATGCGCGAGCCACCGCCAGGAGGACCTGACGGTACTGCTCACTCGTGGGGGCGTCGTCGTCGAGGTAGCCGGGTGACTCGAGGTTGTCGAAGTCGCGCGCCTCAAGCGTGTTGAGGAACTGATCGCGGACGGCTTCGACGTCGGCCTCGGTCACCAGCGGAGACCTCTCGGCGTTCATGTACTCCACCAGCTGCGAGCAGAACCGCTGGATGTAGAAGGCGCTGCCGCCGGTCAGCTCGAGAATCTGATCGACGGCGTGTTCCTTGTAGCGGGTGGTCGGCGGTTCGCCCTTGATGGAGATCGGCTCCTCGATGAGCTTCCGGGCGTCCGCCTCGGCGAGGTAGGAGACCCGTTCGCTCGAGAACACCTGGAACACGTTCGGGTCCGTCTCCATCAGTCGGCTGAGCGCGGCCTGCCCGACGATGACCAGGTGGAAGAGCCGGCGCTCGATAAGCGCCTTGAAGGCCTGGAGGAAGGAGGGCGAGAGCAGCCTCAGCCGGATCCACTGGTCGATGTACTGGAACTCGTCGATGATCACCACCAGCGGGGGTTCGGCCGCGCTGGATGCGGCCCGGTGCCGCTCGATGAGCCGGGTCAGGTCGTAGATCGGTTCGGGGCTGGTCAGGAACTTGTCGCGGTCCATCCCCTCGGGGATCAACGGTATGGTGCCGGGACGACGCTCGATTGCCGTCGATGCGCCCTCGAGGATCCGCCACATGAGCAGGGCGAGCAGCCGGGTGCTGGTGACGTCGCCCGGTTCGGGGGACAGGTCGCCGATGTTGCCGACGTCGACCACGGTGAACCCGTCCGTCTCCGCCAAGCGCTGGGTGAGGTGTAGCCGGATGGAGGACTTGCCGGCGCGCTTCTGCCCGAAGATAGCCACGCCGACGCCCGGTGAGTTGGCCTCCCGGAAGCGGGCGCGGACGCTGTCGATCAGATCGTCCCGGCCGTAGAACATCTCCTTCTTCACGACTGGGCGACCGGTCGCGCCGTCCTGGAACGGGTTGGGGATGTTCTCGAACTCGGTTGCCCGAGCCAGTCGCACCGCCAGGCTCGCTGTGAAGACCATGGTCTGGTCACTGGACCGGCTGCGGTAGTGCAGTTGGACCGGCAACGAGAACGCCCCGGCGCGGACTCCGGCCTCCGTGACCCGCAGCTTGACCGCTTCGATGCGGCTGCTGCCGCCACGCACCGCGGTTGGTAGCTGGATCACCTCGTTGTTCACGGTGAACAGGTCCCGCTCGGCCTCGATGGTGAGCTGCGGAGACTCGATCGGTGCCATGCCGGGTGCGTTGGTGACCTTGATCTGTACGGTGACGACGCCGTTCTGCCCGGCGCTGCTCTTGTCGAGCGCGAGCGCGAGCCCCGGCTGCGGCGGCTGGGTGGCGAGTAGCTCGGCCTGCTTGTCCTTGACCAGCTCGCTGATCCGCAACGCGACGGGTTCGACGAGTTCGACAGCGAGTGTCGTCGGGCCGTACTCGATGTCGCCACGCAGCGTCCGCACGATGTTGGCGGCCTGTCGAAGGCTGTTCTCCCGCTCCTCGAACGAGCGCTCGTTGGCGAACCGGCGGAGCTCCACCAGAGCCTCGTTGATGTGCCCGAGTGCCTCGTGCAGCGACTCCGGCGCATCCTCGATGTGGTCCTGCAACCGGGCCAGGCCCGAGGCCAGGTCGTCCTCCGAGATGGTCAGGTGCTTGAGCTCGGCGAGGCTCTGCAGGAGACGGCGCATGCTCCGGCTCCACCTGTCGCCGGCGTTCTGCCAGGCCTGCCGCACGTAATGGGAGTCGCTGGGGATGCGGCTGCCGGGGTCCTCGTTGAGGAAGGCTGCCGACGCCTGGAGCAGGTCGGCGCGGGAGTCGATCGCCTCGAGTACGTTGCTGCGGGCCAGACTGGTGTCGGCGATCAGCGGTGGGATCAGCCCGAAGACCTTGTCGCCGTGTCGCCGCCACTCCTCCCTGAGCACGCGCGCCACCTGGTCGGAGAGCGGCGCCGATTCGTCGCGATCGCGCCGCCGGGTCGGGGCCGCCCGGCGGCCGCTGAGTGAGCGCAGGTATCCGATCAGGGCCGAGCGCAGGTCGCGTTCGGCGTCGTTGTCGTCGCGCTCGTCGGCGGTTGCCATGGCGGCGCAGTACAGGTCGCGGGCCGACTGGTTCTCCTGCTTGTCGAGCACGATGTCGGCAAGCGTGGTGAGCCCCAGGCACAGGTAGCGCTGAGCCTCCGGCTCGCCCAGGTCGCGAGCCAGGGCGGCAGCCGAGATGTAGCCGCGCGCGCTGTCAGAGGGCTGCTTGCCGCTCATCTGACGGGCCATCTCGGCGATGGGGTTGAGGTCGCGGATCGTGAGTGGGCGCTTCTGCCGCTCGGCTTGCTCGCGCGCCCGGTGGGCGAGCTCGGCCCAGTTGCTCATCACAAAGGTGACAAGCGGTGATGCGGAGTCGACCGACATCGGGGCGCCCAGCAGTTGCTCGATCCACTGTGTCGACGAGAGGCCGGCCTCGCCGCCCTGCCGCAGTGCCTCGATCTGCGAGCGGATCTCGACGGCTCGGTCGTCGGTGTGCTCGCTGACCAGGTCCTCGGCGCGGGTCAGGTCGTCGGGCTTGCCGCGCTGGATCAGGGCCAACGCGAGGCCGCGCTGGGAGACCGCGTTCTCCGGGGACTGCTCGAGCAGGTACTCCCACTCCTTTGTGGAGTCCTGACCCGCCGCCAGCTTCGCGTAGGCGATCTGGTGGCAGAGGTGGAACCGTTTGCTGCTCGTCAGGTCGGTGCGGCGGTACTGCCGGTCGAGTGCCTCGAGTGCCTCCGGATACCGCTTGGCGCTGGTCAGGAAGTCGATCATGATGTTGTCCAGCGCGTCGCCGGGCGCGACTATATTCGGCCACTCCTCCTCAATGACCTTGAGCGCGGCGTCCGGCCCTTCCGTGCGTTTGGTCAGCCAGGCGAGGTCCTTGACCGCGCTGTCGCGCCGATCGTTGCGCCGGATGGCTTCCCGAAAGGCGTCCTTCGCGCCGACCAGATCCTTCAGGCGGTGTTCGAGGTACTTGGCCCGCTGGTAAGGCCCGTCGAACCGGGGCGGTTGCACCGAACGCGGCAGCTGCGCGCGGCGCGGCGGAGGAGGTGGCGGCTGTACCACCGGCTTGCGTCGGACGACAGCACGCGGAGTCGCACCCGCAGGGCGGGGTGTCGGTTCGTCCGCGGGGGAGTTTCCACCGAGGGCAGCCTGCACCGCGGCGAGTGCGGCATCGTCGTGCCCGCCGCCGTCCATCAGCTGAGCCAGCCGGCCCCGGTGGCCATAGGCATCGAGCAGCTCGAGCAGCGCGTGCCAGGCGGGCTTGTCGTCTGTCGGTGCCGACTTGCCGAAGAAGTTGAGCAGGGCCCATTCGGCGGTTTGCGGATCTTCCAGCTGGGCCGCGGTCACCGCCAGCAGGCGGAGCGCGGCGATGTCTCCGTCCTGCGCCGCCGCGGCCAGGTGCGCGTGAGCCGATTCGGTGTCCCCGCGCAGCAGCGCGAACGCCCCGACGACGCGGGTCAGCTCCGGATTCTGCTGATCGGCGTTCCACAGTTCGAGCGTCCGCGAGTGGAGTTGGTTGACCCGACGGAACTGCGGGGTGAGCTCGTTGACCTTCTGGGCGTAGTTGTAGGAGTTGCGAATCTGTTCGAGGTTGCGGCGATACGCCGGCAGCACGTAGATGTCGAGATCAACCGGGATGACGGAGAGCTCGGCCACCGCCTCGAGCGCGAGTGCCTTCTCCTCGGGCGTCTTCTCCTCGGGCGCCGGCAGTTTCTCGTCCGCCACCGCCACCGCCACCGCCACCGGCGGCGACTGCGTGACGGTCGGCGCGGCCGCGGGCGCGGGCGCAGGAGTGGGCGCGGGCTCGGGCGCGGGCTCGGGAATGGGCGCGGCCTCAGGAACGGGAACGGGCGCGGCCTCAGGAACGGGAACGGGCGCGGCCTCAGGAACGGGAACGGGAACGGCCTCGGGCATCGGCGCAGGGATCGGCGCGGACGGTGGTTGGGCAGCGGGAGGCATCGTCGCGCGGGGCTTCGGGAGGGTCACCACGATCGTGGAGAGCGCGACAGCCACCGGAACTCCATCGGCCTGGCGCAGCTTGAGCCGATCGAGTGCCAACTCCTCGAGTACACCTTCGAAACGGTCGCCTGTGACCAGCCGGATCTCCACGCTGTCACCGACGCGGGCCACCGACTGAATCAGTTCGACGTCCATACGCCCACTTCGTCCAACTTGATAGATCAAGGCCTATTCGTTCCCTCAAGGAGAGGGCATCACTACACTAGCGCCGACTGTGGACACTTCGAAGTGGCCCGGCTCCTCTGCTCAGTCGGGAAACAGTCACCGATCCGCCAGCTACCGCAGCACTTGCCAAGAGTTCGTGTGAAGAGACGACAGCAGTCGGCACGGTGAGCGCGCCCACCTCTCGCGCGGGCTGGTTCAGGGCTGGGCGAACAGGGGCCCGTAGTTCGAGCGGAACATCCGCTCGCCCAGGCGGCGCATCACCAGATCGCGGAGCGCGGGCGGGAGCCCGGTGGCCTTGTCGCGGCGGTGGGTCTGGCTGAGCACCCAGTCGGTACGCGGGCGTCGCCGCGCCTCGTACCCGCGCAGGGCTTCGGCAACGGACCCGGCGGTGGCCAACGACGACGCGAGTACGACGGCGTCCTCCAGGGCCATCGCCGCGCCCTGGGCCATGTTCGGCGAGGTGGCGTGGGCGGCGTCACCGATCAGCAGCGTCCGCCTTCGGGACCAGGAGTCGAGCACGACCTCCTGGTTCGGCCCGGCGTGCAGGGTACTGGCGTCGTGGTCCAGAGCCTTGAGCATGATGGTCGCCGGCTCGGTGAACGTCGCAGCCAGTTCCTCGCGCCAGCCGGGCCGGTCGGCCACCGGGCCGTCGTTGTAGTAGCAGTACGTCTGCTCGGCGGTGATCGGGATCGTGAGGAACTGCCGACCGCGCCCCAACTGCACCGACCAGAACGGCTCGGCGTCGATCCGGGGGGCGATCCAGCGGTACGCGTACTGGCCGAGGCTACGGGCCGCCTGACCGCCGAAGGCGAGCCGGCGGACCGTCGAGTTCACCCCGTCCGCGCCGATCACCAGGTCGTACCGTCCGGTGCTGTTGTCGTCGAACTCGACGGCGACCAGGTTACCCTCCTGGGCCAGCGCGACCGGCTGGCGACCCCAGCGGATCGGGGTGTCCCCGACACCGGCGAGCATCGCCCGGTGCAGGTGTGCCCGGGGCAGCGACACGCACGGCCCGACGCCCCGCCACAGCGCGGCCACGTCGATGTCGAAGAGGCGGCGTCCGCCCTGGTTGGCGCTGCGCTGGCGGGTGATCTCCACGGCGCCGTCCGCGACCGGCTCCCACAGATCGAGTACGTCGAGCATGCGCGTCGCGTTTCCGGTGAGGTAGATGCCGGTGCCGGAGTCGGTTGGCCCGGGCGCCCGCTCGACCACGTCGATCGTCGCGCCCCAGTGCCGCAGCGCGGCCACCGTCGCCAGCCCGGCGACGCCCCCACCGACGACAAGTACCCGGACATTGTTACCCCGCACGACCCGTTCCTCCCCGTCGCCCAGGCCGGTTGAGCTGCTACTCAACGATTCGGCCGCCGCAGCACTCTAGAAGGCGGGTGAGTCAGCGCACGGCTGCGGGGGCTGAATTGCCGAGGTATGGGCTGCGACGATGAGGGGCATGACGACCGCTGAGGAGTACGCCGAGTTCGGCAGCCGCGAGGCGCGCGGTGTGTCGCCCACCTACGAGCGGCTGTCGGCGGCCATCGCCCGGGACGACGCCCTGCTCGCCCTGCTCGACACCCTCCCGCCCGGCAAGCGGCAGCCGAATCTGCTGTTCGGCGTCGTGCGGTGGCTCGGCGGCCCGGTCGACGACCCGGCCGCGTTCCACGACTTCGCGGTGACGCACTGGCCGGCCGTCGAGGCCGAGCTACGCACCCGGGCCACCCAGACCAACGAGAGCGGCCGGTGTGCCGTCCTGCTGCCGGTGCTCGCCGCGCTGCCGCAGCCCCTCGCCCTGCTGGAGGTCGGCGCGTCCGCCGGGCTCTGCCTCTACCCCGACCGGTACGCGTACCGCTACGGCGAACATGAGGTCGGCTCCGGCGAGCCGGTCCTGGAGTGCGCGGCCGACGGGTTGGTGCCGCCGGACCGCGTACCCCGGGTGGTGTGGCGGGCTGGCCTGGACCTCAACCCGCTCGACGTGACCGACCCCGGCGACGTGTCCTGGTTGGACGCCCTGATCTGGCCGGAGCACGCGCACCGGCGGTCCCGGCTACGCGCGGCGGCGGCGGTCGCCGCCGCGGACCCTCCGCTGCTGGTCCGTGGCGATCTGGTGGACGACCTGCCGGCGTTGGCCGCCCGTGCGCCGGCCGACGCGACGCTTGTGGTCTTCCACACCTCAGTGCTCTACCAGGTGCCGCCGCCGCGCCGGGAGGCGTTCGTCCGCCTGGTCGGTGAGCTGCCGGGGCACTGGATCGCGAACGAGGCACCGGAGGTGCTGGGGTACGGCGGGTTGCCCGACCCGCCGAGCGACGCGCTGCACAACGTCCTCGCGCTCGACGGTAGGCCGCTGGCCTGGACCCGGGGCCACGGTCAGGCGATGAGCTGGTTCGCCTGACGGCCCATGGTCGGCAGCGACAGCTCAGCGAGCCGCCTGCGGCATCCGGGCCCGCAGCGCTCGGCTGAACCAGTCCACCGCCGGCGCTACCGCGCCGCCGCCGGACCAGCCGTTGATCACCGACAGCAGGTCGAGGTAGCGGTCCCGGCGGGGGTCGTTCGCCACGGTCAGCCGGTCCAGCAGCCGGCGGCGCAGGTCGGTGTCGTCGGGCAGGTCGTGCAGGCGCGCGTACCGGCCGGTGACCGCGGTGACCACCGGCTCGGCCTCGGGTCCGGTCGGATCGAGACCGGCGGCCAGGGCGTCCGCCACCCCGTCCCGGACCACCGCGACGGCGTCCGGGCGGGGCAACCCGGGCACGTCGTGGTCGGCGGCGTGCTGCCGGGCCATCCGCCGCATACTCGCTCGGAAGGTGGGCTCCCGGCACAACTCGGCAAGCTCCAGCCACGCCTGCACCTGCTCGGTGCTCGGGTCGTCGGGCAGCTCCGGGGTCATCGAGACGAGGACGCCCCGGTGCGGGTGCTGCCAGTCCGGGCCCTCGAAGACGGCCGCCAGGAAGTCGCCGACCAGGTGCCCCCGCTCACGCGCGGTGAGCTGGGCCAGCCGGTGCAGGTCGTCCACCTCGGCCGGGCCCGATCCACGCCGCGCCGCCACGGTGAGCACCGCCTGACGCAGCCGCAGCACCCGGATCTGCACCGCCAACGCCTCGGCGTGCGCGGCGGCCACCTCGGTTAGCGGCACCTCCTGGTTCACCACCCGCCGGATGGCGGCCAGTTCCAAGCCCAGCTCACGCAACGTGCGGACCAGTTCCAACCGGGCCACGGCCGCCGGGCCGTACCGTCGGTAGCCGGCCGGGCTCCGGTCCGTCGGCGGCACGATCCCGCTGTCGGCGTAGTACCTGATGGTCTTGACGCTCAGGCCGGTACGGCGGGCCAGGTCGCCGATCGGGTACCGCTCTTCACCGCTCATGCCCCCACCCTGCCGTCTCCCCCTGGTGGAGACTCAACTGACAGTCGTCAGCGGGCCCGCTCGTGGCGGAGCAGGACCACGCCGTTGCCGAAGACGCGGCTCTCCACCAGCCGCAGGCCGGTCGGGACGTCGCTGTCGGGGAAGAGGCGGCGGCCCCGACCGAGCAGCACCGGGTTGACGTAGATCCGGTACTCGTCGACGAGGTCGTGCCGGGCGAAGGTGGCGGCCAGGTCGGCCCCGCCGAGCGCCAGGTCACCGCCGGGCTCGGCCTTGAGCCGGCGTACCTCCTCCGGGTCCACCTCGTGGACCACAGTGGCGTTCCAGTCGGCGTGCTGGAGGGTGCGGGAGTAGACGATTTTCGGCATGTCCCGCCAGATGCGGGCGAACTCGCGCTCCGGGGCGCTGGCGGTCGGGTCCTGGTCGGCGGTCGGCCAGTAGGCGGCCATCAGCTCGTGGCTCACCCGGCCGCTGAGGAACCCGCCCATCGGGGCGATCACATCGTTGAAGTGCCTGTGCAGCTCCTCGTCGACCCGGTGCCAGCCGATGTCGCCACCCGGGCCCTCGAAGAACCCGTCCAACGACAGGCTCATCTGCACAACGATCTTCCGCATCGCGTCTCCTCAGTGCTCGTCGCAGCCATCGATCCCGAGCATCGTCGGACCCTACGACGAAACCGGCGGCGGTGCTGCGGAACACGTACGGGGCGGTCGGCTCGGAGCCCGGCATGGTTGAGCCGCCGCAGGTCGTCCCTAGACTGCTGCGGGTGACCGGAGAGCGACGACCCCTGGCCGATCGGCCGCTCACCGAGCCGCACCCGTCCCGGCTGTCGCCCGGGCATCCCGACCGGGCCCGGATCCTGGCCAGGCACGCCGCCGCGCTCGCCGCCGGGGAAGCCGGCTACCTCGACCCGGCGACGGGGTTGTTCGTGCTCAGCGCCGGTTTCCTGGCCCGGCGCGGCACCTGCTGCGGGCGCGGCTGCCGGCACTGCCCGTACGTGACCGATCCACCGTCCGGATAGGCGTCCGCTGGGTCTTTCGCCCGACACCGACAGCCCGTACGGTGTCCGACGGACATCCGGCGGGCGCCTTCCGCCGTCGACCGGCGAGAGGGTGGGGCGTGCGCGGGCGGATCGTGGTCGGAGGGCTGGCGGGGCTGCTGGTGAGCGGCTGCGCCGCCGAGGCCGAGCCGGTGGCGGTGCCGCCGCCGGTGCCGATCGCCGTGGATGTGGCGGCGGCCTCCTCGGGTGGCGCCTGCCGGTTGTTGGACTTCGCGGTGATCGAAGAGCTGGTGCATGTGCGCTTCGACGTGGCGGCGGCGAGCGACCAGGGCCGTACGCACACCTGCGTGCTGCGCGCCGGAGGCGCGGTGCTGCCGGAGCTGACGCTCAGTGTGTCCGAGACCACGATCGACAAGACCACCTTCGGCGCGGACGTGGTGCCGGACAAGGCGGCGAAGATCAGTGGGTTGGGTCAGCAGGCGTACCGGCGGACCACCGCCGCGGCGAGCGGGCGCGGGCCGGTCGCCGAGGTGGGCTGGCTGGCTGCCGACGGGCGGTTGGCCACGCTGAGCTGGACGGGTGCCCGTGGCAGCGAACGTGCGGCGGCGGAGAAGATGACCGGGGACCTGGCCGCGCTTGCCAAGAAGGTGGACACCCGAGCGCTGTGACGCCCGGGTGGCCGGTTGGTCAGTTGGCGGCGACGAAGACCCGGGAGGCGACCTCGCGGGGCAGTCGCACCCGGTCACCCGACCTGTCGATCGACACTCCGTCGCGCTCCTGGGCCACGGTCACCGTGGCGCCCGGGTCGACACCAGCGGCGTGCAGTTGACGCAGCACGTCGGCGTCCTTCTGCACGCTCTCGCAGATCCGGCGCACCACCACCGGCCCGGAGAGGCCGGGGAAGGCCAGGTTGCGTTCGCTCTCGACGGCCTCGGTGGTCTCCGCCGTGGGTGAGCCCAACTCCTGCAGCCCCGGGATCGGGTTGCCGTACGGGGACCGGGTCGGCCGGTTGAGCAGGTCGTACACCCGCTTCTCCACCGCGTCGCTCATCACGTGCTCCCAGCGGCAGGCCTCCTCGTGGGCCTCCTCGTAGGGCATCCCGATGACGTTCACCAGCAGCAACTCGGCGAGGCGGTGCTTGCGCATCACCGACACGGCACTGCCGCGACCCTGCGCGGTGAGGGTCAGGTGGCGGTCGCCCTCGACGGTGAGCAGGCCGTCACGTTCCATCCGGGCGACGGTCTGGCTGACGGTCGGGCCGCTCTGCTGCAACCGTTCGGCAATCCGGGCGCGCAGCGGCGGCACCCCTTCCTCTTCCAGCTCGAGGATGGTACGCAGGTACATTTCGGTCGTATCGACTAGATCGTGTTTGTTCACTTTCGCCCCTTTCCGGCGACGAAGCTATCTGCACGATCAGTGGTCTCGACCAGGTCGTGAGACTTCATAACGTCAGCGGCCCTCCGGTGCACGATGCTACCTCGGACGACGGGCCGACGGCCCACGCCGAACGGCGTGCCGTCGACGCCGATGGTGTTGGATGGTCGCCATGTCCGGTACCCAGGAGCCGCTGGTCGAGGTCGATCGGCTCGCCGCCGAGCTTGACCAGGCCGAGCCGCCCACCCTGCTCGACGTCCGCTGGCGGCTCGTGGGTCCGCCCGGGCGTGACGACTACCGCGCCGGCCACCTGCCGGGCGCGGTCTACCTCGACCTGGACACCGCCCTCTGCGGGCCGCCCGGCGCCGACGGCCGGCACCCGCTGCCCGACCCGGCCGCCCTGCAGGCCGCGCTGCGGGCGGCCGGCGTCCGCGCCGGCCACCCCGTTGTGGTGTACGACGGCGGCGACGGCCTGGCCGCCGCGCGGGCCTGGTGGACGCTGCGCTGGGCGGGACACCGCCCGGTGCGGCTGCTGCACGGCGGTTACCCGGCCTGGGCCGCCGCCGGTCGGCCGGTCCGCACCGACGCGCCCGCCCCGCCCCCCGGCGACGTCGTGGTCCGCCCCGGCGACCTGCCGGTGCTCGACGCGGCACAGGCCGCCGAGTTGGCCGCCGCGGACGACGCGGTGCTGCTCGACGTCCGGGCGGCACCCCGCTACCGGGGCGAGGTCGAGCCGATCGACCCGGTCGCCGGGCACGTGCCGGGGGCGGCCAACCTGCCGGCCGGCGAGTACGTCGGCCCGGACGGGCGCTTCCCGACCGCCGAGGCACTACGTGAGCGGTTCGCCGCCGTCGGGGTGACCGGCGCCCGGGCCGTCGGGGCGTACTGCGGCTCCGGGGTGACCGCCGCGCAGGCGGTGCTCGCGCTGCACCTGGCCGGCCGCACCGACGCGGCCCTCTATGTCGGATCGTGGAGCAACTGGGTGGCCGATCCGACGCGTCCTATCGCCTCCGGGCCGACATCTGGGCGCTGACCAGCGCGTGCGGTGGGCCGGCGACGGTCCTCGTGCGACGATGGGCTCATGTCCGACGACACGGTGGTGGTGTGGGACGAGTCGCTGCTCGCCTACGACATGGGTGACCATCCGCTCGACCCGGTCCGGGTGGAGCTGACCGTCGCGCTGGCCCGGGAGCTGGGCATCCTGGATCGCCCCAGGGTGCGGATGGTCAAGCCGGAGCCCGCCGACGATGCCCTGCTCACCCGGGTGCACCACCCGGCCTACCTGGCCGCGGTGCGGGCCGCGCCCCGCGACCCGCTCTTCGCCGGTTATGGGCTGGGCACGTCCGACAACCCGGTCTTCGAGGGGATGCACGAGGCCAGCGCGCTGATCACCGGCGCGACAGTGGCCGCCGCCGAGGCGGTGTGGCGCGGTGACGCCCGGCGGGCGGTGAACGTGGCCGGCGGCCTGCACCACGCCATGCCCGCCCGCGCGTCCGGCTTCTGCGTCTACAACGACCCGGCGGTGGCCATCGCCCGCCTGCTCGACCTGGGCGCGGAACGCGTCGCGTACGTGGATGTCGACGTGCACCACGGCGACGGTGTGCAGCAGATCTTCTGGGACGACCCCCGGGTGCTCACTGTCAGTCTGCACGAGACCCCGCTCGCGCTCTTCCCGGGCACGGGTTTCCCGGACGAGACCGGTGGGCCGGGCGCGCCGGGCAGCGCGGTGAACATGCCGCTGCCGCCCGGTGTCGACGACACCGGCTGGCAACGGGCGTTCCACGCGATCGTGCCGTCGGTGCTGCGCGCGTTCCGGCCGCAGGTGCTTGTCAGTCAGTGCGGTGCCGACGGGCACCAGCTCGATCCGCTCGCCGACCTCAACCTCACTGTGGACGGGCAGCGGGCCACCTACCTGGCGATGCGGGCGCTCGCCGACGAGCTGTGCGACGGCCGATGGGTCGCCACCGGCGGCGGCGGATACGCGCTTGTCGAGGTGGTGCCCCGGGCCTGGAGTCACCTGCTGGCCGTGGCCACCGGTGACCCGATCGACCCGGCCACGCTCACCCCGCCAAGGTGGCGGGAGCTGGTCGCCTCCCGTCGTCTGGGCCGGGAGGTGCCGCTGCGGATGACCGACGACGCCGACCCGGCGTACCAGCCGTGGCAGCCGACCGGCGAGCCGAACGCGGTGGACCGGGCGATCGCGGCGACCCGTAAGGCGGTCTTTCCACTGCTCGGGCTCGACCCGCACGATCCCCGGGACTGAGCCGGGCCGTTTCGGTGACGAGCCTGACCCAGCCCGTGGACGTGCTGCTCAGCGACGGCAGCACCGTCCAGTTGCGTCCGATCGACCCAGCCGACGCGCCGGACATCGTGGCGATGCACAGCCGGTTCTCCGAGCGCACCCGCTACCTTCGCTACTTCTCGCCGTACCCGCGCATCCCGGAACGGGACCTGATCCGGTTCGTCACAGTCGACCACCACGACCGGGAGGCGTTCGTGGTGCTGGCCGCCGACCGGATCGTCGCGGTCGGCCGGTACGAGCGGCTCGGCCCGCAGGCGCCGGACGCCGAGGTGGCCTTCGTGGTGGAGGACGCCTACCAGGGGCGGGGCATCGGTTCGGTGCTGATGGAGCACCTGGCCGAGACCGCCCGCCGCAACGGCATCATGAGCTTCGTCGCCGAGGTGCTGCCGGCCAACGGGACGATGCTGCGGGTCTTCGCCGACTTCGGCTACCAGGTCCAGCGCCAGTACGCCGACGGTGTGGTGCATCTGAGCTTCCCGATCGCGCCCACCGAGGCCACCCTTGAGGTGCAGCGCGGTCGGGAGCACCGCACCGAGGCCCGTTCGATCGCCCGGCTGCTCAGCCCGCGGGGCATCGTCGTCTACGGGGCCAGCGCCACCGGCCAGGGCGTCGGCGCGGCGGTGCTCGGTCATCTGCGCGACGGCGGTTTCACAGGCACTGTGGTGCCGGTGCATCCGAGCGCGTCCACGGTGGCGGGTCTGCCCGCGTACCCGTCGGCGGTCGATGCCGGCACACCTGTGGACCTGGCGGTGGTCGCGGTCCCGCCGGAAGCGGCGACCGCGGTGGTCGCCGACGCCGCCGCCGCGGGTGTGCACGGCCTGGTGGTCATCTCGGCCGGCTTCGCCGAGGCCGGCGCGGAGGGCGCCGCCACGCAGCGGGCGCTGGTCCGCGCGGCGCACGCCGCCGGCATGCGGGTGGTCGGCCCGAACTGTCTGGGCGTGGCCAACACCGACCCGACGGTACGCCTCAACGCCACCCTCGCCCCGGCACTGCCGCCGGCCGGCCGGGTGGGCATCTTCAGCCAGTCCGGCGCGTTCGGGGTGGCGCTGCTCGCCGAGGCCGACCGACGTGGCCTCGGGCTGTCCAGCTTCGTCTCGGCCGGCAACCGGGCCGACGTCTCCGGCAACGACCTTCTGCAGTACTGGCAGGACGATCCCGGCACCGACGTGATCATGTTGTACCTGGAGACCTTCGGCAACCCCCGCAAGTTCGCCCGGCTGGCCCGGCGGATCGGCCGGGCCAAACCGGTCGTCGCGCTCGCCTCGCCGGCCCGCCCGGTGGGGGTCGGTGACACCGCCGGGCCGGACGAGGTGGCGGTGTCCGCGCTCTTCGCCCAGTCCGGGGTGATCCGGGTGGACACCGTGCCGGAGTTGCTCGACGTGGCTGTGCTGCTGGCCAACCAGCCGTTGCCGGTCGGCGGCCGGGTCGGTGTGGTGGGCAACTCCTCGGCCCTGACCGGCCTGGCCGCCACCGCCTGCGTCGGGCAGGGCCTCACCGTCGCCGACGGTTATCCGCGCGACGTCGGGCCGAGCGCCGGTGCCGCCGAGTTCGCCGCCGCGCTCACCGAGACGGCCGGCGACGACCAGGTGGACGCCCTGGTGGTGGTCTTCGCCCCGCCGCTGCCCGGCCAGCGGACCGAGGTGGACGCCGACGTGAGCGCCGCCCTACCGGCGGCCCTCGCGCTGGGCAAGCCGACAGTGGCGACGTTTCTGGTCGGGCGGCAGCCGCCGGGGGTGCCCGCGTACGGGGGAGTGGAGGAGGCGGTGCGGGCACTCGCCCGGGTGCACCGGTACGCCGAGTGGCTACGCCGCCCGCCCGGGGTGGTGGCCGAGGTGCCCGGCGTCGACCGAGCCGCCGCGCAGGCGGCGTTTCGCACCGACGCCACCGACTCCGGTGCGCTGCTGGCCGCGTACGGGATCGACGTGGTGCCGTCGGTGCCCGTCGACTCGGTCGACGCGGCCGTCGACGCGGCGGCGCTGCTGGGCTACCCGGTGGCGCTCAAGGCGGCCGACCCCGGGCTGCGGCACCGGCTCGATCTCGGTGCGGTGCGGCTCGCCGTGCCCGACGAGCCGGCTCTCCGCCGGGCGTACACCGAGCTGGCCACGGCCTTCGGCGCGGACGCGCTGGTCCAGCCGATGGTCGCGCCCGGGGTGGCCTGCGTGGTGGAGCTGGTGGAGGATCCGGCGTTCGGGCCGGTGGTCGGCTTCGGTCTCGGTGGGGTCGCCACCGAGTTGCTCGGCGACCGGGCCTGGCGGTCGGTGCCGCTCACCGACACCGACGCGGCCGAGCTGGTCGACGAGCCCCGGGCCGCCCCGCTGCTGCGGGGGCACCGGGGTGCCGCGCCGGTCGACCGGGCGGCCCTGGCCGACCTGTTGCTGCGGGTGGGTCAGCTCGCCGACGAGCAGCCCCGGGTGCGGTCGCTGACCCTCAACCCGGTGCTCGCCCGCCCCGACGGCATCTCGGTCCTGCACGCCCAGGTCCAGGTAGGTGGGGTCGCCGCCCGCCCGGACACCGGCCCCCGCCGACTCTGAACGCCCGGTCAGGCGCGGCTGGAGATCTGCTGGACGCCCCAGGAGTTGCCGTCCGGGTCGGTGAAGAAGACGAACCCGACATTGTCCAGCGGGTCCGGCACCGGCCGGGGATTGCGGCCCACCACCTGAATCTCGCTGACTTCCACACCCCGTTCGACAAGCTCCTCGCGGGCCCGCTCGATGTCGGGCACCACCAGCTGCAGTCCCTTGAGCGAGCCCGGCGGCATCTCCGGGACGGCGCCCTTGCCGATCACGATCGAGCAGCCGGAGCCGGGCGGGGTGAGTTGGACGATGCGTGCGTCGTCCCCGATCACCGTGTCGTGATCGACAGTGAAGCCGAGCTGGTCGGCGTAGAACTTCTTCGCCCGTTCCACATCGGAAACCGGGACGATCACCACTTCCAACGTCCAGTTCATGATCGTTCTCCTCGTGTCGTCGTCGTGGAGCGCAGCAGGTCGGCGAGCCGGGTGAGGGCCTGCCCGAACCCCCGGGTCATCGGGTAGCGCAGCACGACGTCCCGCCCTGCCGGGGTGGCGTAGAGCAGCGTGGTGGTGACCGTCGTCCGGCCGGCCAGTTCGGTGAACTGGTGACTGACCAGCGTCTCGCCGGGGTAGGACTGGTCGTCGAAGAGTTCGGTGTAGACCAGCCGGTGCGGTGGCTCGATCTGCCGGTAGACCCCAGCCTGGCCCATCCGGGCACCCTGCGGGCCCTGCGACACGAACCGCCACCGGCCGCCGACCCGCAGGTCGACGTCGCACTCCACAAGCCTCCAGCCGTGCGCGCCGTACCACCGGACCAGCAGTTCGGGTTGGGTGAAGGCGGCGAACACCAGCCGCGCCGGTGCGTCGAACAGCCGGCTCAGCACGATCTCCCGGTCACCCGGGGTGTGCACGACGAGCGGGTCGTAGAGGCCGCTCACCCGCGCGACCCGTCCGGTCGGGAGCGTCGAGGGGCGGCGTCGCTCCGGTCGACGGCCTGGAGTTCGTCGAGCAGCGCGTCGAGGCGCTGATAGCTCTCCGCCCAGTAGTCGCGGTAGTCGGCGAGCCAGGCTGTCGCCTCCCGCAGCGGTCGGGCCTCCAGGCGGCAGGGTCGGCGCTGGGCGTCCCGGCCCCGGCTGACGAGGCCGGCGCGCTCCAGCACCTTGAGGTGCTTGGAGATGGCCGGCTGGCTCATCGCGAAGGGTGCCGCCAGCTCTGTCACCGTCGCCTCGCCGGCCGCGAGCCGGGCGAGGATGGCCCGCCGGGTCGGGTCGGCGAGCGCCGCGAAGGTCGCGTCCAGCAGTTCGGTGCCCACCACGTATAACCTCCTGGTTTCATAACCATATGGTTTGTATCGTGGATCGGGGCCGT
Source organism: Micromonospora sp. NPDC049044 (assembly GCF_040649215.1). Classification (NCBI taxonomy): domain Bacteria; kingdom Bacillati; phylum Actinomycetota; class Actinomycetes; order Micromonosporales; family Micromonosporaceae; genus Micromonospora; species Micromonospora sp. NPDC049044. Next base: position 26,059 of record NZ_JBEZFA010000047.1, on the reverse strand, counting down.
CGGTCAAGAACCCCGACAGCGGGGAAGGCCCCGGCGAACCGCCGGAGCCTTCCCTGGGAACCGGGTGCGTCAGCAGGCGTACGCCTCCAGGCGCTGGGCCCGCTCCGGGGCGCGCAACTTCAGCAGGGTCACCTTCTCGATCTGCCGGATCCGCTCCCGGGACAGGCCGAACTCCCGGCCGACCTCGTCGAGCGTGCGCTGCCGGCCGTCGTCCAGACCGAACCGGAGCCGGATGACCGCCTGCTCCCGCTGGGACAGGGTGGCCAGCACGATGCTCACCTCGTTGCGGAGCTCACCCTGGGCGGCGGCGTCGCCCGGTTCGGTACGCGGGTCCACCGAGGCCACGAAGTCGCCGAGCGCGCTCTCGCCGTCGTCGCCGACCGCCTGGTCCAGGCTGACCGGCTCCCGGTCGTACGAGATCAGCTCGATGACCTGGATCTCGGTGACGTCCAGGGCGCGGGCGACCTCGGCGACCGTCGGTTCGCGGCCCAGCGTCACCGACAGCTCGCGGCGGGCCCGGACCATCCGGTTGACCTGCTCGACCATGTGCACCGGGATGCGGATGGTGCGGGCCTGGTCGGCCATCGCACGGGTGATCGCCTGCCGGATCCACCAGGTGGCGTACGTGGAGAACTTGTAGCCCTTGGCGTAGTCGAACTTCTCCACCGCCCGGATCAGGCCGAGGTTGCCCTCCTGGATCAGGTCGAGAAACGCCATGCCGCGACCGGTGTAGCGCTTGGCGATGCTGACCACCAGCCGCAGGTTCGCCTCCAACAGGTGGTCCTTGGCGGCCCGGCCCTCCGCGACGATCAGCTCCAGGTCGGCTCGCAGCTCGGCGGAGACCGGGGTGCAGGTTGCCAGCTTCTCGTCGGCGAACAGGCCGGCCTCGATCCGCCGGGCCAGGTCGACCTCCTGCGCGGCGGTCAGCAGCTTCGTCCGGCCGATCCCGTTGAGGTAGGCCCGGACCAGGTCGGTGGAGATGCCACGCTCGTCGGTGGCGTCCAGGTCGGCGAGGACCTCGACGGTCCCGTTGGTGTCGGTCGTGGTGGCCGGGCGCGTCCGGTCTTCCGTCATCTGCAGGACCATCTCTGTCTCTCCCCGTTTCCACGTCTGTGCCGTGTCTCCGGCCCAGTGGTGCCGGTGTGAGACACAGCTTGGCGGGCGGGGCGTAAAACGGGAGTGAGGCGATCGGGCACCTGACAGGAATTGCGTCGGGTCGCCGGTCCGGTGTGTCGTCCGGGTCTGCGGTTGCCCGCCACGGTTACGTTGCGGACGGACGGACGGACGGCCGGGCTCCGGTCGGCGAGGACGACAGATGGAGGACGGCGTGGTCTTCAAGCGGCTCATGAAGGCGATGGGCGTCGGCGGACCGTCGGTCGAAACGGTGCTGACCAACCCGAACTGCCGCCCGGGCGGCCAGTTGGAGGGCCGCATCCAGGTGCTCGGCGGCGACCACCAGGTCGACATCGACCGGGTGAGCCTCGGCCTGGTCACCCGGGTCGAGGTGGAGAGCGGCGACAACGGCTACGACACCACCCAGGAGTTCCACCGCCAGCAGGTCACCGGCGCGTTCCGGCTGGCGCCGGGCCAGCGCCACGACATCCCGTTCCGCTTCGCCGTGCCGTGGGAGACACCTGTCACCGAGCTGTACGGGCAGCACCTGCACGGCATGACGATGGGTCTGCGTACCGAGCTGGAGGTCGCCCGCGCGGTGGACACGGGTGACCTGGACGCGGTGTCGGTGCACCCGCTGCCGGCACAGGAGCGACTGCTCGACGCGTTGCTGCGGCTGGGCTTCCGGTTCGCCAGTGCCGATGTGGAACGCGGGCACATCTACGGGGTACGGCAGACGTTGCCGTTCTACCAGGAGATCGAGTTCAATCCCGCACCGCAGTACGCCCGCTCGATCAACCAGTTGGAGGTCACCTTCATCGCCGACGCCCAGCAGATGCAGGTGGTGCTGGAGGTCGACAAGCGCGGCGGTGTCTTCACCGAGGGGCGGGACGCCTTCGGCCGCTTCACTGTGGACCACGCCACCGCCGACCGCACCGACTGGCCCGCCGAACTCGACAACTGGCTCCGCCAGTCCCTGTCCCGCCGAGGCCTCTTCTCCTAACCCACCCCCCTCCCCGGCCCCCCCGGCCGCCTTGCAGGCTGTTGATCATGAAGTTGTTGCCCGCCGCATCGGCGTGTCGTGGCAATAACTTCATGATCAACGGAGTGTTGGGCGGGGACGGGGCGTTGGGCGGGGGAGAGGGGGACGGGGCGGGGGTTAGAGGTCTAGGAGGAGGGTTTGGGGGCCTATGTTGACGCTTTCCACGAGCATGTGGGCGCGGAAGCGGCCTGTTTCGACAGTGGCTCCTCGTCCTCGTAGCGCCTCGACCACTGCTGTCACCAATGGCTCGGCGACCGCTGCCGGGGCGGCTGCCGTCCAGCTTGGACGGCGTCCCTTGCGGGCGTCGCCGTAGAGGGTGAACTGGCTGACCACCAGGATCGGCGCGCCGGTGTCGGCTGCGGACCTCTCGCCGTCCAGGATGCGCAGCTCGTGCACCTTGCGGGCCATCGTCTGGGCGGTCAGCGCGGTGTCCGTGTGGGTCACCCCGAGCAGCACCAGCAGGCCGTTCTCGATCGCGCCGACCACTGTCACGCCGGCCCGCCCCACGGTCTGCACCACCGCCCGCATCAGCCAACCACCGCCACGGAGGCGCCCACTGCCGCGGAGGCTGCCGCCGCTGCGCCCGCCGCCCCCATCACTCGGTCACCGGCTCGATGAAACCGCGCTCGACCAGGTGCGCCACGATCGGGGCGGCGGCCTCGGCCATCTCGTCGGGCTCGACGTCGTGCGCGGCGGCGAGCAGGGCCAGCTGGTCACGCAGCGGCAGTCGACCGTCGGCGCCACCGACCAGCGCCAGCACCAGCGGGTCGATCTCCTCGGTCCAGCGCAGGCCGTGCGGCAGCGCCAGGACCTGCCGGTCCACCGCCCAGCCCTCGTCACCCATTGTTGCCTCCTGCCGCAGCTGGAGGCCCTCGGCGGCCCGGTAGCGCTCAGCGAGCAGCGCTTCGGTGTCGCGTACCCGGAGAAAGTCCCGGCGGTCGAACCAGGCGGCGATCTGGTCGCCCAGCGGTGGCTGCACCCGCTGGCGCAGGTCCTCCACCCGGACCACCGGGTCGGCGTGCCCGCCCCGGCGCAGCGAGACGATGCCGAAGCCGATCCCCTCCACCTTGTGCGCGTCGAACCAGTCCAGCCAGGCGGCCATCCGTTGCGGGTCGGCGGTCTCGCCGACGTCGGTGAGCCACAGGTCGACGTACGCCATCGGGTCGGCCACCTCACGCTGGATGACCCAGGCGTCCAGGCCGGTCCCGGCGAACCAGCCGGCCACCCGCTCGTCCCACTCCTCACCGGCGACGTGCACCCAGTTCGCCAGGTACTGCATGGTGCCGCCCTCGGTGAGCAGGCCCGCGGCGGCGGCGGCCAGCTCGGCGCCGATCGCGTCACCGCCGCGGCCGGAGTCGCGGTAGACGTGCGTGGTGGTGCCCGGCCCGACCACGAACGGCGGGTTGCTCACCACCAGATCGAACCGCCGGCCGGCCACCGGGGCGACCAGGTCACCGCGGAGCAGCTCCCAGTCCTGGCCGTTGAGGGCGGCGGTGGTCGCGGCGAAGCGCAGCGCCCGCTCGGAGAGGTCGGTGGCGGTCACCGACCGGGCGTGGGTGGCCAGGTGCAGGGCCTGCACGCCGGAGCCGGTACCCAGGTCCAGTGCGGTGTCGACCGGCCGGCGCATGGTCGCGCCGATCAGGGTCTGGGTGGCCCCGCCGATGCCGAGCACGTGCTCGGCGTGCAACGGACGACCCGGGCGGGCACTCGTCGAGAGGTCGGCGAGCACCCACCAGTCCTCGCCGTACGGCTCCAGGTCGACACCGGCACGGAGGCCGTCGCCGTGCCGCTCGACCAGCCCGCCGGCGAGGGCCTCCGCCAGGCTCAGTGGCGTCAGCGCGGCCGCCACCGCGGCCTCCGGTTCGGTCTGGTCGCAGATGAACACCCGGATCAGCGTGCCGAGCGGGTCGCCGTCCTCGGTGGCGCGCAGCGCGGCCCGGTAGTCGTTGCGGGCCACCGCGGCGGTCGCCTGCGCGCCGAGCCGCTCGGCGATGCCGTGGCTGGTGAACCCGGTCCGGATCAGCGCGGTCCGCAGCGCGTCGACGCCGGCGGGGGAGAGCAGCATGTCGTGTTCGTCCACCCCGACATCCTGCCTGCCGGCACTGCGGAAGCCATCATCACCCGCGAGATTCGACTCCGACGCCCGGTGGCCGCAGCTCCACGCCGCTCGGGGCAACCGGCCCGCCGGGCACCGCCGCGACCAGAGCTGGCGGTACGACGGTCGCCAGCCCACGACGCGCGGCCAGCCGGTCGATGACCAGGGCGTACGCCGACAGGATCAGCACGTCGACGAGGACGAGCTGCCACGGGGCGTCGGCCATCGTCTCGTCGGCCGCCAGCCCGCCGAACGCCGCCGCCAGCGCGAAGCCGGTCAGGTTGTTCACCACGTGCAGCGCGATGGCGGCCTCGAGCCCGCCGGTTCGCACCGTCAACCAGCCGAACAACACGCCCATGAAGGTCAGATCCAGGAAACCCCAGCCGGTGCCCCAGCCGTGGGCGGCGGCGAAGAGCACCGCCTGGAGGGCGATCGCGGGCCACGGCGAGCGCAGGTGCGCGCCGACGGCCTGCAACAACCAGCCCCGGAAGGCGTACTCCTCCGCTGCGGCCTGGAAGGGCACCAGCAGGACGACCATCAGCAGCCCGGCGGCGAACTCCGGCCAACCCACCCACATCTCTGCCGGGTCGAACATCGAACTGTCGTCGGTCAGACCGAGCAGGAGGTCCGCGCCGAACAGCATGACGACGACCAGCGGGGTGGCGACCAGTAGGCAGCGGCCGAGCCAGCCCCACCGCAGCCGGCCGAGCACCGAGGAGAGCGTGCCGGCGGGTCGGCGCTGGATGAGCCAGGCGGCGCCGAGCAGCAGTGGGAGCAGCAGCGCCAGCGAGGCGAGCAGTAGCGCGGCGTCCGGAATCGGGCCGAAGGTCGGCAGCCCGTCGGCGTCGAAGGGGCGGTCGGTGAGCTCGGCCACGGCGGCGGCGACGCCGAACAGCAGGCAGACGACCACCAACGCCGAGGCGGCCAGCGCGAGGGTGGCGACCAGGGGCCGCCACCAGCGGTGCCGGTCGGTGCGGCCGAGCCGATGGTACGGGGACCCGGGCGGGGCGGTCGACAGCATGGCGTCGAGCTTGGCAGACGGGCACCACCTGTCGAAACGATCGGAGCGTCGGTGTCCGCCCGGATCGGTACGCCGGGCAGGATGGTCCGCATGACGCTCGTGCTGCCCATCGACCCGGAGGCCAATCGGCTGCTGGAGCGCAGCCCGCTGGCGCTGCTGCTCGGCATGGTCCTCGACCAACAAGTGCCGATGGAGAAGGCCTTCTCCTCGCCGTACGTGCTGGCGCAGCGGCTCGGCCATGACCTGGACGCGGCGGAGTTGGCCGGGTACGACCCGCAGGAGCTGGTCGCGCTCTTCGCCCAGCCGCCCGCGCTGCACCGGTTCCCGAAGGCGATGGCGGCCCGGGTGCAGGAGGTCTGCCAGGTGCTTGTGGAGCGCTACGACGGTGACGCGGCGCTGCTCTGGTCGGATGTCGCCGACGGGCCGGAGCTGCTGCGCCGGGTCTCCGCGCTGCCCGGTTTCGGCAGGCAGAAGGCGCAGATCTTCGTGGCCCTGCTCGGCAAGCGCTTCGGGGTGACCCCGCAGGACTGGCGGAAGGCGGCCGGAGACTACGGCGACCCGGGCGCGTACCGGTCGGTGGCCGACGTCAGCGACGTCGACTCGCTGCGTCGGGTACGGGAGTACAAGCAGCAGCTGAAGGCGGCGGCCAAGGCTGCGCGGGGTTGACGCTCAGGCGGCGGTGGGATGGGCCAGCGCGGCAAGCGCGCGGCGGACATCGGCGAGCGAGACGGTCGCCGAGTCGTCCAGGTCGGCCAGGCCGGCCTCGATCCACTGGCGCATCAGCGTGGTGACCCCGATGCCCCGGGCGTCGGCGGCGGCCCGCACCCGCTCATAGGTCTCCAGCGGCAGCCGGACCGACCGGCTCACCATCGGCACGTCGGTGTCGGGGGTGGGGAGATCCACCGCCGGGCGCTCGTCGATCAACTCGGCGATCCGGTCGCCGCCGTTGTGGAACTGCTTGGTCGCGTCGTCACGGTGCATCGTCACGGCCTCCTCGTCTCCCGAGATCTCCGCACGGCCTCGTCGTAGCGCTTGGACTCGACGTCGCTCAACTCGCGGGCGGAGAGGATGTCCCAGTCGTTGTCGGTGCCATCGGCCTCGGCGAGCAGCACCGCCAGCCGGCGGCCCCGACGGGCGGCGGCGTACACCACCATGACGTCGTCGCCCAGGTGGCGGATGACCCGGCGGGCGCTGTGCAGCGCCTCCCAGACTTCCCCGGGCGTGACGTCGTAGACCCTCAGGTTGGCCAACGCCTCGTCGGTGAAGCTGAACCTGCTGCCCACGTCGCGGAGCGTACCACGGGCGTAACACGCACCGGGATGAGTTGAATTTCGCTGATCACGGTCCAGCGGTGACAGGATGAGGCGTAATCCCCTCGAGGAGGTCCATGGTGAAGCGGCAGGCCTACCAGCCGATTCTGATCACCGACGCCTCGCGCAGCCAGGACGATCAGCTCAACAGTCGCCAGCGCCGTTATGTCCTGATGATGGGCATCCGGGTGCTCTGCATCATCGTCGGCGCAATCCTGGTCAGTGCGAACGTCCCACTGCTCTGGCTGTGGCTGCCGCTGTGCGGCCTCGGCATGGTGCTCATCCCCTGGCTGGCCGTGCTGCTGGCCAACGACCGCCCGCCCAAGGAAGAGCACCGGCTGGCCAACCGGTTCCACCCCCGCCGGCAGGACGACACCCCGCCGATGAGCCTCACCGCCGAGGAGCGCCCGCACAAGGTCATCGACGCCGAACCCTGACCCGCGAACGGGCCAGGGTTCGACGCCCACGGCTGTGGCCGTGCGCCGGCCGTTACGGCTGTGGCCGTGCGCCGACCGTGGAGACGGCAAGCGCGCCCAGGTCGGTGGCGCGGTTCAGCGCCGCGGTCGGGGTGGCACCCGCGAGCCAGGCGGTGAGCAGGCCGGCCGCGAAGGCGTCGCCCGCACCCGTGACGTCCCGCACCGCCACCCGTCGGGCCGGCGCCACCCAGACCGCCGCGCCGCGGTCGACCCAGACCGCGCCGGCCGCGCCGCGCTTCACCACCACCCGCCAGGCCGTCGCCGACAACGCCCGCCCCTGCGCCGCCGGGTCCAGCCCGCCGGCCAGCACCGTGGCCTCGTCCGCGTTCACCAACAGCAGGTCGACATCGCGTACCCAACTCAGGAACGCCGCCGCGCCCACCCGCCGCAGCGGCGCCGCGGAGGCCGCGTCGACGCTCGTGCTGAGCCCGCGCTCGCGGGCGGCGGCCAACGCCCGCAGCCCGGCGTCGCGCGACCCGGCGTCCAGGAGGGTGTACGCGGACAGGTGCAGATGCCCGGCGTCGGGCACCGCCGCGAGGGCCCGCTCGACGTGCCCGACGCTCAACCGCACGTTCGCGCCCCGCTGGCTGACCATGGTGCGCTCGCCGTCGGTAGCCAACACGATCACCGTGCCGGTCGGCACGTCCTCGACCCGCTCGATGGCGCAGTCGACGCCGGCCCGCTCCAGTTCGGCCACCCGGTCCCGCCCGGCGTCGTCGGCGCCGACGGCGCCGACGAGCGTGACGTCCACCCGCTGCGCGGCGACCCAGGCGGCGGTGTTGGCCGCCTGACCGCCGCCGCCGATGCTGATCTCGGCCGCCGTGTCCGAGCCGGCCGCGAGCGGCCCGGACAGCACGGCGACCACATCGGTGATCACGTCCCCGACCACGACCACCCGGGCCGGTCGGGTCACTTCGGGGTGGTGGTGCTGCGGGCCGCCGCGGCGACCGCGATCCGCGCGGCCAGGTCGGCGTTGCGCAGGATGATCCGGACGTTCACCGCCAGGCTCGCGCCCTCGGTGGCCGAGTGGAAGTGCGCCAGCAGGTACGGGGTGACTGCCTTTCCGGTGATCCCGTCGCGCTCCAGCAGGGCCAGACCGTCGGCGAGCGTCCGGTCGTGCAGCTCCGGGTCGAGCTGTTCGTCGACCGGCAACGGGTTGGCGACGAGCAGCCCGCCGGTGTGCAGCGCGTGCGCGTCCCGGGCGGCGATCACGTCGGCGACCTGCTCCGCCGAGTCCACCGACCAGTCCAGATCGAAGCCGGCGTCGGTGCGGTAGAAGCCGGGGAACCGGCGGGTGCGGTAGCCGACCACGGCGACCCCGAGGGTTTCCAGCCGCTCAAGCGTCGCGCCGACGTCGAGGATCGACTTGACCCCCGCGCAGACCACCACGATCGGGGTCTGGGCCAGGGTGACCAGGTCGGCCGACTCGTCGAAGGTGTGCGCGGCCTCGCGGTGCACCCCGCCCAACCCGCCGGTGGCGAACACCCCGATCCCGGCCGCGGCGGCCACGGCGCTTGTCGCGGCAACGGTGGTGGCGCCGTCCACGCCGGTCGCCGCTGCTACCGCGAGGTCGCGGACCGAGAGTTTCGTCACTCCGTCGACGGTGGCGAGGCGGGTCAGCTGCGCGTCGTCGAGGCCCACCACCAACTCGCCGGCGATCATTCCGATCGTCGCCGGAACGGCCCCGGCGTCCCGTACGGCCTGCTCGATCTCCCTGGCCACCCGCAGGTTCTCCGGCCGGGGCAGCCCGTGCGAGACGATGGTGCTCTCCAGTGCGACGACGGGCCGGCCGTCGCGCAGGGCTTCGGCGACCTCGGTGCCGTAGCTGATGCGAAAGTCAGTCACGTTGGCACCGTACGGGGTCGGGCTCCGGTTGGCCTCAGGTGGACCCGGCCGTGATGACCTGCCAAACTTGTCGGTTGGAGGTGCAGACGTGAGCACAGAGGTTCTCGAGCGTCCCGAGCTGAAGGACGCCGACACCGGTCCCGAGATGTTCCACTACGTCCGCAAGGAGAAGATTGCCGAGAGTGCCGTCATGGGCACCTTCGTCGTCGCGCTCTGTGGCGAGACGTTCCCGGTCACCAAGGCGGCCAAGCCGGGTTCGCCGGTCTGCCCCAAGTGCAAGGAGATCTACGACTCGTACCGCGAGTGAATTTCGGCCGGCGTCCCGGCCGGCGACGTAGCCTGCGGCGGTGACCACCTCCACCGCCCTGCTCCTCGCCGACCTGACCGGCGTCGCGGTGTTCGCCGCCTCCGGCGCGTCGGCGGCGGTGGCCAAACGGCTGGACCTGTTCGGCGTCGCGTTCGTCGGCTTCGTGGCCGCCCTCGGCGGTGGGATCTTCCGGGACCTGGTCATCGACGAGGTCCCGCCGCTGGCCTTCGCCGACTGGCGGTACGTTGCCACCGCCGCGACCACCGCGCTTGCCGTCTTCTGGCTGCACCCACAACTGGCCCGACTGCGCAGCACCGTGCTGGTGCTGGACGCGGCGGGCCTCGCGCTGTTCACCGTCACCGGCACGCTCAAGGCGCTCGACGCCGGGGTGCCGGCCGTCGGCGCCTGCCTCATCGGCATGCTCACCGCGATCGGCGGCGGGCTCGCCCGCGACCTGCTCACCGCCGAGATCCCGGTCGTGCTGCGCCGGGAGATCTACGCGCTGGCCGCGCTGGCCGGGTCGGTCACGGTGGCGCTGCTCTACGTCAGCGGGCAGGCCGGACCCGCGCCGCTCACCGCCGCCGCCGTCCTGGCCTTCGGGCTACGCCTGATCGCACTGCGTCGACGCTGGTCGGCGCCGGTGGCGACGCTGCGCCCGCCGCGCACCGGTGACCCCGAGTGGTGACACCCCTCATCGGGGGGTGACAGATGTGACAGGCGGGGCGTCGCCTGGGCCGTGGGGCCGGCGCTGGTTATGCTGAGTCGGCCTTCGCGGCAGTTACTGCGCGGAGGCGTTTTCATGGGCGGCGGGACTCGTGGCCCTCGCCCGGGGTCCGCGATAGTGCGGTCGGAGAGGAGCTTCGCGTGGCAGCCCGGACGCCGGTGCTCGAGACGTTCCCGGCACTACGCGCCTGGCAGCGCAAGGCCCTGGTGGAGTACCTGCGTCGGCGTACCGACGACTTCACCGCAGTCGCCACGCCAGGTGCCGGAAAGACCACCTTCGCCCTGCGGATCGCGGCCGAGCTGCTCGCCGACGGCACCATCGAGGCGGTCACCGTGGTCGCCCCGACCGAGCACCTGAAGAACCAGTGGTCCGACGCCGCGGCCCGGGTGGGCATCCAACTGGACGCCGCCTTCCGCAACGCCGACCTGCACTCCGCGGCCGACTTCCACGGCGCGGTCGTCACCTACGCGCAGGTGGGGATGGCCCCGCAGGTGCACCGCCGGCGCACCATGACCCGGCGCACCCTGGTCATCCTCGACGAGATCCACCACGCGGGCGACTCCCGGTCCTGGGGCGACGGCGTGAAGAACGCCTTCGAACCCGCCGTACGCCGGCTGATGCTCACCGGGACCCCGTTCCGCTCCGACGACAACCCGATCCCGTTCGTCAGCTACGAGCGGGGCGGCGACGGGCTGCTGCGCTCGCGCGCCGACTCCGTGTACGGATACGCCGACGCGCTGCGCGACGGCGTGGTCCGACCGGTGCTCTTCCTGGCGTACTCGGGGGAGACCCGGTGGCGGACCAACGCGGGGGAGGAGCTGGCCGCCCGCCTCGGTGAGCCCATGACGCAGGATCTGGTGGCGCAGGCCTGGCGTACCGCCCTGGACCCGGCCGGAGACTGGATGCCACAGGTGCTGCGGGCTGCCGACGCCCGACTCACAGTGCTGCGTACCGCCGGGATGCCCGACGCCGGCGGTCTGATCATCGCCACCGACCAGCAGACCGCCCGCTCGTACGCCAAGTTGATCGAGCAGGTGACCGGCGAGAAGGCCGCCGTGGTGCTCTCCGACGACCAGGGCGCGTCCGCCCGGATCGCGACGTTCGCGGCGTCAGACCAGCGCTGGCTGGTCGCGGTGCGGATGGTGTCCGAGGGGGTGGACATCCCCCGGCTCGCGGTCGGGGTCTACGCCACAAGCGCCAGCACCCCGCTCTACTTCGCCCAGGCGATCGGCCGGTTCGTCCGGGCCCGCCGGCCCGGGGAGACCGCCTCGGTCTTCCTGCCCAGCGTGCCGCACCTGCTCGGCCTGGCCAGCGAGATGGAGACCGAGCGGGACCACGTGCTCGGCAAGCCCAAGGAAGCCGACGGCTTCGACGACGACCTGCTGGAACGGGCCCAGCGCGGCGACCAGGCCAGCGGCGAACTGGAGAAGCGGTTCGCCGCACTGTCGGCCACCGCCGAGCTGGACCAGGTGATCTTCGACGGGGCGTCGTTCGGCACCGCCGCCCAGGCCGGCACCCCCGAGGAGGAGGAATACCTCGGCCTGCCCGGCCTGCTCACCGCCGACCAGGTCTCCCTGCTGCTCACCAAGCGACAGGCCGCCCAACTCGCCGCCCAACGCCGCCGCACCGCCGACGCGGCCGCTCAGCCGGCCGCTGCGCCCACGGCAGCGCCCCCGGCACCCATGAGCGCCGCCCAGCGTCGCGTGGCGCTCCGGCGCCAACTGAACGCTCTGGTGGCCGCACGACACCACCGCACCGGCCAGCCGCACGGCAAGATCCATGCCGAGCTGCGCCGGCTCTGCGGTGGCCCGCCGAGTGCCCAGGCGACCATCGAGCAGCTCGAGGAACGCATCGCCACCGTCCAGACCCTCTAGACCGGACCGCCCCGGCGCGCCGCCCGCCGGGCTGGCTGGCTGGGGCTCCGGGCTGGTTGGGCGCCAGGCTGGCGGGCGGGTGTGGCTGGTTGGGCGCTGGGCTGGTTGGGCGCCGGGCTGGCGGGCGGGTGTGGCTGGCTGGGCGCCGGGCTGGCGGACGGTGTGGCTGGGCCGGGCTGGCGGGCGGGCGTGGCTGGCTGGGCGTCGAGCTGGCGGGCTGCCTGAACCTTGTTGTGGCCGTGTCCCGTGCTCGCTGTTGATCCACTCGGCTTTCTTGAAGACGCGGTGTTCGAGCCGGACGGAAGCCCCGGCTTCCCGTGAAACCGAGTGGATCACCTGGGCAGGCCCTGGGCCGCTCCGAGGACCGCCTGCCCGGGGTGCCCGGACGCTCCCGCTGCGGCATCCCGGCCTCAAGATCGCGCAACATCAGGGATGTAGTGGCCTCGGCGTCGTGGGATGCCACTGGAACCAGGATCGAGCACGATCTTGGCGTGGGGCGTGGGGCGTGGGGCGTGGGGCGTGGGGCGTGGGGCGTGGGGCGTGGGGCGTGGGGCGTGGGGCGTGGGGCGTGGGGCGCCGGGCGTCCGGAAACTGGGCAGGAAAAAGCCGACCGGAGACACCCTCGGGGTGCCTCCGGCCGGCTATGTCGGTTAGCGGATCTAGTTCGCCATCAGATCGGCGCCACGCCAGCTGAAATCGGGCTCCGTTGCGAACCGCTCGGTGATCTTCACGAGATCCTCCGCGTACTTGTTCGCGTGGTGCCCGCAGAACACCAGCTCGCTCCCACCCGCCAGAGTGATCCGGAGCTTGCCGGCAGCATTGCAGCGGTCGCACCGTTCATCGGCGGCTGGGGGAACCACCGTCTCGGGCGGCGGCGTGAGGGTCGAGTTCATCGCCTTCCTCCTCTGGTCGTCACCGATGAACAATCTCTTCGGTCGTTGCTCACCTATCGTGCAACACCCTTGCCGGGCACTGCCTTCCCTGTGTGCCCGCGGGGGACCGAGGTCACACATGGCAGGGACAGTGTGCCGTGAACCCAGGGTGCCACGTCAACGATCACATTCGTGCATCCGGACGATCACCATCTGGTGTTGCACACCAGGTGATCAAAACGACACGTCCAGTTGACGAAACCGGCTCAGTCCAGGTAATCCCGGAGGACCTGCGACCGGGACGGGTGACGCAGCTTGGACATCGTCTTGGACTCGATCTGCCGGATCCGCTCCCGGGTCACCCCGTAGACCTGGCCGATCTCGTCGAGCGTCCGCGGCTGACCGTCGGTCAGGCCGAAGCGCAGGCGCACCACACCCGCCTCACGCTCGGAAAGCGTCTGCAACACCTGCTGGAGCTGGTCCTGCAGGAGCGAGAACGAGACCGCGTCGACAGCGACCACTGCCTCGGAATCCTCGATGAAGTCACCGAGCTGGCTGTCGCCCTCGTCACCGATGGTCTGGTCCAGCGAGATGGGCTCCCGAGCGTACTGCTGGATCTCCAGCACCTTCTCGGGTGTGATGTCCATCTCCTTGGCCAGCTCCTCCGGAGTGGGCTCGCGACCCAGATCCTGGAGCAGCTCGCGCTGGATGCGGCCGAGCTTGTTGATGACCTCGACCATGTGCACCGGGATGCGGATGGTGCGGGCCTGGTCGGCCATCGCGCGGGTGATCGCCTGCCGGATCCACCAGGTGGCGTACGTGGAGAACTTGTAGCCCTTGGTGTAGTCGAACTTCTCCACCGCGCGGATCAGGCCGAGGTTGCCCTCCTGGATCAGGTCGAGGAAGGCCATTCCACGACCCGTGTACCGCTTGGCCAGCGACACCACCAGTCGGAGGTTCGCCTCCAGGAGGTGGTTCTTGGCCCGCTCGCCGTCGCGGGAGATCCAGCCCAGGTCACGGACCATGTCCCGGACGAGCTTCTCCTCGCCCTCGTCGGCGGCGCGCAGCCGCTCGGCGGCGTAGAGCCCGGCCTCGATCCGCTTGGCCAGCTCCACCTCCTGCTCGGCGTTGAGCAGCGGAACCTTGCCGATCTGCTTCAGGTACGCGCGGACCGAGTCGGCCGAGGCGGTCAGCTCGGCGTCCCGCCGGGCCTGCTTGAGCGCCTCGGACTCCTCGTCGTCCCACTCGAAGTCGTTGTCGGTCGCCGAGGCGGCGGCGTCGGTCTCGGCGGCCTGGGCCAGCTCGGCCGGCTCCTCGACCACCACGTCCTCGATCGCGGCGGCTAGCTCCTCCGGGTCGATCTCGCCGTCGGCGCCCTCGCCCTTGGCCTTGCCGGCGGCCTTCGTCGGCTTGGCGCCGGCGGCGGCCACCGTCGTCTTGGTGGGCCGGGTCGACTTGGCCGCCTTCGCCGGAGCCGTCGCGGCGGCCTCGGCGGAGCTGCCGGTGGCCTTGCGGGCGGCCACCTTGCGCGGTGCCGGCGTCGACGGCGCGTCGTCGGCGGCCGGCGCCTGCTTGGGGGCCGGCGCGGCGGCCTTCTTGGTGGTCTTGGCGGTGGTGGCCCGGGACGCCGGCGTGGTGGACCGGGCCGCGGCGACCCGGCGGCGGGTGCTCGCCGAGCCGTCCACCACTACGGTCACTCCCGCCTCGGAGAGCGCCCGCAGAATCTTCTTGGCCTGGGCCGGAGTCACCTCGGCGGACTCGACGGTGCGCGCGAGCTGGGCCGACGTCAGCTGACCACCGGCGCTCTGCGCGTGGGCGATCAGGGTGTCGGTGAGCGAGCGAACGTCGGCGCCGGTCTGGCGGGGTTCTGTCACGAATGACCTTCCGGAGGCGAAGAGCGGGCACGGCCGGGTCGTCCGGCACAGCGTGGGGCAACCGGGCCGGGCGATGTGGTTGAGGGACCCTCGCGTCCCGGGCCGGCCGGTGTTCGGCGGTCCGTGGCGCGTGGGCAGGGGTGAATTGTAACGCCGTCTGCGGCGATCATCCTGCGCCGCACTGCGTGACGACTGTGGGACCGCTGATTCGGCGCTGATCTGGACTTTGTAAGGATGATACCCGCGGGTGGCCCGGAACACCCCGCTCGTGCGGGAAGGGGACGTTGGGATGCAGGGTTCGGCACCGTCACCTCGGGATCTTTTGGCGATCGCGCTCGACGTGGCGCGGGACGCGGCGGCCACCGCGTACCGGATGCGGGTCGAGGGGGTGTCCGTGGCCGCGACCAAGAGCACTGTCACCGACGTGGTCACCGCCGCCGACCGGGCGGTCGAACGGCAGGTGCTCGACGCGCTGAAGCGGACGCGGCCGGACGACGCGGTGCTCGGCGAGGAGTACGGCACCGGGGACACCGGGCCGGTCGCGCCGGGCGGGGTGCGGTGGATCGTCGACCCGATCGACGGCACCGTCAACTACCTCTACGGGCTGCCGTACAGCGCGGTGTCGCTCGCCGCCGAGGTGGACGGGGTGGTGGTCGCCGGCGTGGTGCGCAACGTGAGCACCGGCGAGGAGTGGACGGCGACGGCCGGGGGTGGCGCCTGGCGCGACGGCGTCCGGCTGCGCTGCTCCGCCGAGGTGGACCTGGGGCAGGCGCTGGTCGGCACCGGCTTCGGCTACGACGCCCGTCGTCGGGCGCACCAGGCCCAGGTGGTGGCCGGGCTGATCGCACACGTCCGGGACATCCGCCGGCTGGGCGCCGCCGCGCTGGACCTGTGCCTGGTCGCGGAGGGCCGGCTCGACGCGTACTTCGAGAAGGGCCTCGCGGCCTGGGACCTGGCGGCGGGTGGGCTGGTGGCCGCCGAGGCGGGGGTGCGGGTCGCCGGCCTGGCCGGTCGGGCGCCGGGACCGGACCTGGTGGTCGCGGCCCCGCCCGCGCTGTTTCCGCAGCTGCATGACCGGCTCGCCGAGCTGGACGCCGCCGGCGGACCCTGAGCGGTCGACCGGACGGCGGGTGGCGTGGTTACGCCATCACTTGGCGGCCGGGGACGGGCACGAGCCCTTGGGAGCCTCCGGCGGACCCGAGTCGCCGAGCGACTGGTTGACCTCGGTGGTGGTGGCGAGCTGCTGGAAGTTGTTGCCCAGCACCACGTCCACGGTGTCGTCGGCGCGCTTCGGGTCGTAGCCCGGCACGGCGTTGTTGAGGAAGTACGCCTGGAGCAGGTGTGCGGAACCGACGCCCTTCGGGCCGTAGCGCAGCACCGCGACGTCGTCGACCTGCTTCTTCTCGTCGCCGGTCTTGGTGACCTGGAACTGGCGGTTGCGGAACTCGTCGCTCACGGTGTGGGCGAGACCGGGCCGGTCCGTGGCGTTGAATACGTTGATCTTGACGTCCTTGCGCTCGCGCAGGGTCAGATCCGCAAGCGGCCAGCCCTCCGGGCAACCCGCCGCGGTGCCCGCGTTGCCCTGGGTGTCGCGGACCACGGCCAAGACGACGAAGACCAGGGCGATGACCGCCAGCAGGCCGACGACGACGAGTGCTCGCACGCGCGCAAAACTCATCAGGGCACTCCCCGGACTTCAAGTGGGTGGTGACGGCCATGATCGATCGCTCGAGCCGCCGGCCGTCGAATACGCCGCTGAGGTTAACGGTTGTCCGGCCGTCGCGTGGAAACAGCCCGACATGCCGGCGCGCCGACCGCGGACCGGGTACTAATACCCCTATCTTCGTGTCGCCTGAATCACATTGGGAACAACTTCGCGTGCGGGGGCGTACATCTCAGCCGCAAGGGCGGTATACATGCCTCGCCCAAGGGGGGGTAAGGTTCCGCGCTCGCAGGGGAGTCGCCCCAGCGAGCTCGACCCGTTCGGTCCTCGGGTCGGGTGCCCGACACAAGTGGTGGCCGGCCAGCGGAACCGAAACAGCGTCGTCCGGCGTTACAACCGGAAGCGACAACATCGATATGGGAGAGTGAAACCGATGGCCACCGACTACGACGCCCCGCGTCGCGACGAGGTCGACCTCGGCGAGGACAGCCTGGAAGAGCTCAAGGCACGGCGCGTCGACTCACAGTCGGGCGCGGTGGACGTCGACGAGGCCGAGGTGGCCGAGAGCTTCGAGCTGCCCGGTGCCGATCTGGCCGACGAGGAGCTCACGGTCAAGGTGCTTCCGATGCAGCAGGACGAGTTCCGGTGCGCCCGCTGCTTCCTGGTCCACCACCGTAGCCAGCTGGCGGTCGAGCGTAACGGCGAGTTGATCTGCCGCGAGTGCGTCTGAGAACCACGACACCAGCGGCGGCCTCCTGAACGGGGCCGCCGCTGCCGGTGTAGGCATGCGGCCGTGGTGGGTACCTGCTTGACTCGTAGCGGGTACCCACAGCACCGGGAGGTCCGATGAGCGATCGAGGCGGCACCACCGACGGCGGCACTGACAACCCCGGTGCCGCCAACGGTGGCTCCGGCAACGTCGGCGCCACCGACGGCGGCACCGACGACCTCGGCGCCACCGTCGCGGCGTTGACCGCTGACGACATCGCGCCGGCCCGCCGCCGTCAACTGCTGACCCGCATGGTCGGGCAGGCGCGTGCCCGGGGCGTGTCCGACCTGTTCAAGCCCCGTGCCGCGGTGCGCTGGATGGTCGACGCGGTCGCGGACATCGCCCCGCACGTTCCGGTGCGAAGCCTGGACACCCTGCGCCAGCACTTCCCCGGCCTGGACGACGCCGCCCTGGCCGACCGGCTGGTCCGCAACGCGTCGCGGACCACCGCCGCGATCGGCGCGGCCGGTGGCGGAGTCGCCGCCGTCGAGTGGACGGTCGCCCCGACCCTGCTCTCCGCGCCGGTACTGCTCGCCGCCGAGACCGTCGCCGTGGTGGCGGTGGAGCTGAAGCTCGTCGGTGAGCTGCACGAGCTGCACGGTGTCGCGCTACCGGACGGGGGCAGCCAACGGGCCGTCGCCCTGGTGCACTCCTGGGCCACCCAACGCGGGGTCAATCCGATGGTGCCCGGGGTGGGGGTGGGCGCGGTGCTCGGCACCGCCGCCCGCAAGGAGCTGCGGGACATGCTGCTGCGGCGTTTCGGTCGCAACCTCACCACGCTCGGGCCGCTCCTGACCGGCGCCGCGGTGGCCAGCTTCCTCAACCGGCGGGCCACCCAGCAGATGGCCGAACAGCTTCAGGGGGACCTGCGTCGGCGGGGCATTGCCCGGCCCGCGCCCCCGCAGGCCCTGCCAGGCCCGTCGACCGGCACCTGAGCGGGCCGGGGCGTCGGATCAGCGGGGCTCGTCGGCCGCCGGTCCGGAAACCGCAAGCGCGTCCCGCGCGGTCAGCACCGCCTCGGCCAGCTCGACCGGATGCCGCGTGCTCACCACCCAGAACGGCGTCGGATCGGCCGGATCGTCGAGCACCACCTGCACGGCCCCGCCGATCCACGGCCGCTGCACGACGAAGGCGAGCGGGTCAGCGCCGACGCCCAGCACCTCACGGCGACCGGCGGCGTCCAGCGGGACCACGTCGGCCACGAAGCGGACCGGCAGGCGGGCGTCGTCGACCCGCAGCTCGGAGTCGACGACCCCGATCCGGATCCGGCCCAGCCACCACAACCCGAGGGCGGTGAGCGGGAGCAGGACGGCGAACGGCAGCCAGGCGCGGACGCCGGCGGCGCCCATCCAGATCTCGACGGCCAGCAGCGCGGCGGCCACCAGCCCGGCCAGCCACAGCCACCAGGGCAGGTCCAGCCGTTCGGCGTACGCCGGGTGGGCGTCGACCGGCGGCTGGTCGGCGGACGGAGAGGGCGACATGCTCACTCCTGCGAGGGTACGGCGCACGACGGCTCGGCGAACCGGCAGGATGGCAGGGTCAGCCCGCGAACCGGACGGAAGAGGGGACCCGTGACCGAAGTCGTACCCGTGCCCGTGCAGCTGCTCGACACCGAGCTGCCGTTGCCCACGTACGCCCATCCCGGCGACGCCGGGGCCGACCTGGTGGCGGCCGCGGACGTGGAGCTGCCGCCCGGCGGTCGTGCCCTGGTGCCCACCGGCGTGGCCATCGCGCTGCCGGAGGGGTACGTGGGCCTGGTCCATCCCCGGTCCGGTCTGGCGGCCAGGCTCGGCGTGACGGTGCTCAACGCGCCCGGTACGGTCGACGCCGGCTACCGGGGTGAGATCCTGGTCAACCTGATCAACCATGATCGGGACACACCGGCGAAGATCTCCCGCGGCGACCGGATCGCACAGCTCGTGGTCCAGCGGGTCGCGCGGGCGAGGTTCGAGCCGGTGGTCGAGCTGTCCGCGTCCCGGCGCGGGACCGGCGGGCACGGGTCCACAGGTGGTCACGCCGGGCTGGTGCCGTCTCCGGCGGGCCAGGACCGGGCCGAGTCGCGGCCAGACGAGCCGGGCCGCGGGCAGACGGAAGAGGTGGCAGGGTGAGTGTGAACAGCGGAGGGCGGGCGCAGTGATCTTCTCCCGAAAGCGGGCCGATGCCGAACGGCACACCCGTGACGAGCGAGCCGTCGAGGTCCCGGACCAGGGCGATGTGGCGCCGACGCTGGTGCGCGGTCCGTACGACATCTCCGAGAGCTACGCCGACGTGCCGCGGCTCGATCTGGGCAGCCTGCACATCCCGGCGATCGACGAGGTCGAGGTGCGGGTGCAGGCCGACCCGCAGGGCGTGATCCAGCAGGTCGTGCTGGTGTGTGGCGACAACGCGCTGCAGCTGGGTGTCTTCGCCGCCCCCCGGTCCGAGGGGATCTGGGCCGAGGTGCGCGAGGAGATCCACCAGTCGCTGCTCCGCGATGGGGCGAGCGCGCAGGAGGTCGACGGCGAGTACGGCCCGGAGCTGCACGCCCAGGTGCCCACCCCGGACGGCCCGACGAATCTGCGGTTCGTCGGTGTCGACGGGCCGCGCTGGATGGTCCGCGGCGTGTTCCAGGGGCCGGTGGCCATCGACCCGGCCGCGGCCGGGCCGCTCGTCGAGTGCCTGGACGGCCTGGTGGTCGACCGCGGCCAGGAGGCGAAGCCGGTCCGCGAGCCGCTGCCGCTGCGGCTGCCCCGGGAGGTCTCCGACCAGGCCGAGGCCACGGCGGGCGACGCCGCCGCCGAGCCGCGCCAGGTCTGACCCGCGCGCACCGGCCCGCCGGAACCAGTTCCGTCGGCGTACGCTGGCGGCACGGTTCCGGCGCAGCCGGGGCCGCCCGGGAACGGCAAGCGTGGAGAGGGTGACACGGAGGTCATGACGACCGACGAGGGCCGGGTGTCGCTGCGGCGCATCCTGCAGCGGTTCACCGCCAGCGAGGCCGAGATCGACGCGCAGGAGCTGCGTCGGGAGAGCGCCCAGTGCGGCGGGATCCCCGCCCAGCAGTGCTCGCGGGGCCAACTGGTCTCGGTCGCCGGTCGGCTGCGCACCGTGGTCTACACGCCGCGCACCAACCTGCCCACCCTGGAAGCGGACCTGTACGACGGCAGCGACGTGGTCACGCTCGTCTGGTTGGGTCGACGGCACATCGCCGGGATCGAGCCGGGTCGGCATCTGACCGCGCGGGGCCGGGTGGCGATGCGCGACGACCGCAAGGTCATCTACAACCCCTACTACGAGCTGGACTCGCCGAAGTGACGGCGCTGCGGACGGAAGGCCGGCGATGACGACGGGACAGCACCGGGCGGCACAGCCGGAGACCGGCCCGCCGGACGAGGAGCCGCTGCCGACGATCGCCGAGCAGATGGCCGATCAGCTCGGCGGCTGGCGGGGGTTGGTCGAGTCCAGCATCCCGGTGGTCGTCTTCGTGCTCGCGAACGTCATCGGCGAGCTGCGACCGGCGGTGATCGCCTCGGTCGCGGTGGCGCTGCTGATCGCCGGGTTGCGGCTGGCCCAGCGCCGGCCGATCCGGCACGCGGTGAACGGCCTGTTCGGCGTGGGCATCGGCGCCGCCATCGCCTGGCGCACCGGCAACGAGCGCGACTTCTACCTGCCCGGCATCCTCTACGGCATCGGGTACGGCATCGCTCTGCTGCTCTCGGCGGTCATCCGGCAGCCGCTGGTGGGCTGGATCTGGTCGGTGCTGGTCGCCAAGGGCCGCTCGGAATGGCGCAACGACCCGAAGTTGGTGCGGACCTTCACCCAACTGACCGTGCTCTGGGGCGTGGTGTGGCTGGCCAAGGTGGGCGTGCAGGCCGGGCTCTACCTGGCCCACCAGGACACCGCGCTGGGCGTGGCCCGGCTGGCGCTGGGCTACCCGCCGTACGCGCTGCTGCTGCTGATCACGGTCTGGACGGTGCGCCGGGTCACCCGGGAGCCGCAGCCGACCCCGCTGCCCGGCGCCTGAGCGAGGGCCCGGCGACCCAGGCCGCCCGCTCAGCGTGAACCGCGGGTCCGCTCGACGCTGTCCGGCCCGAGGATCACCGCGCGGACCTGGTCCTCCACCTCGGCGGTGCAGACGAAGATCAACTCGTCGCCGGCCTCGATCGGATCGTCCGGGCTGGGCACCAGGACCCGCTTGCCGCGCAGAATCGCCACCAGCGCGGAGTCGCGGGGCAGCGGCACGGCGTGGATCGGCTCACCGACATAGGGCGCGGTCGGTGGCAGGGTGATCTCGACCAGGTTCGCCTCGCCCTGCCGGAAGGTCATCAGCCGGACCAGGTCGCCGACGGTGACCGCCTCCTCGACAAGTGCGGCCATCACCCGCGGCTTGCTCACCGCGACGTCCACGCCCCACTGCTCGGTGAACAGCCACTCGTTCTCGGCCCGGTTGACCCGGGCGACCACCCGGGGCACCGCGAACTCGGTCTTGGCGAGCAGCGACAGCACCAGGTTGGTCTTGTCGTCGCCGGTCGCCGCGACCACCACGTCGCACCCGGCGACGTTCGCCTCCTCCAGGCTGGTCAGCTCGCACGCGTCGGCGAGCACCCACTCGGCGGCCGGCACCCGGTCCGGGCGCAGCATCTTGGGTTGACGTTCGATGAGCATCACCTGGTGGCCGTTCTCGATCAGCTCCTGGGCGATCGATCGGCCCACGTTGCCCGCGCCCGCGATGGCGACCCGCATGGCTCAGTGCCCCCCTTCCGGCGGCGTCGCCGCCACCGACGTGACAGTCGCCACGATGTCATCGCTGACCAGCATGAACACCTGGTCACCCTCCTGCACGACGGTAGAGCCGGTGGCCAGCGTGCCGATACCGAAGCGGATCAGATAGGCCACCCGCGCGCCGACGGCCTCCTCAAGCGCGCGTACCGGGCGACCGATCCAGTCCTTGTGCACCGGCACCTCGACGATCGACACGGTGCTCGTCGGGTCGCGGAAGATCTCCACGTTGCCCTCCGGCACCAGATGCCGCAGCATCCGGTCGGCCGTCCAGCGCACGGTGGCCACGGTGGGGATGCCCAGCCGCTCGTAGACCTGCGCCCGGCGCTGGTCGTAGATGCGGGCGGCGACCCGGGACACGCCGAACGTCTCGCGGGCCAGCCGGGCCGAGATGATGTTGGAGTTGTCGCCGCTCGAGACCGCCGCGAAGGCGTCCGCGCGTTCGATGCCGGCCTGGCGCAGCACCTCACCGTCGAAGCCGGCCCCGGTCACCGTGATGCCGGCGAAGTCGGGGCCGAGTCTGCGGAAGGCGTCGGCGTCCTGATCGATCACCGCTACCGAGTGCCCCCGGGATTCCAGGCTGTGGGCGAGGGTCGACCCGACCCGGCCACACCCCATGATCACGACGTGCACGCTGTCCCTCCCAAGGTGCGTACCACTGCGGCTGCCGGTGGCCTGACGAGTGCGAGCCTGCCACGTCCCGGCGCGAAGCGGGGATCGACCGTACCCCGTCGTGTCCGGCGGCCACGCTCGCCCACCCCCGCGCTCCCACTGTGGTGGTCGTACTCTTGGCGTTCGTGGCCAGTCCCACCTCGCTGCTGAAGCGGCTTCTCCTCGGTCGGCCGTTCCGGTCCGACCGACTCCAGCACACCCTCCTGCCGAAGCGCATCGCGCTGCCCGTGTTCGCGTCCGACGCCCTGTCCAGCGTCGCGTACGCGCCCGACGAGATCCTGCTGACCTTGAGCATCGCCGGCACCTCGGCGTACTTCTTCTCCCCGTGGATCGCCCTCGCGGTGGTCGTGGTGATGCTCACCGTGGTCGCGAGCTACCGGCAGAACGTGTACGCCTACCCCTCCGGCGGCGGCGACTACGAGGTGGCCACTGTCAACCTGGGTCCAAAGTTCGGGGTCGGGGTGGCGAGCGCGCTGCTCGTCGACTACGTGCTCACGGTGGCGGTGTCGGTCTCGTCCGGGGTGGCCAACCTCGGCTCGGTGGTGCCGTTCGTGGCCACCCACAAGGTCATGATCGCGGTGCTCGCGGTCGTCCTGTTGACCGCTGTCAACCTGCGCGGCCTGCGGGAGTCCGGCACCGCGTTCGCCATCCCCACCTACGGCTTCGTCATCGTGATGGGCGGGATGCTGCTCACCGGGCTGTTCCGGGTCTTCGTGCTCGGCGACGACCTGCGGGCGCCGAGCGCCGACCTGGTCATTCAGGCCGAGCACAGTGTGACCGGGTTCGCGCTGGTCTTCCTGCTGCTGCGCACGTTCAGCTCGGGCGCCGCAGCGCTCACCGGCGTCGAGGCGATCTCCAACGGCGTGCCGGCGTTCAAGGCCCCGAAGAGCCGCAACGCCGCCACCACCCTGCTGCTGCTCGGCGCCATCTCGGTGAGCATGCTGGTCGGGATCATCTGGCTGGCCCGGCTGACCCACCTGCAGTTCGTCGAGGACCCGGGGCTCCAGATCGTCGCCGGCCCCGACGGCTACGTGCAGAAGACGGTCACCACCCAGCTCGGCGAGACCGTCTTCGGCTCCGGCTCGATCCTGCTCTACGTGGTGGCCGGGATGACCGCGCTCATCCTCTTCCTGGCCGCGAACACCGCGTTCAACGGCTTCCCGGTGCTCGGCTCGATCCTCGCCCAGGACCGCTACCTGCCCCGCCAGTTCCACACCCGGGGCGACCGGCTGGCCTTCTCCAACGGGATCACCTTCCTGGCCCTGTTCGCGATCGTGCTGATCGTCGGCTTCCAGGCCGAGGTGACCCGGCTCATCCAGCTCTACATCGTCGGGGTCTTCGTCTCGTTCACGGTCTCCCAGGCCGGCATGATCCGGCACTGGAACCGGCGCCTGCGGACCGAGCGGGACCCGGAGGCGCGGCACCGGATGCACCGCTCCCGGGCCATCAACACGTTCGGCGCGGGCCTGACCGGCACGGTGCTGGTGATCGTGCTGATCACCAAGTTCCTGCTCGGCGCCTGGATCGCGATCGCCGCGATGGCGGTGATCTACCTGCTGATGCTCGCCATCCGCCGACACTACGACCGGGTGGCGGCCGAGCTGACCCCACCGGACGAGGGCCGGGCCGTGCTGCCCGCCCGCAACCACGCGATCGTGCTGGTCAGCAAACTGCACCAGCCGACGCTGCGGGCCATCGCCTACGCCCGCGCCACCCGGCCGGACACGCTCACCGCGGTGACCGTCAACGTTGACGACCAGGACACCAGGGACCTGCAGGCCGACTGGGAGCGGCGGGAGATGGCCATTCCGCTCACGGTGATCGACTCACCGTACCGGGAGATCACCCGGCCGATCCTGGACTTCGTGGCGTCCACCCGCCGTAAGTCGCCCCGGGACGTGGTCACCGTCTTCATCCCGGAGTACGTGGTGGGCCGCTGGTGGGAGAACCTGCTGCACAACCAGAGCGCCCTGCGCCTCAAGGGCCGGCTGCTCTTCGAACCGGGGGTGATGGTGGTGAGCGTGCCGTGGCAGCTCGCCTCGACGGCGAGCAAGAACCTGGACCGGCTGGACGCGACGTTGTCCCGGACCCCGGCGCGCGGGCCGCGAGGCGCCCTGCCGCCGGAGGGTCTGCCGGTCGCCTCCGCCCCGGCGCCGGAGAGTCGACCGACCGACGGCGGCCCGGCCGGGACCGGCCGTGACTGAGCCCGGCGGGCGCCGGCCCGCGACCCCCACACCGTCGTCGTCCTCGCCGTCGGTGCCGTCGTCTTCGTCGTCCGTGTCGTCGTCTTCGTCTTCGTCGTCGGTGCTGTCGGTGCCCGAGCGGGGTCTGGCCGAGGCGGAACGGGTCGAACTGACAGTCGACACGGTCGCCCCCGGCGGGCACTGCGTGGCACGGGTGGACGGGCAGGTGGTCTTCGTCCGGCACGCGCTGCCCGGCGAACGGGTGGTCGCCGAGGTCACCGAGGTGCACCGGGGGTTCGTCCGGGCCGACGCGGTGACAGTGCTGGACGCCTCGCCGGACCGGGTCGAGCCGCCCTGCCCGTACGCGAAGCCGGGTGCGTGCGGCGGCTGCGACCTGCAGCACGTCGCCCCGCAGGCGCAACTGGCCTGGAAGACCGCCGTGGTACGCGAACAGTTGATCCGCCTGGGTGGGCTCACCGACGCCGAGCTGGACAAGCTCGGCGTCCGGGTCGAGGCGCTGCCCGGCGGGCTGCTCGGCTGGCGTTCCCGGGTGCGCTACGCGGTGGACGCCGCGAACCGGGCCGGCCTGCTCAAGCACCGCTCGCACGAGGTCGTGCCGATCGACCGCTGCCGGATCGCCCACCCGGACATCCAGCAACTGCCGGTGCTCACCGAGCGCTGGCCGGCCGCCGAGGCGGTGGAGACCGTCGCCAGCACCGGCGGGGACGTGACCGTCACGGAGATCCGCGACGGGGTGCCCACCCCGGTGAGCGGCCCGGCCGAGGTCCGCGAGGTGGCCGCCGGCCGGGACTGGACGCTGCCCGCGTCCGGGTTCTGGCAGGTGCACCCGGCCGCGGCGGACACCCTCGGTGCGGCGGTGCTGGACCTGCTCGACCCCCGCCCGGGGGAGACCGCCTGGGACCTCTACGGCGGCGCCGGGCTGTTCGCCGCGGCCCTCGCCAGCCGGGTCGGCGACGCCCGGATCACCCTTGTCGAATCGAGCCGGGACGGGGTGGACGCGGCCCGCGCCAACCTGGCTGACCTGCCCCAGATCGAGGTGGTCGCCGCCCGGGTGGAGACCGCGCTGACCCGCCGACGGATCACCGGCCCGGTCGACGTGGTGGTGCTCGACCCGCCGCGCGCCGGCGCGGGCGCCCAGGTGGTGCGGGACGTCGTCGCCGCCGGCCCGCGAGCTGTCGCGTACGTGGCCTGCGACCCGGCGGCGTTCGCCCGGGACGTCCGCACCTTCACCGAGCTGGGTTGGCGGCTGGCGGCGCTGCGCGGGTTCGACCTGTTCCCGATGACCCAGCACGTCGAGCTGGTGGCGTTGCTGGTCCCGGGCCAGTCCGAGCCCGGGAGCCGCGACATCCCCTAGACGAGTAAGTCCTAAGTCAGGGCGGGGCTGCGGACGCAGCGAAGGGTGTTGATGATCCGTTTGTGACGACAGACATCAACACCCTTCTC
>NZ_JBEZFA010000046.1:0-56965 GCF_040649215.1 Micromonospora sp. NPDC049044 | reverse complement strand
CACCAGCCGGATACCTCATGCCTCCGGCCTACCGAAACCATCGACGCAGATCACGCAGACACGCCGACGACCGTCAGCCTTTCAACCTCTGTAGCCGCATCGCGGCTAAAACCCGGGGAACTCGCCTGTCCATTCCAGCCAGCGCTGCCGGTGTCGGTTATCTGGTAGCTCTGGCGGTGGCCATGATCGGGTCCTTGATCGTTGCATGGACCGTGGTGCGTCCTGACGGTCCTTCCTGGCTCGCCTGGATGCTTGCTGCTGTCGTGTTTGTGGTCGTACTCAGCGGGAGATGGGTGGCGAAGCCGAGGCGTGCGACATAGGAGGCTGCGGCTGCCACCCGGCCTGCGGGGTCATCCACGAGGGCCAGCACCGACGTGTCCTTGGAGACAACCGCGTCGGCGTCGGACGAGACAGCGGCCACGCGCCGACGTACCATCCCGTTATGGGACTGGCTGGAGCGTCAATCGTGCTGGCAGTGGCCGCCGTGGTGGCGGTGGCGATGGTTGTGGCCGGGGCTGTGAGCCGGCACCGTCGCCGACGCCGCTGACCTCCCGCTCCACAGTGGCGAGAGGCGGACGAGTGTCGCCTCGGGCACTCCTGCTCGCACTGACTTTCGCCTGAGCCGCGCTATCATCCGACGATGACCATCATGCTGATTGCAGGAGTGTTTTCCGTGGTGGCGGGCGCATTGCTGGCGTGGCGACCTATTGGAATGGCCCGCCTGGTCGGTCACTTTGGCCTGGTCAAATACGACCCGGCAAGGACCTCGGAATATCGGCTCACCGGAATCGTGATGGCCGCGATCGGGCTCGTGCTGACCGCTGTGGCTCTGCTCCTCTGAGGTGACGACCACGCCCAAGCCGGCCGTAACCCTGCACGGGCCGCACCGATAGCGGCGCCCGGCCGGTCGGCGGTCAGGCCCGACCGGCGTCCGGTCGCGTCGCGGCAGATGGGTACAACGGTGCTAGAACCCCAAGCACCGGTAACGCGACCGCCATCGACGATGGCAACCTGCCCCTGGTAACCCCAGACCAAGGCATGGGAATGCTCGAATCGGCAGGCGCGTCCGCGACTCAATCGATGGCATGGCTACCCGCGGTCGTCAACGACCTCGTGGCGTCCATCGTAACCGTGTCGGTGAACAACTGGCTCCAAAATCGCCGAGTAAAGCAGGCTTGGCGGCGCTCGCAACAGAGGTGGCTGCTTGACCACCGGCTTCAGCACTACGTCGACATTCTGGAATATGTCACCAGCCTGCGTCGCGTCCTGAGAGAGCGGGCTGGAGAAAACTGAGAGCGCCAGTAATGCCATCGCCGCAAGCCGGGACCTCAACCTACGCATTCGCCTGCTGTCCTCTGGCCGCGTTCGAGACAGTTGGAAGCAGCTTTTGGATCTCATCGACACGTGGCGATGGGATGACATTGACATGTCTGCCTGCTCGGGACTCGCCTCGGCACCTGCCTCGTGCACCAGTGCGAGCCACGGGAGCGCCTTCCTCTGAATCCGCTGCACCCATCGGGATGGTCTTTTAGGCTGCGTGGGCGGGGCGCTCGGTTCGACGAGGGCGTCGCGGTGGCGCTGTACGGCTGCTCGGGGCGGTCCGCTCGGCGGCCTGGCTCTACCACCATCTCAGTCGGCACGGGAGCTGCCACGACGGCGCGTGACGCCCCCCGGTGTGTTCGCCGTCCGCGACCGAGCCCGGCTACCGGTGAGGTGCACCGATGACCCACAGCGAACAGCAGCGCCCGGAGATCGTCGTCGGGCTGGTGGCGACCCCGCCGGACCAGCCCGCCCGGGTGGTCGCGCGGCTCAGCGCCGAGTTGGCCGGACGGCTCGCCGAGCGCCTGGGCGCGGATGTGCGGTGGACCGTCCGGGAAGGCTGGGGGGAGGTAGCACCGCGCCGGGACGGTGGAGTTGAGGCACTGCTCGACGATGTCGCTCGACGACGCAGTGGCGACCAGTGGGACATCGCCATCTGCCTGACCGACCTGCCGCTGCACGCCGAGCGGGTGCCGCTGGTCGCGCAGACCTCCGCCCGGCGCCACGTCGCGGTGGTGTCCCTGCCCGCGCTGGGCCTACACCAGCTGCGAGCAGCCCGCGCGGCCGTTCCGGATCTGGTAAGCCGACTGCTGACCGACGCCTCCGACCAGCGGGTGCCACCGGCCGAGATGACACGTCGGATTCCCGCCGTCCGCCGAGTGGTCGGCGAGGCCGACACCGGCGAGCGGCGCTACGTCGCCTCGGGGCTGATCGGCCGGGTGCGGCTGTTGACCGGCATGGTCCGGGCCAACCGCCCTGGCCGCGCTCTGCTGGGGCTGTCCAAGTTGCTGGTCGGTGCGTTCGGCGCTGCCGCATTTGCGCTCACCACGGACACCATCTGGCAGATGGGTGATGCGCTCGGCGGATTCCGGCTCACCGTGATCATGCTGCTTGGGTTGACGGCGTTGGTGGCCTGGCTGATCGTCGCGCACGACCTGTGGGAGAGACCAACCCGCGAGACACCGGCCGAGCTGGCACGGCTTTTCAACCTGGGTACGATCCTCACCCTCACGCTGGCCACGGCGCTGTCCTACGTGGTGCTGTTCGCTGGAACGGTGCTCGTCGGGGCATTGCTGATCGACACATCCGTGCTGGAACAGACCTTGCAGCGACCGGTGAACCTCACCGACTACCTGACGCTCGCCTGGATCACCAGCTCGCTGGCCACCGTGGGTGGCGCGATCGGCTCCGGGTTGGAGAACGAGGAGGCGGTCCGGGCTGCCGCGTACGGCTACCATCCCGAGCCAGGCGGCTGGCGAGACGAGCAGGACGGGCAGCCCCACAGCGGTAGGTGACCGGAACGGCCTCCGGCCCTACAACATCTCCAGCGGTTGCGGGCCGGACGGCGGAGGGAACGCCGTGTCGAGTGCCGCCACGTCCTCCTCGGCCAGCTGCACGTCGCGCGCTTCCGCGTTCTCCCGGGTGTGTTCTGGCCTGGACGATCGAGGGATGGCCGCGACCGTCTCCTGGCGCAGCAGCCAGGCCAGCGCGACCTGAGCGGCAGTGGCCCCGTGCCGGGCGGCGACCTCCTCGACCTGGGGGTGGCCGAGCAGCCGCCCCTGCTCGATCGGCGAGTACGCCATTACCGGAATGTGGTGCTCGCGTAGCCACGGCAGGAGGTCGTACTCGGGACCGCGGCGCGTGAGGTTGTACAGGATCTGATTCGTCGCGCAGGCGCTTCCGCCCGCATCGAGAAGATCGGTCATGTCCGAGAGGTCGAAGTTGCTCACACCCCACTGCCCGATGTCGCCAGCGTCAACGAGTTCGGTGAACGCCTCGATCGTCTCCGCGAGTGGATGCGTGCCGCGCCAGTGCAGCAGGTAGAGGTCGATGTGGTCGACGCCGAGTCGTTGGAGGCTGCGGCGGCAGGCCTCTACGGTTCCCCGTCGGCTGGCGTTGGACGGCAGCACCTTGTCGACCAGAAAGACGTCGGCGCGTCGTCCGACGATCGCCTCGCCAACGAGTTCCTCGGAAGCGCCGTCACCGTACATCTCCGCAGTGTCGATCATGGTCATGCCCAGGTCGAGTCCGGTGCGCAAGGCGGCGAGCTCGTCCCGCCGCCTCGTGGAGTGCTCGCCGAGGTACCAGGTCCCCTGACCGAGCACGGGCATGGTCTGGCCGGACGGCATCTCGATCGCTTCGCTGGCGAGGGTCATGTCAACCTTTCCCGGGTAGCGGTGGGTTGGCTGTGTTACCCGCCGCCACAGGCAGCACACCCGCGGAGCGGGGCCTTCTCCGCACCGGCGCTGACTGTGCCGCATCAGACCGGTCCTGAGCCCGTGGCGGCGGCCGTTCCGCCGCCCAAAAGGCTGCCGCTCCCGCCGAGCAGCGGCTGTGAGACTGGCCCGAAGCGACAGTCAGCCCGGTGCCCAAGAGCCGGCTGGCCTCCGGCGACTGGCGCACGGTGTACGGGCGTACGGCAGGTGTGCGCCCGACGACCTCGTCGCTTGGCTGGCCGTACCGGTGCTGGTGATCGGCCCCGTGACGTCGTGCTGAGCAACGGGACAGGGATCGCCTGCAGCGCATCGAACGCGGGGAGATCGATCCGACCCGGGTCCAAAAGCAAGCAGGGCCGCTGCGAGAAGGGTCGTCCTCAAACGTTGACCACCGCCCGCATCCGGCCACCGCGGTCCGCCCGGTGGCCGGATACGGCGTATCCGGAGGTAGCGACCTGCGGGCACCGCGCATTCGCAGCCGAACTGCCCAACTGTTTGCCGCAGACGACCCTGGGAAGGCGCACTCGGTGAGCGGACCGGAGACGAACCTGGGCAGCCGGTCGGACACCAGCCGTGCCGTGGCGTTCAGCGATGCGATCTTCGCCATCATCATCACGCTGCTGGTTCTGGACCTCCGGGTGCCGGACGTACCGCCTGGACGCCTCCTGTCCGGCTTGCTGGCCCAGTGGCCATCGTACGTCGCCTATCTCGCGTCCTACTCGTACGTGGCCGTCGTCTGGCTCAACCACAAGGCGGCGTTCAACCGCATTCAGCAGGTCGATCGCGGCCTGCACTGGATGAACCTCCTCGTACTGTTCAGCACGGCGCTGCTGCCGTTTCCGACAATCGTCGTGTCGCACGCGCTGCAGGAACACAACAACACCGACCAGCGCGTGGCCATCGCCTTCTACGCGCTCATCGGCGCGTTGCTGTGCGCGACGTGGCTGGCGTTCTACCACTACCTGGCCCGGAACCCCGACCTGCTGAAGGACCAGGCCAAGGACGGCTTCTTTCCGGTCGAGCGGGTCCGGGCCATCGCCGGGGTCGTCCTGTACGTCCTCGCGGGATTGATCGGCTACCTGCTGGCGCCGCTGGTCGGCCTGGCCATCTTTCTCCTCCTGCCCATCTTCTACGCCATCACCAGCGCCGGCCTGTACCAGCTGCGGGTGGCCCATCGGATCACCCATCACCCTCCCCCACCACGCTGAGGGCGGCGCACCACCGTTTCACCTGAGCCGGGGCGGGTACTCTCCGCCGTCCGCGTTCGAGGGGGGATCCGAGGTGAACTACAGCGAGTTCATTGAGTCTGTGGCAGCACGACCCGAGGTTCCGCCGGAGCAGGCCGAACCGATCGCCCGCGCCACGCTCGAGATCATGGCAAAACGGATCACTGGTGGCCAGGCAAGGGACCTCGCCGTCCAACTCCCCGAGGAACTACGAGGCCAGGTTGCCAGGCCCACCGAAGATCCGGAACGGTTCGGGCTCACCGAATTCCTCGAACGGGTGCAGTCTCGGGCAGGGGTGGATCGCCAGGTGGCCACCGACGGAGCGCGAGCCGTACTGGATACCCTCCGTGAGGCTGTCAGCGCAAAGGAGTACGGGGACTTCGTCGACCAATTGCCGCAGGAGTTCTGGCAGCTGACCGGGCCAGGGTCGGGACAGCTCCAGCCCCGCCGGATCGGCACCTAGGCCACCCCCGGGCCGAGGGATTCGAGGATCCGACACCGTCGAGTTGGTCGAGAAGAC
Source organism: Micromonospora sp. NPDC049044 (assembly GCF_040649215.1). Lineage (NCBI taxonomy): Bacteria > Bacillati > Actinomycetota > Actinomycetes > Micromonosporales > Micromonosporaceae > Micromonospora > Micromonospora sp. NPDC049044. Next base: position 51,464 of record NZ_JBEZFA010000046.1, on the reverse strand, counting down.
GCAGGCGGCCCGGACTCGCGCGTTCACTGCTGATACTGACTGCGGGTGCGGGGCAGCCACTGCGGATGATTGTCGCGCAGGTAGGCGACGAGTCCCTCGCGCAGGTCGCAGCGCAGGTCCCAGGCACTCGCGCCGTCGGCGGCCGAGGCCTGCACCTGGACGACCACCGTCTGCGGGGTGGCGTCGACCATCTGGAGCACCCACTGGCCGCGATCCCACAGCGGTGACGACTCGACCAGCCGTCGCGCTTCCCGGCGCAGGTCGTCCAGGTCGGCGGTGTGGTCGACATGGATCTGGATCTTGCCGACCACCCGGGACTCGTTCCGGGTCCAGTTCTGGAACGGCCGCTCGGTGAAGTACGTCGTCGGCAGGATGAGCATCCGCTCGTCCCAGAGCCGGATCACCACATTGGTCAGCTTCACCTCCTCGACCCGGCCCCATTCACCGTCCACCACCAGCACGTCGCCGACGTGCAGACCATCAGCGAAAGCGACCTGCACACCGGCGAACGCATTGCCGAGCGCGGTACGGGCCGACAGACCGATCAACGCGCCGACCACTCCCGCCGACGTCAACACGGAGACGCCGAAGAGACGTACCGGCCGAAAGGTGATGAGGATCAGGCCGATCGCGACGATCGTGACCACGGCGACGGTGAGCCGCCGCACGGGGCGGATCTGGGTCCGAGCCCGCCGGACCCGCCGGCTGGCTACCGCGTCACCCGGCAGCCGACTGAACGCGGCCGCCTCGGCGACGTGCAACGCCCTGATCACCAACCAAGCCCCGGACAGAACCAGTGCCACCAGGACGCCGTGCCGCAGATGACGCTGCCAACCAGCCGGACCCAACGGCAGGGCGTAGTACAGCACCCCGACCAGCAGGACCATCGCCGCCGGACGGCGGCAGGCATGCCGCAGCGGCTCCAGCAACCACTGGTAACGGCCACGGGCCACGCGGCGGACCAGCATTCCAGAGATCAGGTCCACGACCACCGCCGCCGCCAGCGCGGCTACTACGACCAACGCGGTACGCATCAGAGGCCGCTCACCGTAACCCCGATGTCAGCTTCCCCCAGCTCGCTGTCCCGTCCACGTGCTCAGGGTGCCACCCCCTCCAGTGGTAGGCGGCCAACATGGGCGAACAACCGCTGACCACACTGCGTGAGCCGCCCGTCGATCGCTTACCGGTTGCCGACAGCTGACCAGAGGTCGCCCCGGCGGCCCGAGCGGAAGCGCTTTCGATCATTGGACCAGATGGTGGGGTTGCGGTCAGCGGCGCTGCGCCAGGTGGTCGAGCAGGTGGGCGTGGCGGAACTGGTAGACCGCTCCCGCCTGGCGCAGGACGCCGCGACGGTGAGCGTCCTGCCAGAACGCGAGCATCCGGGTCGGCTGGCGGCGACCGAGAAGTAGCGGCAGCCGGGCGTAGATGAGCCATCGCCCCCAGGCCCGACCGAACAGGGCGTAGGTCAGGCCGTACCCGACGCCGACGAGGAATCCGCGCACGAAGGCGGGGCCGACCGGTGGATCGCCGGGTGCGATGTCGGCAAGGCCCGTGGCGAGGACGCCGATCAACACTCCGGTCATGGCCGTGACAACGAGCGCGTCGGCCACGGTGACCCGGCGGTCGGCGGCGAGGAGCCGGGCGACGCCGGTCCGGCTGCCCCGTCCGCTGACCGGCCGCCGGAGCCGGTCCCGGACCGCGTCGAGCCCGAAGACCCATCCGCCCATGAGTACCGCCAGCAGCGGGTACAGGGCGAGTGGCCGCTGCTGGGGCTCCGTGAGCGGCGTCGGCTTCCCGATTGTGGTCACTATCGCGATGCCGAACCCGATGCCGAGGAGCATGTACAGTCCCACGCCCCAACTGCGGGCGGTTCCGCCGAGGTCACGCAGTCGATGCCCGGGCGGCGTGCCGTACGGCTCGCCCGAGCGCAGATTCATGGTCTGGAGCCCGGCCGCGGCACCGAGCAGGCCGCCGACGCACAGCACGAGGAGGGAGCCGACACTACCGAGCAGATCGCCGAGCAGCAGGACGGGCAGCACCCCTGCCGTCACGGCGAACGCGGCCACCGCGGTCCACGCCCGCACGCCCACCGCGGTGACCGTCTCCAGCCGCCACCACGCGATGTCCGTCGTCCCGGTCCGGTGTAGAAGCCGCGCGAGGTAGCCGAGCCACGAGTCCGCCTTCCTCGCTGTGTACTTGCCGCGCAGCCATCCGGGCCGCGGGCCGTCGTCGCGATAGGCGGCGGCGAGGTAGGAGCGCAGCAGATGCTCCTCGATCGCGCGACGGCCGTCGAGTCGCAGCAGGTCGCCCGGGTCGCCGCCGGGGACGTCGTAGACAGTGCGCGCGAGGTACACCATCAGAGGTGTCTGCAGCAGCGGTGCCACGCCCTCCCAGCGTGTCGCGTCGGTGAAGCGGCCGGCCGCGAGGTACGGGCCGGCGAGCGCTCCCGTGACCGTGCCCAGCGTCACGACAGCCGCCCGTGGTATGGGTGCGCCGGCCGCTGCTACCACCTCGGCGTAGACATCCCTGACGCTCGTCAGCACGAACGGCCGATCCCAGACCTCCTGCTCGAGCGTCTCGACGGCCTTCGTCCGATTCGCGCTGGGCATCTCGTCGAGGCCGTCCAGCAGCGGTACGACATGCCCGCGCTCGACGAGCAGCCGCGCGGCCTGCGGCTGGACCAGGTCCGGATACTGCCCCGCGAGGTCCCCCGCCAGCCACTCGTCGAGCGTCTGGTCGAACGGATCCCACCGGGTGAGCGCGAACGGCACCAGGGAACGGCTGCCCTCGTCCTGACGTGAAGCGAGCATCGTGAGGGCCGCGCTCTTGCCGGCCTCGGGCTCGCCGAGGACGATCAGCCGGCCGGAGGGCAGCGCGCGGTACAACTCCCCGATGTGGGTCACGTCGCGGGGTCTCGGCAGCGAGGCCTTCGACCGGCCTTTGATCTGCGACGACGGTGCAACGAGTTGTCCAGTCTCGTAGACCAGCGGCAACCGGATGGCGTCCGGTGTGGCCAGCCCCAGGCGGTTTGCCTCCCGCTGCCACTGTCGGCGCATCTCCGCGTTGAGCTCGGCCGCGGCGGCCAGCAGATCCGCCGCGGTGACGAGTGCGGTCGGCTGGCGGCTGCCGAGCAGCGCGACGCCGATCGTCGCGGCAAGGGCGACGATCGCGGCGACCCAGTCGACCTTGCCGTTGTCGACAACCACGTTGGTGGCGACCCCGCCCAGCACGGTAATCCCGCAGATGACAGGGAGACGCGCAACTCCGCCACCCCAGCGCCGCATGCGCCCATTCTCCACGGCGAGGGGGCACGCCTGTAGACCCCCGTGCGCACTCTCGTCGGCTACTCGTTTCATAGACCTGCGACCGTGGCCCGGCCAGGCTTCGGTCGAGGCACCCGGGCTGTCGCTCTCACCTCGGCTGCCCACGCTGGTCGTGTGGCTCTCGTCGCCCGACCGGCTCCTGGCCGATGGCGAGCAGGTCGTCGACGTCCTGCCGAAGCTGTCCGCCCGGGCGCGGGTCTTCGCCACCGGCCGGGGCCGCAGAACCGACGCCACTGACGCCGATGTCGAGGGGGCGCTACCCGAACGCGGCCTGTTCCAGGATCTCGACGACCAGCCAGATCGTGTCGTCACCACCCAGGTCGTGGTTCACCACAGCGCCCTCATGATCCGCCAACCGAATTGCCACACCAGGTCAACCGCATACCGGGACTCGTCCCTTCGCCAGGGTGCCGACAGGTCAGGGTCGGTGCGGCCCGTTGCGCGGCATGACAATGACAGGGGTCGGTCGGTGCGCAGGTTTGCGATTGTTCACGAAGACGCCGACGCACTTTTCGCTGAATAGTTTCCTCACCATGTTTTCCGATTCCCCTGCAAATTCGGGGAACGATTTCTAGGAGGGGAAGATGCTCAGACGTCGCGTGTTCGGCATCGGGCTCGCCGCACTGCTGGCGGTCTCCGTGGCCACCGTTGCCACTCCGGCCAGTGCGGCAGAGTCCGCGACAGGTGCCGGGACGATCCCACAGCCGGTGCTCGCAGCGGCACAGGCTCTGGCCGGGGAGCAGGCCGCAGCGACGACGCCCACGTTCAGCCGGAAGCCGACCGCTCGTGGGCCGGCCATGGCGGCCGCCGAGAATGTGATCACCTGCACCGCACGGGCCCAGTACCCACATGCGTCGACCGGCGGCAACGGCATCCCGGGCAGCATCGACGGCAAGGCCGATTCGTGGTGTGACGCGCCAATCCCGTACATCGGTGCTCAGGCCGAGTTGTACCAGTACGTCCCAGGCAGCGGCTTCTTCCTGGTGTCGGTCGGAGGCCTGAACTCCGGTCCTGGCAACAAGACGTACACAGGTGTCGCCTTCACGATCTGCCAGAGTGTGCCGAACTACTACGTCACCAAGGGCATCCACACGTACACCGCTCCCGGCGGCTACTACCCACCGTCACTGACGATGACGACACAGTCGCCCATCGTGCAGGTCACCTGCTGAGGAGGCCGCACTGATCAAGCCGGTCGACCGTCGCGGTGCCAGCGGCGGTCGACCGGCTACGCCCGGCCTCGTCACGCCTCCCGCAGCCGGTCCGCGAACGCCCAGGCGACGGCGGCGGTCAGGATCCGCACGCCGCGGGTCGAGGCCGGACGCAGCCCGATCAACTCCTCCACGCGTCGCAGGCGATAGTCGAGCGTGCGGGTGTGCACACCAAGCGTCCGTGCCGTCGCCGGTCGGGACATGTCGTGCAGGTAGTACGCGTCGAGGGTGCGGATCAGGTCCGGGCCGGCTTCGAGTCGGGTGATGAGCTCCCGCAGCCAACCGTCCATCTGGGGCGAGCGGGCGGCTCCGAGTTCGACGAACCTGTCCGCGACGCTGTAGAGGTGCTGGGGCATTCGCTCCGCCGACGTCAGTCGGCTGATCTGTCGTGCCTGCTCCAGCACACCGGCCAGCTGGCCCACGGGCCCGAGGGCAGCGCCGGCGGCGCACTCACGGCCGGAGTCCATGGCGACGCCGCGGACCAGGTCCAGGGTGCGATCCGCCGCCGAACCGTATACGCCACCGTCGACAAGCCATGCCGACGTGCCCGCCGGCGCGTCGACCGATGCCGGCGTGACAAGTACCAACTCCGCCGGCCCGAGCCAGGACATCGGGATCCGCCAGGACGCCAGCACCGCAGCGACGATGCGCTTCCGAGCCGGCGCGGTCAGGCCCGGCGGGTCGAACCGAACAACAGTCACCAGCCAGTGACTCGCAAGACGTACGCCGGCCGCCCGAGCGATGCCCGTCGGCGGTGGTTCGTCGTCGGCCAGCAGCGATCGCGCGAGCATCTGGACCTGAGCCGACATCGACCAGGTCTGTGCGACGCCGACAACGTACCCGTCCAGGTAGGCACCGCGGGCCCGGTTGCCCTCCCGCCCGAGCCAGTTGGCCATGTGGAGCACGTCCTCGGTGTTGGCCGCAGTAGCGGTCTCCACCACATCGCGCAGCATCAGTGCGGTATGGGTGCTGAGCGCCTGCCGCTGCGACGCCAGCGAGAGCCGGTCCTCGCCGCGTCGTCGGCCGACGTCGCCGATGGCCGCCAGGTCATCCTCGTCGAGCGGCGTGTCGTCCCGTACGCGCTCCAGACTCACCAGGCGGATGAAACGCGCGAAGTCGAGCATGTGCGTGAGCTGCTCCGGTGACGGTGACGCGTACTCGGGCACCTCTCGCTGGTAGGTATTGACGGCACGCACAGCATTGACGTCAATCCGCCGTTGGAGCGCCACGATCAGGTCCGGCACGACACCTCCTGCAAGGGACGGCGAACGCATTCGATAGACGTTTGCCGATCCTATCGTCGGACCTAGACGCAAACGGCGACGCGGTGACGGCGGTCCAACACGTCCCAACTGACGAGGGCGCCTGGTGGTGCCGTACCCGGAGACCCTGTCCGTGCTTGGGTGATCAACCTTGCGGTGGCCGAGTGGTGCCTACGCCGTCCGGCCCGGGTGCCAGCGCCCCGGCCCTCACGCTGAACTGAGCCCGTGGGCCGTCGGTGTCCGGCTCAGGCCGCCCCGGATGTCCTCCTCGATCCGCTTCGCGGCGGCCAGCAGCGGCGGGAGCAGCTCTCGACGGATCATCTCGAACGACCCCCGGCTGGCGTGCGCGGAGACGTTCACCGCGGCGATCACCGACCCGTTCTCGCCGTGGATCGGCGCGGCCACCGAACGCAGCCCCTCCTCCAACTCCTGGTCCACGATGGCGTACCCCTGGGCGGCGATCTTCGTCAGGATGGCGCGCAGCTTGGCCGGGTCGGTGACGGTGCGCCGGGTCAGCGGTCGCAGCTGCGCGGCGGCGAGGTAGTCGTCCAGCCACTCGACCGGCTGCGCGGCGAGCAGCACCCGGCCCATCGAGGTGGCGTACGCGGGGAACCGGGTGCCGACGCTGATCCCCACCGTCATGATCCGCTTGGTGGGCACGCGGGCGACGTAAACCACCTCGTCACCGTCGAGCACCGACACCGAGCAGGACTCGTGAACCTGCGCGACAAGCGCCTCCATGTGCCGCTGCGCGACCTCGGGCAGGCTCAGGCTGGACAGGTAGGCGTAGCCGAGTTCGAGGATCCGGGCCCGCAGCGAGAAAAGCCGGCCGTCGGTGTGCACGTACCCCAGCTCGACCAGAGTGAGCAGGAAGCGGCGCGCCGCGGCCCGGGTCAGCCCGGTCCGTCTGGCCACCTCGCTGAGCGTGAGCTGCGGATGGTCGCCGTCGAACGCCCGGATCACCGCAAGGCCGCGCTCCAGCGACTGAACGAACTCCGGCGACCTCGTCGCCTCCTCGCTCGCGCTCACCCGGCCTCCTGCCGCAGGGTCTCCCGGGCCACAGTGAACGCCCGGTTCGCCGCCGGTACACCAGCGTAGACGCCGACCTGGAGCAGGACCTCCGCCACCTCCTCGGGGCTGAGCCCGTTGCGCAGCGCGGCCCGGACGTGCATCGCCAACTCCTCGTCGTGGCGCAGGGTGGCGAGCACGGCGAGGGTGACGCAACTACGGGTCCGCCGGTCGAGGCCCGGCCGGTTCCACACCTCCCCCCAGGCGTAGCGGGTGATGAAGTCCTGGAAGTCGGCGGTGAACTCGTCGGTGCCGGCGATCGCCCGGTCCACGTGCGCGTCACCCAGCACCTGTCGACGTACCGTCATGCCGGCGTCGTGCCGCTCGCTGTCGTTCATCCGTCACCACGTCCCTCGTGGAAGTGTTCCAGCAGGAGTCGGCACACCTGCTCGGGTTGTTCGACGTTGGCCAGGTGCGCCGCCGCGTCGACCACCGCCAGCCGGGCCCGTGGGATGCGACCGACGATGTCGCGGGCGTGCTCCACCGGGGTGGCCGGGTCGTCCGCCCCGGCGATGACAAGCGTCGGCGCGGCGACCCGGCCGAGGTCGGGTCGGAGGTCCATCGCGGCTATCGCCTCGCAGCAGGCGGCGTATCCGGCCGGCGACGTCGTGGTCAGCATGGCGCGGTGGGGGGCGACCACCTCCGGCCGCGCCGCCGCGAAGGTCGGGGTGAACCAGCGGGCCACCACCGCGTCGGCGACCGCCGGCAGGCCGTCGGCCCGGACCGTCGCGGCTCGTGCCCGCCACTGCTCGGGTGGGCCGAGCGACGCCGACGTGCAGAGCAGCGCCAGCCGCCGCACCCGGTCGGGCGCGTAGGTGGCGAGCCACATGCCCACCATGCCCCCGAGGGACAAGCCCGCGTAGTGGACCCACGGCACGTCGAGGTCGTCAAGCGTCCGCACCAGCTCCCGGCCCAGCAGGTCCAGGGTGTACGGTCCGGGCGGCACCGCCGAGCGCCCGTGGCCCAGGTGGTCGTACCGGATGACCCGGAACCGTTGGGCGAGCGCCGACAGCTGGGGTTCCCACATGGCGGCGGTGGTGCCGAGGGAGCTGCCCAGCAGCAGCACCGGCGCGGCGGCCGGGCCGTCGACGGTGAGATGCAACCGGGTGGTCATCCGCGCGCTCCCCGGACGGCGGCCAGGGCACTGTCGACGAACCGGCCGGCCGAGCCGAGCCAGCGGTACGGGTCGAGCGCCTCGGCCAACTCCGTGTCGGACAGGTGGGCACGGACGTCGGGGTCGGCGAGCAGCGCGGCGCGGAACGAGGGCGCGGCGGCGGCGCGGGTCACCAGATCGTGTGCGACGCGGCGGCCGACGGCGGGCGCCAGTCGGGCGACGACCGCCTCGGCGAGCAGGAGCCCGCCGGTCGCGTCGAGGTTCTCCCGCATCCGCTCCGGGCGGACCTGGAGCCCGGCCAGCATCCGAGCGCACCGGGCGGTCGCGCCACCGGTCACGTGCAGCAGATCGAGCAGCGGCTCCCACTCGGCGTGCCAGCCGCCCGCGGCCCGCTCGTGCTCCTGCACCGCCGTGGCGAACAGTGTGGCGACGAGACCCGGACCGCGTCGCGCCGCGGCGGTGACGAGGATCGAGTCCACCGGGTTGCGCTTGTGCGGCATGGCCGAGGAGCCGCCTCGTCCGGCGCCGCCCTCGGCGACCTCACCCACCTCGTTCTGGGCGAGCAACCCGACGTCGAGCGCGATCTTGCCGGTGGCCACCAGGAGCCCACCGAGGGCGGCGGCCAGATCGAGCCAGGGTTGACGGCGGGTGTGCCAGGGCAGCGGGCTCGGCGGGAGGCCCAGGTGCGCCGCGAACCGTTCGGTGACCTCGGCGCCGGCCGGGCCGAACGCGGCAAGGGTGCCGACCGCGCCGCCGAGTTGCGCGGGCTGCGCGGCGCGGGCCTGACGCAGTCGGTCCCGGGCCTGGGCCAGACCGGTCAACCAGCCGGCGGCCTTGAGCCCGAAGGTGCTGGGTGCCGCCTGCTGCCCGAGTGTCCGGGCGACCATCACGGTGTCCCGGTGCGCGTCGGCCAGCCGGGCGGCGGCCTCCACTGCGACGTCGAGGTGAGTCAGCAGCGGCCCGAGCGCCCGCACCGCCACCAGGACCAGCGCGGTGTCCAGCACATCCTGGCTTGTCGCTCCGGAATGCACCCAGGCCCGGGCGTGCTCCGGCACGGCGGCGGTCAGCTCGCCCACGAGCGGGACGACCGGGTTGCCGGTGGCGTCGGCGGCCCGGCCCAGCGCCGCCGGGTCGTACCGCTCGGCGCGGCACTGCGCGGCGATCGCGTCGGCCGCCGGTACGGGCACGACGCCGGCGTCCGCCGCGGCGCGGGCGAGCGCGGCCTCCACGTCGAGCATCGCCTGGAGCACTGCCGAGTCGCTGAGTTCCGCGTCGACGTCCGGGGTGCCGGAGAGGCCGCCGAGCAGGCCGTCAGAGGGCGAAGAAGACTGTCTCATGGTCGCCCTGAAGGTGGATGTCGAACCGGAGCCCGTCCGGGGCGGGACTCGCCAGCAGGGTGCCACGGCGGTCGGCGTCGACGCTGCGCAGCACGGGGTCGGCGGCGTTCGCCGTCGACTCGTCGGGAAAGTAGAGCCGGGTGACGAGGCGGTGCAGCAGCCCACGCCCGAAGACCGACAGGGTCAGGTGGGGGGCTTCGGTGCCGCCGTCCGGCTCGGGCAGCGCACCGGGTTTGACGGTAAGCAGCCGGTAGCACCCCTGCCCGTCGGTCTCGCTCCGCCCGAATCCGCGAAAACCCGCGAGCGCGGGCGGCCGGGCACCCCGAGGGTCGTCCGGATGGTCGAACCGGCCCTCCGGGTCGGCCTGCCAGCTCTCCACCATCGCGTCGACCACCGGCGTCCCGGTGCCGTCGACGATCCGACCGCTGATCCAGAACGCGCCCGGCGTGCCCTCGGGCACCACGTACGGGCCGTCGGGCCAGTGCAGACCGATGTGCAGGTACGGCCCGACGGTCTGCGCGGGCATGACGCCCAACTGCTCACTCATCGTCGTCCTCGTCCTCGAAAGGAGTGCTCTCCCGGCCGCGCAGCACGATGTCGAATTCGTACGCCAGCGCCCACTCCGGTGTGGTGGCGGCGTGGTCGTACCGGGCGATCATCCGTGCCCGGGCGGCCTGGTCGCGGACCGAGTTGAAGACCGGGTCCTGGAAGAAGAGCGGGTCGCCAGGGAAGTACATCTGCGTCACCAGCCGTTGGGTGAACGCCCGGCCGAAGAGGGAGAAGTGGATGTGCGCCGGCCGCCAGGCGTTGTCGTGGTTACGCCAGGGGTAGGCGCCGGGCTGCACGGTGACGAACCGGTAGCGCCCCTGGTCGTCGGTGAGCGCCCGGCCGACCCCCTCGAAGTGGGGGTCGAGCGGCGCGGGCCAGGTGTCCCGTGCGTGGCGGTACCGACCTGCGGCGTTGGCCTGCCAGATCTCGACAAGCGTGTGGGGTACCGGCCGGCCGTCACCGTCGAGGACCCGCCCGTGCACGATGATCCGCTGTCCCTGCGGCTCGCCGTCGTGCTGGCGGGTCAGGTCGTGGTCGAGCGCACCGACCCGCCCCTCCCCCAGCAACGGCCCGGTGATCTCGGTCAGCCGCTGCGGCAGGTAGACCAGTGGGTGTCTCGGCGCCCGCGCCACTGTCGACTGGTAGCCGGGGCTGAGCAGGGGCGGGTGGGCGTCGACATCGTCGCGCCGGTACCGCGGTAGCACCAGACCACTGTCCGCCTGGGTGTCCTGGGTGGTCACTGTCGTCTCCCGTCGGACTTCGTCGCCTCCAGCGCCCGCAGCACCGCGAGTTCGCGTGCCGTCGGCGGCGTACCGGTGGCCAGTCCCCGGGCGACGGCGAGGTCCCAGCCGGTGGCCGCCCGCGCCTGGTCCTGGGTCACGCCGGGGTGCAGGTGGGTAAGTGTGAGTTCGCAGGTGACCGGGTCGGGTGCGAGGACGCCGAGGTCGGTGATCACCACTCGGGGGCCTCCGCCGCGCAGACCGAGTCGTTCCCGGTCGCCGGGGCCCGTCCCGTACCCGACCGAGGTGACGAAGTCGACCCGTTCGGTGAACGTCCGGAGGTCCTGCCGGACGATCACCACGACCTCGCCGCAGGAGGCGGCGATCTCCGGGGCGCCACCGGCGCCGGGCAGCCGGACCGTCGGGGCGTCGTAGTCGCCGCCGACGACGGTGGTGTTGATGTTGCCGTAGCGGTCGATCTGCGCGGCGCCGAGGAAGCCCACGTCGATCCGACCGGGCTGGAGCCAGTAGTTGAACACCTCGGGCACCGAGACGACCGCGTCAGCGGTGTCGGCGAGGATCCCGTCTCCGATGGAGAGCGGAAGCCGGTCCGGTTTCGCGCCGAGGCACCCGGATTCGTAGATGAGCACCAGGTTCGGGGCGTGGGTCGCGCGGGCGAGGTTCGCCGCGGTGCTGGGCAGCCCGATCCCGACGAAGCAGGCGGTGCCGTCGCGTAGTTGCCGTGCGGCGGCGACTGTCATCATCTCGTCCGCGGTCCAGTCCGTCATCGCGTTCCCTCGCTCGCTGCGCTGGCTCACGCCGCCGCGCCGGCCCTGTGCACGTGCTCGTCCAGCCAGGCCCGGAAGGTGTCGCGGTGCCGGCTGACCGCGTCCCAGTCCCGGTAGAAGTCGTTGTCCCGCACCGAGTAGCCGTGGGCGTAGGAGGGGTGCGCGCCTCCGGGCACCTCGGCCACCGCGGTGACCGCCCAGCCGGGCAGGATCACCTGCCCGGGTACGGGTTCCCACTCGTCCACGATCTCCTCGACTGTGACAAGTGAGCGGTGGGCGGCGAGCACCGCCTCCTTCTGCACCCCGGTGATGCCCCACATCTGCACGTTGCCGTTCCGGTCGGCGCGCTGGGCGTGCACCACCGTCACGTCCGGACGCAGGGCGGGGACGGCGGTCAGCGTTTCGCCGGTGAACGGGCAGGTGATGGGCCGGATGTTTGTGGTGTGCCCGGGCAGGTCGGTGCCGGTGTAGCCGCGCAGGACGGCGAACGGCAGCCCGGACGCCCCGGCGACGTACCGGTTGGCCATGCCCGCGTGACTGTGCTCCTCCAGGTCGAGTGGGCGTGGCCAGGCGTGCTGCACGGCGTCCCGGAAGCGGTGCAGCGACCCGACGCCCGGGTTGCCACCCCAGGAGAAGACCAGGCGACGGGCGCAGCCCGCCCCGATGAGCTGGTCGTAGATGACGTCGGGGGTCATCCGCACGAGGGTCAGATCCTGCCGCCCCTGGCGGATGATCTCGTGACCGGCGGCGAACGGAATGAGGTGGGTGAACCCTTCCAGGGCCACCACGTCGCCGTCGCGGACCAGGTCCGCCACGCCTTCTGCCAGCGAGACGAGCTTCGCCATGGGCCTCCCCGCCTCCCGCCCGAACCGTGCCGCGGCAGCCGTTCGCTATGCGGACTGCCGTACTCATCTCGAACGTACGACGGGGAACGACATCCGTCAACGACAGGCCGGACCGCCGTCCACAATGCACCGCAGTCATGCCGGGCGATGCGTTGACGCGAGCCGGGCCACGTGCCAACGTTCATGAAGAGAACGGCCGTTCGGTCAGCGAACACCTTCGGGCCCTTCGTGAGCGGAAGTCCGCCCAGCCCACCGGCCCCACGCTCCGAGGAGGACCGCCATGACACTGCTTGACGTCACGACCTGGCAGGGCACCCTGCACAGCGACGGCTGGGTGGAACCGGCCGGCGGCACGGCACCCGTGCGATCCCCCGCCACCGGCGAGGAGATCGGCCAGGTCGGCGTGGCGAACGCCGAGGACGTGACGCGCGCCTGCGCCCGCGCCGCCGCCGCCCAGCGCGCCTGGGCCGCCACCAGCTACACCGAGCGGGCCGCTGTGCTGCGCCGGGCCGGACAGCTGTTCGAGCGGCACGCCGCCGAGATCGGCGACTGGATCGTGCGGGAGGCCGGGTCCGTCCCACCCAAGGCCGGCGTCGAGACCGACACCGCGGCGCAGGAATGCTACGAGGCGGCGGCGCTGGCCTCGCACCCGCTCGGCGAGATCATCCCCAGCGCGCAACCGCGGCTGAGCCTTGCTCGCCGGTTGCCCGTCGGCGTCGTCGGGGTCATCGCGCCGTTCAACTTCCCGCTCATCCTGGCCACCCGGTCCGTCGCCCCGGCCCTGGCGCTGGGAAACGCCGTGGTGCTCAAGCCCGATCCGCGCACCGCGGTCTGCGGCGGAGTCTCGATCGCCCGGGTCTTCGAGGAGGCCGGCCTGCCCGCCGGGCTGCTGCACGTCCTTCCCGGCGGCGTCGAGGTCGGCGAGGCGCTGGTGGCCGACCCGAACGTACGGGTGGTCAGCTTCACCGGGTCCACCGCCGCCGGTCGCAAGGTCGGCGAGGCGGCGGCACGTCACCTCAAACGCGCACACCTCGAACTCGGCGGCAACTCGGCGCTGATCGTGCTCGACGACGCCGATCTGGACCTCGCGGTCTCCGCCGGCGCCTGGGGGTCGTTCCTGCACCAGGGCCAGATCTGCATGACCACCGGACGGCACCTGGTGCACGAGAGCCTGTCCGAACGGTACGTCGAGCGGCTGGCGGAGAAGGCGAACCACCTGCCGGTCGGCGATCCGGCGAAGGAGCAGGTGGCACTGGGGCCGATCATCGACGAGCGCCAGCGCGACAAGGTCCACGCACTGGTCACGGCGAGCGTCGACGCGGGCGCCCGACTGGCGGCCGGGGGCACGTACGAGGGGCTGTTCTACCGGCCGACGGTGCTCACCGACGTCACCCCCGCGACCCCGGCGTACGCCCAGGAGGTCTTCGGCCCGGTCGCGCCGGTGATCACCTTCGCCGACCAGGACGAGGCAGTGCAGTTGGCCCGGCAGACCGAGTACGGCCTGTCGCTGGGGATCCTGGGCCGCGACGTGATGAGGGCGATGGCCCTCGCCGACCGGATCCCCAGCGGGATCGTGCACATCAACGATCAGACGGTGAGCGACGAAGCAGTGGCGCCGTTCGGTGGGGTGGGGGCGTCCGGCACCGGCTCCCGGTTCGGTGGGGCCGCGGCGAACGTCGAGGCGTTCACCGAGACCCAGTGGCTCACCGTGCAGGGCACCATCACGCGGTACCCGTTCTGACGCCGGGAGGAGAGGAGCATGCCGGGAATGCGTACCCAGGTCGGCATCGTCGGCGCCGGGCCGGCGGGACTCATGTTGTCGCACCTGCTGCACCTGCGCGGAATCGAGTCCGTGGTGCTGGAGAGCCGCAGCCGCGACCACGTCGAGCACCGGCTCCGGGCCGGGGTCCTCGAACAGGGCTCTGTCGATCTGCTCTGCCGCAGCGGCGTCGGTGAGCGGCTGCAACGGGAGGGACTGCGCCACGAGGGCATCGAGCTGCGCTTCGCCGGGGAGTCGCACCGGGTGCCGATGGCAGACCTGACCGGGCGGGCGATCACCGTCTACGGGCAGCAGGAGGTGGTCAAGGACCTGATCGCCGCCCGACTCGCGGCCGGTGGCGCGATCCTCTTCGAGGCCGAGGCGGTACGCCTGGCCGGTCTCGACTCGGACGCGCCGGTCGTCCACTTTCGACGGGACGGGCGCGACGAGGAGCTGCACTGCGATTTCGTGGTCGGCTGCGACGGGTTCCACGGGGTGAGCCGCGGCGCGGTGCCCGAGGGGGTGCTGACCACCTACGAGCGGGCGTACCCCTTTGCCTGGTTGGGCGTCCTCGCCGCCGCGGCGCCGGCGGTGGACGAACTCATCTACGCCAACCACGAGCGGGGCTTCGCCCTCTACAGCATGCGCTCGCCCGAGATCTCTCGGCTGTACCTACAGGTCGCGCCGGACGAGGACATCGCCGCGTGGCCGGACGAGCGGATCTGGGCGGAGCTGCGGGCCCGGTTGGAGACGGTGCCGGGGTGGTCGCTCAACGAGGGACCGATCCTGGAGAAGTCCATCACCGGAATGCGCAGTTTCGTGGTCGAGCCGATGCAGTGGCGGCGGCTGTTCCTGGCCGGGGACGCCGTGCACATCGTCCCACCCACCGGCGCGAAGGGCATGAACCTCGCCCTCGCCGACGTCGCGCTGCTCGGGGACGCCTTCGCCGCGTGGTACGACGGGGGCCGCACCGATCTGCTGGATGGCTACTCGGCCACGGCGTTGCGCCGGGTCTGGCGGGCCCAGCACTTCTCCTGGTGGATGACCTCGATGCTGCACCGGTTGGAGCGCGACGACCCGTACGAGACGAAGCTGCAGACCGCCACGCTGCGGTACGTCGCCACCTCCGAGGCGTACGCCAGGAGCCTGTCCGAGAACTACGTGGGCCTGCCCGAGGTGTGAGCGCGAGCTGGTGCGACGTCGCCACAGCAGAGCGTTGTTCAACTTATTCATGACGGGCGTCAGAAATTCTTGACTTTCAATACCGGGGTGACTGACCATGGCCAACACAGCGGCGTGCGCCCCCACGCAGCGGTAGTTCGCCTGCAGATCCGAGGCATCCGCCGACTTCCGACGCACCCACCACCCCCGCCCAGGAAGGGCCTCGTCAATGAAGAAGGTAATGGCTCTCGGGCTGATCGCCGCCACCGCGATCGCCCTCACCGGATGCACCGACTCCGACGCGTCCAACCCGTCCGACCAGACCTCGGGCGACCTGCGCAAGGTTCGGGTCGCGGCGCTGCCCATCACCGAGACCGCCGCGCTCTGGGGCGGCATCAAGGCGGGTATCTTCGCCGAGCGCGGGCTCCAGGTCGAGGTGCTGCCCGCCCAGGGCGGCGCGCAGGCCATTCCCGCGCTCATGAACGGCGACATCGACTTCGCTATCGGCCAGCCCTTCGGCCCGTTCCGGGCCGACCTGCGGGATCTCGGCGTCGTCATCATCGGCAACTACGCCTCCTCTTACGCCGACGGCGACGACATCAACGCCGTGGTGGCCTCGGCGAGGTCCGGCATCAAGCGACCGGCCGACCTCGCGGGCAAGCGGGTAGCGGTCAACAGCCTGGGCGCCGCCGGCGACGTGACGATCATGGCAGCGGTGGAGAAGGACGGCGGCGACCCGTCGAAAATCAACTTCGTCGAGGTCGCCTTCCCGGACACCCCGGCCCAACTCCAATCCGGCAACATCGACGCCGCCTGGGTGCCGGAGCCGTTCGTCACCCAACTGAAGAGCCGCGGCGACACCTTCATCGTCGCGCCCTACCAGGCGGTGGTGCCCGGCCTGGCCACGCTCACCACCATCACCACAAAGGAACGCACCGAGAAGGACGCCAAACTGGTCGAGGACTTCACCGCGGCGATGAAGAAGACGTTGGAATGGGCCAAGGACCCTGCCAACGAGGCGGCGCTGCGGCAGGCCATCAAGGACAACCTGGAGCTGCCGCCGCCGGTGGCCGAGTCGGTGCGGCTGCCGGCGTTCGGTTGGGAGGTCGACAGGTCGAGCCTGCAGACGCTCGCCGAACTCGCGCAGAAGTACAAGGTTCTCGACAAGCAACCCAACCTCGACCGTCTCATCCAGCAGCAGTAGCTGGCGCGGTCCCGCCCTCCCCGCCCCCGGACCGGGGAGGGCTTCGCCGCCCGCCTGACGACGGGAGTGACATGCGCGTGTTCCCCACCCGACGCCTGCGCGCCTTACGCAAAGCGATGCTGGGCGTCGTCGGCCTTACCGGGTTCCTCGTCGTCTGGCAGCTGATCCCGACGCTGGGCCTGATCAACCCGCTGTACCTGCCGTACGTGACGGACGTGCTGGCGCGGCTGTTCGAGCAGCTCGTCGACCTCGCGTTCTGGCGACGGCTGGGCAGCACCATGACGTCCTGGGCGATCGGCCTGACGGTGGCGACCGTCGCCGCCGTCGTCCTCGGCACTGTGGTCGGGTTGGTGCCGTTCCTGCGGCGCGCGACGCACACGATTGTCGAGTTCCTGCGACCGATCCCGTCGGTCGCCCTCATCCCACTCGCCGTCCTGATGTTCGGCATCCAGCGGCAGGCCGCCCTCGTCATCATCGTCTACGCGTCGTTCTGGCAGGTGTTCGTGCAGGTGATCTACGGCGTCGCCGACGTCGACGCGGTGGCTCGCGACACCGCCCGCAGTTTCGGTCTGACCCGGCGGGAGCAGTTGTCGCACCTCGTCCTGCCCACCACCCTGCCGTACCTCATGACGGGCCTGCGCCTAGCGGCCGCTGTCGCGCTCATCCTCGCCATCACCGCGGAGATGGTGATCGGTAACCCCGGTCTCGGGCGCATGATCGAGCTGTCCCGGTCCGCCGGGGACGCCACCGGCCTGTACGCGCTGGTGGTGGTCACCGGCCTGCTCGGGCTCACTGTGAACATCGTCTTCCGGTTCATCGAGCGTCGGTTGCTGTCGTGGCACCAGTCGGTACGAGGAGAGGAGCCGTTGTGACCGCGTACACCGGGCGGATCGCCACCCCGGCACGCCGCCGGAGGGTCGGATCCCGGATCGCGGCGAGCCTGCTCTACCCGCTGGGGCTGCCGACGCTGCTGCTGGTGCTCTGGGGTCTGGTGGCGACGAGGACGACGAGTCGGTTCTTCCCCGACCCGTTGACCATCGCCGAAGCCTTCCGGGAAACCTGGGTCGGCCCGGCGTTCGTCGAGGACGTGCTGCCCAGCCTCGCCCGCCTCGGCCTCGGTGTCGCCGGGTCGATAGTGCTCGGCATCGCCGCCGGTACCGTCATCGGCCTGACCCGCTGGTTGCGCGAACTCCTCGAACCGCTGCTGGAGTTCCTCCGGGCCATCCCGCCGCCGGTGCTGATCCCGGTGGTGATGCTCCTGCTCGGGATCACCGACACCATGAAGGTCGTCGTGATCGCCTCCGGCGCGGTCTGGCCGATCCTGCTGAACACGATCGAGGGTGTCCGGGGGACGGACAGCGTCATGACGGAGACCGCGGAATCGTTCCAGGTCACCTGGTGGGAGCGGCTCTGGTTCCTCGTGCTCCCGGCCGCCAGCCCACGGATCATGGCCGGGGTCCGGCAGGCCCTCTCGGTAGCGCTGATCCTGATGGTCATCTCCGAGATGTTCGCCTCCTCCTCCGGCCTCGGCTACCGGATCGCCTACTTCCAGCGCAACTACCTGATCGCCGAGATGTGGAGCGGCATCCTCCTGCTCGGGCTCGTCGGCGTCCTCCTCGCCGTAGCTTTCGGCCTCGTCGAACGGCGCGTGCTGCGCTGGTACCACGGAATCAGGGAGGTCAACCGTGCCTGATCGGAGCGCCCTGCTGCGGGTGGAGCACCTACGGAAGGTCTACGAGTCACCGACGGGGGACGTCGAGGCGATCGGGGACATCAGCTTCACCATGGACGCCGGTGAGCTCGTCTGCATCGTCGGGCCGTCCGGTTGTGGCAAGACCACACTGCTGAAGTGCCTCGCCGGCCTGCTGCGGCCCACCGGCGGCGTGGTCGAGATGGACGGCTCGCCGGTGACCGGGCCCAGCCCGGCGATGGCCGTCGTGTTCCAGGAGTACGGTCGCAGCCTCTACCCCTGGCTGACGGTGCGCGGGAACGTCGAGTTGCCACTGCGGCACAAGAAACTCACCCGCGCGGCCCGGAACAAGCTGGTCGTCGACGCTCTTGAAGCGGTGGGCCTCGCGCACGCCGCGCGAAGCCACCCGTGGCAGCTCTCCGGGGGGATGCAACAGCGGGTGGCGATCGCGCGGGCGATCGCGTACCAGCCCGACGTCCTGATCATGGACGAACCGTTCGCCGCCGTGGACGCGCAGACCCGGGCCGACCTGGAGGACCTGGTCCGCGAGCTGCACGCCAGCCGCACCATCTCGGTTGTCTTCGTCACCCACGACATCGACGAGTCGGTGTATCTCGGTCAGCGGGTTCTAGTATTGTCCACGTCGCCGACCTGGGTCCAGGAGGACCTCGCGATCGACCTGCCGCCGGAGCGCGATCAGATCACGACCCGCGCTCTGCCCCGTTTCACGGAACTGCGGACGCACGTCTACGACCAGATCCAGCGGGCCAAGCGCGGGCAGGCTGTGGCCCCGCGATCCGCGCGGTGATCGGCGGGCAGGCCAGCGAGTTCGCCGAAGGGAAGCACTGTGGGTAGTCGTCAGCCGAAGCAGTTGTTGCTCGCCTTCTTCGGCGAGCACGTCGTCGACGCCGCCACGGGACCCATCCGGGCGAGCGCCCTGATCAACGTGCTGGAAGGCGCCGACGTCGCCGCGCCGGCCACCCGCGCGACCCTCGACCGTCTCGTACACAGCGGCATCCTCGCCCGCAGGAGGAGCGGCCGGGAGACGCTCTTCTCACTCACCGAGCACGGGGCCGCGGTGTTGCGCGAGGCGACGTGCCGCGTTCGCGGGCCGCGGCCGTTCGACCCGCAGGGCAGCGGGTGGACCCTTGTCACCTTCTCGATCCCGGAGGGCCAGCGGATGCTGCGGCACCGGCTGCGTTCGACCCTCACCTGGGAGGGCTTCGCGCCGCTGCGGGACGGGCTCTGGCTGGCGCCCGGCGAGGTCGACCTCGCCGGGTCGTTGGAGCGGCTGCGGCAGGACCTCGCGCCCAACACAGTGGTCGCCTTCCACGCCCGCGAACTCGCCGGCTTCCCGATCGGCGAGAGCGTGCGCGCTGCCTGGGACATCGAGGCGATCCGACGCGCGCACCTCGCCTTCATCGAGGTGTGGGACGACCCGTCCGCACTGACGATGGCGCCGAGCGCGCTGACCGTACGAACCATGCTCGTGGCGGACTGGCTCGCGCTGCTGCGCGCCGACCCGAGGCTGCCGGCCGAGTTCATGGACGCGGAATGGCCCGCCGCGAGATCGGTGCGGACCTACCGCCGGATGCACGACGAGCTGGCCGAGGCGTCCGCTGCGGAATTCGCCGAACTCGTCGCGGCCCGGCCGGCGACTAGGCGCCGAACCGGGTCCGCAGATCGGCCTTCCGCACCTTCCCCGACGCCGTCCGCGGCAACTCGTCCACGATGACGACGTTCTTCGGGAGCTTGTAGCGCGCGATCCTGCCGTCCAGGCGGGCCCGCACGGTGGCGGTGTCCACGGACGCCCCCTCCCGGACTGTCACGATCGCCCACGGCACCTCCCCCCAACGCTCGTCCGGCACGCCGATGACCGCCGCCGAGGTCACCCCGTCGACCTCGGTGAGCAGCTGCTCGACTTCGAGCGGGTAGATGTTCTCGCCCCCCGAAATGATCATGTCTTTGAGGCGGCCGGAGATGTAGAGGTACCCGTCGGCGTCCAGGTGGCCGAGGTCGCCGGAGCGGAACCACCCGTCGGCAGTGAACGCCTCGGCGGTCGCCTCGGGCAACCCGTGGTAGCCGGGGAAGACGTTGGGACCGGCCACCTCGATCTCACCGACAGCGCCCGCGGGCAGCACCGCACCTGCCGCATCGGTGATCCGCACGTCGGTGAAGAAGTGCGGCAGGCCGACACTGCCCTGCTTGACGCGGGTCATCGTGGGCGGCAGCGCGGTGGCGCCCGGCGCGGCCTCGGTCATTCCGTAACCCTGGGAGAACGACAGGCCCCGCGCCTCGTACGCGTTGAGGATGCGGGCCGGCACCGCCGAACCTCCGCAGGTGAGCTTCGTCAACGTCGACAGGTCGGTCGACGCCCAGGCAGGATGGTCGGCCAGCAGCTGGTAGGTGGTCGGCACGCCGCTGAGCATGGTGACCCCGTGCCGCTCGATCTGCGCGAGCGCGCGGCCCGGCTCGAAGCCCCTCTCGATGACCATCGTGGCGCCCTTGAGGATGACGGGCAGGGCACCCATCCCGAGCGAGGCGACGTGGAACAGCGGCGAGATCATCAGGGCGACGTCGGTGGAGACGACGTCATAGTCGACAACACAGTTGAGCGCCACCCAGGTGAGGTTGCCGTGGGTCAGCACCGCACCCTTGGCCCGGCCGGTCGTACCCGAGGTGTAGATGATCGCCGCCGGATCCTCGTGGGCGGTGTCGGCGTGGTCGGTGAACGGGGTGACGGCGGCCCGGGCCAGGTGGGCCAGCCCGGGCCGGTCCGCGCTGCCCGCACCGTTGACGATGACGTACGGGGTCCCGGCGGTCGCCGCGGCGGAGGCCACCGGCACCGCGAAGTCCGGGTCGTGGATCAGCACCCGCGCGGCACAGTCGGCGAGAACGTAGCCGATCTCGGGTGCGGCGAGCCGGGTGTTGACCGGCACGAAGACCGCCCCGAGCTGCGCCGCCCCGAACATCACCTGGAGGAGTTCCGGGCTGTTCTCGCCCAGGTAGGCAACGGAGTCGCCGTTGCCGACACCCCGCTCCCGCAGCACCGCCGAGATCCGGTCCGCGGCGTCGGCGAACTGGCGGTACGTCATGGGCGACCGGTCGCCGTGGATGATCGCGATCTGGTCCGGGGACTTGAGCCGGCGCTTGGCCAACCAGGCGCCAATTCCGTGCTGGTGCATCATCAATCTCCTGGGGGTGGAGGTGGTGTGCTCACCCGGCTCGACGGATGCCCCCGGGATCAGGCGTAGAAGCGGTACAGCCCGCGCGCGACGACCGCCGGCTTGGCCCCTCCCTCGATCTCGATCGTCTGGTCGACGGCGAGCTGGTAGCCGCCGCGGACCTCGACGACCTCGACGACAGTGGCCCGCATCCGCACCCGCGCTCCGACCACTACCGGGGCGGGGAAGCGCACCTTGTCGAGGCCGTAGTTCACCTTCGTGGTCACGCCCTTGACCTCGAGCAGTTCGGTCCAGAAGGGAACCGCCAGGGAGAGGGTGAGGAAGCCGTGCGCGATCGGTGCGCCGAACGGGCCGGTCCTCGCCCGCTCCGGGTCGACGTGGATCCACTGGTGGTCGTCCGTGGCGTCCGCGAACAGGTCCACCTGGTCCTGGGTGACAGTGCGGTACCCGGTGTGGCCGAGATCGGTGCCGGCGAGGTCACCGAGCTGGTCGTAGGTGATGGTCGTCGTCATGGCGTTTCCTCTCGTCGTCACCGGGCCAGGCCCAGCAGTCGGGCCGCGTTGTCCTTCAGGATGCCCGGGAGCACGTCCGGCTTGAGGTCGGTGGCCTGCACGTCGCGAAGCCACCGGTCCGGGGTGAGCATCGGGAAGTCGGTGCCGAAGAGCACCCGCCGCTTCAGCAGCGAGTTCGCGTAGCGCACCAGCTCGGCCGGGAAGTACTTCGGGCTCCAGCCGGACAGGTCGATCCAGGTGTTGTGCTTGTGCGTGGCCACCGACAACGCCTCGTCCTGCCAGGGCACCGACGGGTGGGCCATGATGATCTGGAGGTCGGGGAAGTCGGCAGCGATCGGGTCGAGCAGGATCGGGTTCGACAGGCCGAGGCGCAGGCCGTAGCCGCCCGGCGTACCCGCGCCGATGCCGGTCTGCCCCGTGTGGAAGAGCGCCGGGAGGCCGGCCCGTTCCAGCAGGCCCCACAGCGGCGCGTACTCGTCGTGGCTGGGGTCGAAGCCCTGCACCGTGGGGTGGAACTTGAAGCCGCGTACGCCCTCCTCCCGGATCAACCGGTCGGCGAGTTCGACCGCCGCTCCCCCGGTGCGCGGGTCGACCGACCCGAACGGGATGAGCACGTCGGCGTGCTCGGCCGCCGCGCGGGCAATGTCGCTGCTCGACAGCGGCTGATGCTTCAGTTGGGTACGCGCGTCCACTGTGAAGACGACCGCCGCCATGTGCCGCTCGCGGTAGTACCGCGCCACGGCGTCGACCGCGGGCCGTGGGCCGTCGGTCTTGAAGTACGCCGACGCCGCTGCCACCAGCGGTTCGGGCAGTGAGGTGTGACCGTGGTCGTCGACCTCGATGTGCACGTGCATGTCGATCGCCGTGACGTCGTCGAGGTCGATCGCGGGCTGGTACATGGGGGCCAACCTCCGTCGGGCGGTCGGGGCGGGCGGGTCAGGACGGCGCTGTCTCGAACTCCTCGGGGAGTTTCGGGAATCGTTCACCGACACTCTGCGCGGCACCGGCGAACGTCGTCGGCCAGGCCTCCACCAGCGCGTCGTACGTCCAGCCGCCTTCGCGGTGCGCGGTCAGCGCCGCCTCCGGGTGGGTCCAGATCTGCAGGCGGTCCCCGCCGACACCGATCACCTGACCGGTCACCGAGGCCGCCGCGTCGGAACCGAGGAACGCGACAAGCCCGGCCACGTCGTCCGCCGTGCCGAATCCCAGTTCGTGTCGGAAGAACGCGGGCATCGGCTCGCCGTTCGCCTCGGCCCGCACCGCCGCCGCGAAGTAGGGAACGGTGGCGGTCATCGCGGTCGCGGCGACCGGGACGACGGCGTTGGCGGTGATGCCGGCCCGCTTCAGCTCCAGCGCCCAGGTCCGGACCATGCCGACGATGCCCGCCTTGGCGGCCGCGTAGTTGGTCTGGCCGAAGGTGCCCCGCTGCCCGGTGGGCGATCCGACGCAGATGATCCGACCACCCTCGCCGGCCTGCCGCATGTGCTGCACCGCCTCGCGCACCGTGGTGAACGTGCCACGCAGGTGCACGTTGATGACGGTGTCGAAGTCGTCGTCGCTCATCTTCCACAGCACCGTGTCGCGCAGCACGCCGGCGTTGGTGACGAGGATGTCCAGCCGTCCGAAGTGCTCGACAGCCGTGCTGACGAGTTCCTTCGCGGTCTCGGTCGGGCCGACCGGTGCGACCACCGCGACGGCCCGACCTCCCGACGTTTCGATAGTCGCCACGGCGTCGGCGGTGGCCTCGGCGTCGACGTCGTTGAGCACTACCGAGGCGCCCCGCCGCGCCAACTCCTGCGCGTAGGCGAGGCCGAGACCCCGCGCGGCGCCGGTGACGATGGCGACTTTGCCGTCCAGTGACATGAGTGCTCCCGTTCGTCGATGCCGGTCCGCGCACGAGGGTGGGGAGTAACACGCGCACCAGCAACGTAATGCAGAATTTGATCGGGCGTCAACGATCCGCAGTCTGTCTACATCAGACGGCTGGGCGGGTGGAGTTGCTCAGCGCCCGGGAGACCACCCGGCCGGCGGCCTGGACCAGCGGCGCCAACGCCACCGGGTCCGCCCGGTCGTGGGCAACCACAAGCGAGATCGCCGCCACCACACCCTCCGGTACGCGGATCGGCGCGGCCACCGAGAGGGCGTCCATGGTGACCTGACGGTCGCTCACCGCGTAGCCGACCCGTCGTACCTCGGCGAGGCAGCGACGCAGCCGTTTCGGGTCGGTGATGGTCAGTTCGGTGTACCGCTCCAGCGGCGCGGCCAGCACCTGCTCTTGGACCTCGGCGGGTGCGTGGGCGAGCAGGACCAGCCCGACGCCGGTCGCGTGCAGCGCGAAGCGACCCCCCACCCGGGTGAGCACGGGCACCGCGTGTCGCCCGGCGATCCGTTCGATGAAGACGAGTTCGAGATCCTGCCGGACCGCGAGCTGGACGTTCTCGTGGGTCACCTCGTACAGGTCCTCCATCACCGGCAGGGCCAGCTCCCGCAGCCCCAGGCCCCTGGGTGCGAGCGAGCCCACCTCCCACAGCCGCAGACCGATCCGGTACCGCCCGTCGTCGCCACGCTCCAGTGCCCCCCACGCGACCAGCTCCGCGGCCCGCCGGTACACGGTGGGCAGTGGCATTCCGGTGCGACGCGCCAGCTCGCTCAGGGTCAACGCCGGGGTGGCCGGGCTGAACGCGTCGAGCAACGCCAGCACCTTGCTCGTCACCGACCGTCCCGCTTCTGCGCGCACCCCGTCATCATCCCCGCTTACGCCGGGCGCTCACAGCTCCAGCACGAGTCGGGGCGTACGGGCCCGGGAGACGCAGATCATCATGGTGTCCCCGGCGGCCCGCTCCTCGGCGGTGAGCAGGCTGTCGCGATGCTCCGGCACACCGGCGAGCACCGGCGTCTCGCAGGTGCCGCAGGTGCCCTCCCGGCAGGACGAGAGGACCTGGACCCCGGCCTCCTCCACCGCTTGCAGGATCGGCGTGCCCGGCGGCACTGTCACCGTCCGCCCGGAGAGCGTGAGTTCGACCTCGATCGTCGTCTCCGGCGCGCCGGTGTCGCCACTGGCGGTGAAACGCTCGACGTGCAGGCAGCCCGTTGGCCAGTCGCGGCAGTGCTCCTCGACCGCCGTGATCAGTGGTTCCGGGCCGCAGCAGTAGACGAGCCCGGTGCCGGGCCGGCCCAGCAACCCGGCCAGGTCGAGCAGGCCGGTCTCGTCCTGCGGGTGCAGGCTCACCCGGTCGCCGTACCTTTCCCGCAGGGCGGTGGCGAAGGCCATTGTGGCGTGGCTGCGTCCGCCGTACACCAGCCGCCAGTCGGCGCCCGCGGCGTCGGCCGCGGCGACCATCGGTGCGATGGGGGTGATACCGATGCCGCCGGCGATGAAGAGGTAGCGGCGTGCCGCGAGCAGCGGGAAGGTGTTGCGTGGCCCGCTCACCCGGACGGTCGCGCCGACGGTGAGCCGCTCGTGCGCCAGCCGGGAGCCGCCACGCCCGTTCGGTTCGCGCTGCACCGCGATCCGCAGGACGGACCGCTCCGCCGGGTCACCGCAGAGGGAGTACTGACGGGCCAGCCCGGCGTCCAACTCCAGGTCGATGTGCGCGCCCGGGGTCCACTCGGGCAGCTCACCGCCGTCCGCGCGACAGAGGCGGATCGCCACCACCTCCGCCGCCACCTGATCACGACCGGCGACCACCAGCTCGACACCGGTCAGCACGTCCACAGTCACTCGCGCATCGCCAGCCGCCTCGCCGGTCCGGGCACCGGCCCGGCCGCACCCTTGTGGTCCTGCGGGTGGCCGAGCAGCCACTCCCACAACTCGACAGGCTCCTCGGTGCGACGCTCGGCCCCGCAGTGACAGATCCCGCGCAGAATGTCGGTGCCCGGCACCCAGTGGATCCGGTAGACCCGGTCCCCGGTGCGGGAGCCTGCCCCGGAGCTCATCGCGCCGCTCCCACCGTCCCCGACCCGACCATCCGCGCCAGCAGCCGCCGGGCGGCCAGGCCACCGGTGTCGATGTTGATGCTCAACTCCTGATACCGGTCCGGCTCGGTCGCGATCACCTGCTCCAGGATGTTGAGGGCTGTCACGTCCTGCATGACAACTGTGTGATTACTGTGGTGGAGGTACTCGCTGACCGACTCGTCGTCGATCGCGAAGTCCCGCGCCACCGCCCAGAAGTCATAGGTGGTGTGCTCCGTCGACGGGGTGATGGCGTACACGATCTCGGCGTGGAACGCTTCGCGGTCCTCACCCTCGGCGGGCGGGTAGACACCCTGCGGCGCGATCCGGCTGTGCAGCAGGTAGAGGCAGGGCGGGTGGTACTCGATGTCCTGCCACCGGGTGATCCGGCCCTGGATGCCGGTGGAGCGCGCGTAGAACGGCGGGCACTCGGCGTCGTCCATGTGCCGACTGACGTAGACGATCCCCCGGTCCTCGTCCACAGCGGTGGTGATCGGGGTGTTCGCCACCTCCGGCGTGCCGATGTAACCGCCGTGCAGATAGGTCTCGTGGGACAGATCCAGAAGGTTGTCGACCAGCAGGCCGTACCGTGCGTTCAGTGGCGCCATGCCCCGCACCACCGCGTAGCGCGGGTCGGCCAGCCACGGTGCGCGGGGAATCGCAGCCGGATCGGCCCGGTCCAGGTCGCCGATCCAGACCCAGATGAAGGAGTCCTGTTCGACCACCGGGAAGGAGACCACCCGCGCGGTGCGCGGGATGCGTTGTTGACCGGGTACGAAGACGCAGGCGCCGGTCGGATCGTAGGTGAAGCCGTGGTAGCCGCAGACGATCGTGTCGCCGTCGAGCCGGCTCTCCGACAGCGGGAAGCGCCGGTGTACGCACCGGTCAGCGAGCGCCACCGCCTGCCCGGCGTTGGTGCGGTACAGCACCAGCGGCTCACCGAGCACCGTCCGGGCGAGCAGGTTCCGGCCCACCTCACCGCCGTAGGCGGCCACATACCACTGGTTACGCGCGAATGCCATGCGACCGGACCTCCATGCCGACGGACGTCGATGGAGCCGGATCGTCCCGTGCGGTGTCCCCACTGGGGAACCGGAGCTTTCACTGAGTGAAAGGCCGGGCTGTCGCACGTGACGGTGTGGCTGCCGTACCGGCGGCACGGCAGCCACACCGGGGCGTCTGGGGGCACACGAGCCATAGCCGGGGCAGCCCGTCAGCCAATCCCGAGGTGAATCGGTGGGGTTATCGTGTCGGACGTGAACCTCGGCAGTGCTCCGCACAGGTAGCAACGGCAGCGCAACCAGGAATTTGCCGGACAGCGGCAAAAGCAGACGGTGATCACGACTGCCTCATCGTCGCCGCCGACCGACCCAGAGGGCATCGAACCTCACAAGCACATGTGGCTCGCCTCGCGTGCGGTGTCGACGGCACCTCCGTGCGACGCTCGTCTGCCGCATTCGGTGCGGTCAGCCAGGAACCGAGAGGGCTGTCGTCGGCGTGGTCGAGATGTCGATCGTGGTGAGGTGGCCTTTGCCGATGGTGTGTACCAGAAATCGACCGTCAGGAAGTAGCCGATCGATGCGTGCTGGCAGTCGCACGCAAGCGGCGATCTCCCCGGCCCGGTTCACCATGATGAGTTGGTTCCCGGCGCGGGCGAAGAGTGCGCCGCCGGAGACGGGGACGCCCCCACTGGTAGCACCGTGCGGGAGATGCGTCACCTCTGTACAGGCACTGCGATCGAGGTCGATGATCGTGACGCCGGTGTCGTCGGCCAGCCAGAGCGTCCGGCCGGTGAGGAGCGGTGGCAGCGGTGGCAGGTCACGGTCGTGGCGCCACAGGATCTCCATGCCGCTGGCGGGATGCAGGGCCATGACGGTGCGCCTACCGCTGAGGAAGACGATGCGGCCGTCCTGGCTGGGGCTGAAGGCGACGCCGGAGTCGGGAAAGCGCACCGGCGCTGGCAGCGACCACTCACGTTTGGTAACGCCGGTCCGAGCGTCCAACAGCAGCAGTGCTGCCTGTTTGGCAGTCGCGATGAGCATCGCGTCGGCCGTGCCGCCCCGATCCGGGTCCATTCGGACGGGCAGCGGCCAGGCCAGGCTGCTGTCCGACGCGGGTCCCGGGAACGGGCCCGGAAGAAGCTCGCCGTTCGCCAGATCCACCCGCATCAGCGGACGGTAGCCGCGCCACCCGCCCAGGAAAGCGACGGATCCGCTAACGCTGACGTAGTGGCGCAGGCGCAGTCTCGGTGCCGACCACGTCCGCTGCCCGCTGTGCAGGTCGAAGCAATGTAGGACACCAGCCTGACTCAGGTAGAGACAGCGGTCCCCCGCGACAACAGTGGTGCCCCAGCAGTCCTCAACGTTCTGCGCCCATAACGGCGCTCCGGTTTGAGGGTCCAGGCGAACCAACCGCGAGTGTCGCTCCGCTACGACGAGCGCACCGGACGCGACGGCCAACGCCCCCGGGCTCGAACGCAGGTGCAGAAGCCGTGACCACAGCACCTTCATCGGTTGATCCACGAGCCTAGTGTCGCGCACGAGCCCACGATCGAGATCCGGCAGCTGATCATCGACCACATCACCCGCCGGCAGGGTGAAACCGAAGACGTCACCCGCGAGGGCCTGGCCCGCGCGCTGGCCGGGCTGTTCTGGTCGACCATCGAGAAGGTCGCACCCGGGCAGCGGGATCTAGGGCTACCGCATACGCATCCGTGATAGCCCAACGACCCGCTGGCACGCTGCCCTCCAGCCGACCCGTGAGGAGTCCGCGGGTCGAGCCTCGCCCTGTGAAGTGGTTTACCTCACATCCTGTCAGCGCCGTCGGTGACGCGGTGTCTTGAGGCCGAACCCCTTGAGACGGAGGAGCGGCGATGAGTGGGAAGACTGATGTGGTCGTGATCGGCGGCGGGTACGCCGGTGTCATGGCAGCCAATCGCCTGACGCAGCGCGACGATGTGGCCGTCACGTTGATCAATCCTCGCCCGACGTTCGTCGAACGGATTCGCCTGCACCAGGTGGTGGGCGGGTCCGACGGCGCGGTCGTCGACTACCGGGAGGTCCTGGCCGGGGGCGTCCGGCTGGTGGTCGACACGGTGACCCGGATCGACGCGGCCGGGCGCAGCGTGACGTTGGCGGCCGGCGGCACGGTCGCCTACGACTACCTGGTGTATGCGGTGGGCAGTGGCAGCACCGGCCCGGACGTGCCCGGAGCGGCCGAGTTCGCCTACCCGATTGCCAGCCTGGAGCAGGCGCAGCGGCTGCGGTCGGTCGTCGCCGCCGCGTCGACGACGGCCCCGGTGACGGTGGTCGGCGCGGGTCCGACCGGCATCGAGACCGCCGCGGAGTTGGCGGAGGCGGGCCGTACCGTGACCCTGGTCTGCGGCGAGGTGCTGGGCCCGTATCTGCACGCGCGGGGCCGGCGCTCGGTCGCCAAGCGGCTGGCCAGGCTTGGTGTGACAGTGCTCGACGTGCCAGCCATCTCTCGCTTCTTCCCGAGCGGGGGAGGTCTCTACAAGAGCCGGGGCGGCTCAACCAGCCGATGGTGGCCCGATCCTTCACCACGGCCCCATACGACCGAGCAGCCCCGCTTCGGCTGGGGCGGGCAGTGTCTGCCCCCCAGCCGCCGTACCCGGGGATGTCAGGCAGCAGCGTCCCGGTCAGCGGAAGTGCGGCCCCGCCTCACCACGACACCGCGCAGCGCCCTCACAAATAACCAGAGAACAGCCAGGAGCACCGGCAGGACGGCCCACGATCGCCAGCTTCTTTCGGCGAGAACGTCGGGCGTGCGGATACCGGTGTAGAGAAGCATCAGACCGGCGATGAGCAGTCGCCTCCACGGGTTGGACTGTTTCACCATGCCCAGCTCCGTCGGTAGGAGACGCCGCGACACGAGGACCGCGACAGCCCGCGGGTCCACTGGTTGAGCTTGGCGCACATGCCGTTGTATCTTCTCGCTCCCCAGTCGTGGGTACGGTCACGCCAGAATCGGCCTGCCTGCCGTCTTGAGATTGTCACAGTCGCCGCCGATGGTAGCGGCGAAGTCGGCCTTGTAGCCTTCGCTACCAATTCACGAGCCGCACTTGCGCCAGTTGCTCCGGCATCTCTTCCAGCCGATCCTGGCCACCCGCCTGCTGACCTTCCAGCCGGCCTTCCCCAGGCAAACCCCATAGCGGTCACCTTCGCACAAGGAGCCCCTCCACCCACTCTGACCTGCGAGAGCGTGGAGCCGCCGGCAGGGTGGGGGCAGTAACACGCCAACGGACCCCAGGACGTCCGCTCATCGGTATGAGCGGACGCCGCCCTACTGCCTGTGGATCAGCGGCGCGGCTCGCACCGGCGACCAATAAGGTGTGCCATCTCTGCCTACGGCACAGGTTCCAGTACGACGACTGGGATCTGGCGGGTGGTCTTCTGCTCGTAGTCGGCGAAGCCTGGATACGCGGCCTTCTGGGCGCTCCAGATCCGTTCCCGCTCGTTGCCGGTGGCAACTCTGGCGACCAACTCGACCTTGTCCGTGCCGATTTCCGCCTGTGCCTGCGGGTGAGCGAGCAGGTTGTAGTACCAGTCGGGATTGGCGGGCGCACCGCCCTTGGACGCGAACACGGCGTAGCCGTGGTCCAGCTTCTGGTACATCATCGGGTTCACGCGAGGCTGGCCGCTCTTGGCACCGACAGTGTGCAACAGCAGCAGCGGCGCGCCAGCGAACTGACCGCCGACCTGCCCACCGTTAGCGCGAAACTCAGTGATGATCTTGTCGTTCCAGTCGCTCATGCCTTCTCCTTGCCTCCGCGCACCGACTCAAACGTGATTCTGACAGTCTCAACCGGGGCGTGACACCGCGAGCACCACGTACCAACAATCCACCTGTGGCAGCGCGTGACGCTCGGCGGCATGAGCCGATGCCAGGGTCAGGAATGCCTTGGCGCTGCTCGCGACTGGTGCCCGGGTCGACAGGCATGAGTTGTGTCGGTCCTCAGTGGGAGACTCTCGCGCCGTGGACGTTGACGAGTTTTGGGCGGTCGTGGAGTCGGCCGGGGCGGGTCTCGACGGGCGGACCGGCGACGACGGTGAGGCCGTTGCCGCAGCGCTGGTGACGCGATTGGCCGCAACATCACCGGAGGGCATCCTCGAGTTCCAGGAGCTGTTCGATCAGCTCCATGACGCCCTCTATCGCTGGGACGTGTGGGCGGCTGCGTACCTGATCGGCGGAGGATGCTCGGACGACAGCTTCATCGATTTCCGGGCGGGAGTCATCGCGCTCGGGCGCGAGTGGTACGAACGAGTCCTAGCTTCTCCCGACGGACTGGCTGACCATCCCGTGGTACGACAAGCGGCGGCCGAGGAAGACGACGGCGCGCTGTTCGCCGAGTCGGTGAACTACGTCGCCAGCGAGGCCTACGAGCAGGCCACGGGTGGCGACGACGATGCCTTCTACGACGCGATGAAGGCCCGCCAACACGTCACGGTCAGCATCGACGAAGCGCACGTTCCCGACATGGGTGAGGACTTCGACTTCGACAACGATGACGAGATGCGGCGTCGGCTACCCCGACTGGCTGAGCTGTTCCTCGACCCTGGCGAGAATTGATCTCGGCAGCTGCGCCACGGTGCTTGGAGACGGCGCGGCCAAGCCAGGACAGGATCCTTTCGTGGTAAGCCCTTACCTCTGTCGTCGGTGGAACAAATCGCGGGGCGACGGGTTCGGCATCTGGGGGCTACGCGACGTACTACCTCGGGACCGTGGAGGACGGCCGGCCGGTGCGCCAGCTTGAGGTGTACGACCCGGGGCCCAATCCTCATCCTAGGGCTACCTCAGAAAGTGGAAGCGCTGGTATCCGTAGACGCGGACCTGTCCGACGAGGACGCCGAAGGCGACGGTGTCGGCAACGGCGGGATCGTCGGGGCGGGCCGGCCGGACCTGGGGGTGATACTCGCGGGCGCAGCCGCTCAGCGCGACGGTCACGATGGCCGTCCAGGAGCGAGCCGCCGTCGGCGGCGAGTCGGGTGAGGCGTGTTCGGTGGTGTCATGACCGGACGCTGGGCCAGTGCGGCCAGGCCTGCCGGAGCTGCGGCGGCGTGTCGGCGGTGCGCAGCCATATCCGTAGCCGGTACACGTCGGCGGAGTCGTCGTCGCCAGCCTCCGGGAAACGGGCGGACACCCGCAGCCGGCACGGGCCGGCCTTGGTGAGGCGGACGCTGCCGTCTTCTATCTCGCCGGTCGTGATGAATAGCTCCAGCTTCCCGCTCGGCACGTCGATGTCGATGTCGACTTCGTGATCCCAGTCGTGTCGGTCGTCCGGCGGCTCGTCGGCCCATTCCTCGACGGTGAATGGTGTGCCGCTGCTGTCCGCGCGGGGAGTCACGATGTTCACGATGCCGTCGGCGGCGCCCACGAAGCGCCCGAATTCGACTGCGTCGTCCCACGAGTCGTCGAGGCCTGCCAGGTCGCCGCCTCCTGCGTCGCTGACCAGCACCTGGCCGTGTTGCACGCAGACCAACGCGCGATGTACCGCGAGTGGCACTGCCATGCCAATCAATGTACCTCCGTGATCATTTCTGATGCTCACCCGCCCCGAGATTGTGGTTTCGGTACGGCCGCGTCCACCATCCCAACCACGCCGTCCTGACCCGTCGGCTGCAGGCCTACCTACGCTGGCGCAACGCCAACGCCCGCCACCCCGACGTTTTGGCCGCCCAACGCCGCGAACGCGCCCGCATCGAACGCCAACGACACTGAGGCCACCCCGCCACCCGAGCAGCCTGACCCCGACACCGTCAACGTTCGTGGTCATGGCACTAGGACCGACCGACGAACGATGCCCATCTTGATCCCTGTGGCCCTGTCCATGTGTTCCGTGTATAGATTCGGTGGATGGACATCGTCGCCGCGTGTCGGGCCTTCGTCGCCGTCAGCGGCCACGGCAGCTTCACCTCCGGTGCCGCCGCAGCGAGGATCCCCCAGTCGGTGGCCAGCCGCCGCATCGCCGCCCTGGAGGAGCACTTCGGGTCGCGGCTGTTCGATCGGACCTCCCGCGCGGTCCGGCTGACCCCCTTCGGGCAGGACATGCTGCCGACGGCGCGACGCCTTGTCGACCTCGCCGACGCCATGGCCGACGACGCCGAGCGGGCCCGATTACGGCCGCTGCGGGTCGCCGTACCCGAGATCTGCCCGCCGCACCGCCTCGCCGCCCTGGTGGTCGCGGCCCGACGGCAGCGGATCCACCTGGAGGTGCGGCCGGCCGGCCCTCAGGAGCGCGAACGGCTCTGCCAGACGCTTGAGGTCGGCGCCGGGATCGTGGCGGTGCCGGAGGCGATGGCGCCCTGGCGGGTGCCGCTCGGGCTGGCCGCCCGGACTCCCTTCCCGGCGCCGACGGTGTTCCTGGAGACGTTGCGCAGCGGCCGGGCCCGCGCCCAGGCGCGCCGACGGATCCTGATTCAGCCCGAGGACGACGTCGCGCACCTACGGGACCCGCTGACCCGCGCCGGCCAGTCGGCCGGTCTGGCACCGGCCCAGGTGTCGGTCGCGCCATCCCTGGTCGACGCCGCCGCGGCGGCCCTCGGCTCCCCCGACCTGCTGCTCTGCTCCCGTCAGCAGGCCGAGGACTTCTCCCTGCACTGGTGCCCTCTCGCCGACCCACAGCTCCTGCGGGGTTACGACGTCGCCGCCGGCGTACGCGAGGATCTCGCCCACCTCCGCACCGTCCTGCACGCGGAGGTCGCGCGATGCCTGGGCGCGATCGGGTACGCCGCACCCGGCGCCCGCCCGACAGGAGATGCCGGATGAGCGCCACCGCCGTCGTACGCAACGCGCGTGACCTGCTGGATGAGGCAGGACTGCGGGGTGCCTTCCTCGTCCGCGACCTCGACACCGGCCAGGAGATCGGCTTCGACGCCGACACCCCGTACCCGTCGGCGTCGCTGGTCAAGGTGCCGCTGGCGGTCGCCGTCCTGGAGCGGGTCGGGCGCGGGGAACTCGACCCGGCGACGCCGGTCGACGTCGCGCCCGGTCGGATCACCACGCCCGGCCCGACCGGGCTCAGTCGCTTCCGCCATCCCGCGCGGGTCTCCGTGGACGACCTGCTCTACCTGAGCACCGCGGTCAGCGACGGGGTCGCCGCCGACGCCCTGTTCGACCTCGTCCCGCCGGCCGCGGTCGCCGCGGAGCTGCGGCGACTGCGGATCGAGGGCATCACCGTGCGGGGCCGGGTCGGCGACCTCGCCGAGACGCCGGCGGAACGCCTCGGCCCCGACGACGTGCACCTGGCGCATTCCCTCGCCATCGGCGCGGCGACCCCCGGGCAGGGCCATCCGGTCGCCCAGCTCGACGTCACCCGCGCCAACGCCGGGCCGGCGCGGGCCTTCGTCGACCTCCTGCACGCCCTGTGGCGGCCCTCGACGATCCACGAGAGCACCGCCGCCCGCGTACGCGCGCTGATGGCCGACAACCTGCACCGGCAGCGACTCGCACCCGACTTCACCTCCGACGCGTCCCGCTGGTCGTCCAAGACCGGCACCCTGCTGCACCTGCGACACGAGATGGGAGTGGTGGATCATGCCGACGGGCAGTCGTACGCGATAGTCGCCCTCACCGCCTCCCGGGTGCCCGCCGTCGCACAGCCCGGCAGCGAGGCGACGATGGCCCAGGTCGCCCGGAGCCTGCACGACCACCTGCGGACGGGCACCCTGCCCTGGTGGAGTTAGCGGGCGTAGCTGATGGTCCGGGCTCGCCGCTCGCACCTGGTGGCGAGCGCGGTCTTGCCGTCGACCGCGAGCAGGTAGCTCAGCTGCGGCGGTCCTCGTGCCTACGCAGGGGCATTCTGGGCAACCTCGATCCACACTGGTGCAGGAGGCGAGCCCGCCGCCTGAGGGCGGGTCGACAGGCCGTCACAACGCGGTGATGGCGACCTCGGCCGCCTGGGCGATCAGGGCGTCGTCGTAGTCGGCGTCCTTCTGGTCGCGGCTGGACAGCACCGCGAGGACGATCGGCGCACGGTCCGGGGGCCAGATCACCGCGATGTCGTTGCGGGTGCCGTAGCCACCGGCGCCGGTCTTGTCCCCCACGACCCAGCCGTCGGGCACACCGGCGCGGATCAGCTCACCGCCTGTGGTGTTGCCCTTCAACCAACCGGTGAGCACGTCGCGGTCCGCCGGTTCGAGGGCGTCTCCCACTGCGTACGCCCGCAGATCCTCGGCCAGGGCCGCCGCGGTGCTGGTGTCCCGCCGATCACCCGGCCTCGCCTCGTTGAGCTCGGTCTCGTAGCGCGCCGGATCGGTGACCTTGTCCCCCACCTCGCGCAGTTCCTTCTCGAACTTCTGCGGTCCGCCGAGCTGGCGCAACAGCAGGTTGCCGGCGGTGTTGTCGCTGTACCGCACCGCCGCGTCGGCGATGGCGCGCAGTGTCATGCCCTCGGCGACGTGCTGCTCCGTGATCGGCGAGTAGGTCACCAGGTCGTCCGCCGAGTACCGGACCACCCGGTCCATCTCGGCGTCGGTGGTCTCGTCGAGAACTTCGGCAGCGGCCAACGCCTTGAACGTCGACGTGTACGCGAACCGCTCGTCGGCCCGGTACCGCACGGTGCGACCGGTCCCGGTGTCGATCGCGTAGACCCCCAGCCGCGCATCGAACCTCTGCTCCAGTCGCCGGAACTCGGGGTTCGCGTCGGCGGTGGTGGACGCGGTGGCCGTCGCCGTACGGTCGGGTGTCGGTGGTTCGGCGGCGTCGGCAGGGCCGCAGGCGGCCACTGACACCACTGTCGCCACCGCCACCAGACGTCGTGTCGCCCAAATCATGATCGCTCCCTGTCGGTGCCGTGGGTCCGACGCCGGGCGGCGCCGGTCGGACAGGACTCCAACCTGGCAGCGATCCGGCATGCGATCGAAGACAGAAGCCGCCGCCTTCATGCCGATCCGGCATCGTCCTCCAGTGCCCGCCACACCGGTCAACCCGACCCGGTCCCGCGAAGGGACCGTCGGCGCGGAACGCGTCATCCTCTCGGTCCATCGGATCGGTGTGGGTGGTCGCGCCCGGAGCGGACCGGCCGGCCGCCGATCACAGCCAGTCGTGTTCGCGGGCGTAGCGGGCCGCCTCGTGGCGGGTCCGGGTCTGGGTCTTGCGCATGGCGTTGGAGAGGTAGTTGCGGACGGTGCCCGGGGCGAGGTGGAGGCGGGCGGCGATGTCGACGACCGAGTAGCCCTGGCCGGTCACCCGCAGCACGTCTGCCTCGCGGTCGGTGAGGGGGTTGTCCTCGGTGACGGCGAGCGCCGACACGTCCGGGTCGATCCAGCGTTTCCCGGCATGCAGGGTGGCGATCACCGAGGTGATGTGGGCCGGTTCGGCCGACTTGCTGACGAAGCCCTGGACACCGAGCTTCAACGCCTTGCGCAGCACGCCGGGGCGGGCGTGCCGGGTCAGCATGAGGACCACCTGCTCGGGTCGTACGCGGCGGATCTCGGCGACGGCGCCGAGGCCGTCCACGCCCGGCATCTCCAGGTCGATGACCAGCACGTCGGGCTCGTGCCGCAGGGTGGCCTCGACGGCCGTCCGGCCGTCCTGCGCCTCGGCGAGAACGGTGACGTCGCCCTCCATCGGCAACAACGCGGCCAGGGCCGTACGCAGCAGCGCCTCGTCGTCGGCGAGCACGATGGTGGTCATCGGCCGTCACTCCGGTCCGCGCCGGCACGCGTGACAGGGAACGTCGCCGCCGTCCGGAACCGTCCCTGCTGCTGTTCCACGATCAGCTCCCCTCCGTCGCCCGTCACCCGCTGCCGGAGTGCCGCCAGTCCCCTCAGCTCAGGGGGCGAGGCGGCGGACACGCCGTCGTTGACGACTGTGATGCCCGACGCGGCGAGCGTGATCTGCACCTGGGTGGCCTGCGCGTGGCGCAGGATGTTGGTGGTGGTCTCGCGGAGCACCTGCCCGAGCAGTTCGCTGACGCGGGCGTCGACCTCGCCCTCCCGGGTCACCCGGACCCGGATGCCGGCGGCCTCGAACAGGTTCTTCGCGTTCTCGATCTCCGCGGTGAGGTTCAGCCGCCGCTGGCCGTACGCCAACTCCTTGGTCTGCGCGATGGTGTCGCTGACCAGCGCGTACGTCTCCCCCAGCTCCTTCTCCGCCCGAGCGGTGTCACCGCTCAGCAGGCGCTGCGCCAGGGCGATCTTCAGCTTGACGACGTGCAGGGTGTGCCCCTGGATGTCGTGCAGGTCGCTGGCGAACCGGACACGTTCCCGCATCACCGCGAGTTCGGCCTCGCGTTCCCGGGTCTGTTCGAGTTCCCGGATGAGGTCGAAGAACCGCTCGCCCACGATGGTGAAGATCGTCACGACGATGGTGAGGACGGTCGGGACGAGGACGTAGGTGAGCAGGACGTGACCAATGTCGTCCCGCTGCACCAGCAGCCGCGCCGCGCCGACGGCGGCGACGTAGGTGAAGAGCCCGGCCAGCGCCCACTTCCGGTGCCGTCGCACCTCGCGCATGGCGAGGGAGCCCACCGCGCAGAACCCCCAGTAGGCGTTGGGGCTGCCGCTCACCAGGACCCCCAGTGGCCACACCACTGCGGCCACGACCAGGCAGGGCAGCACGACCCTGGCAAGGTCGTTCGCCGTCCATCGTTCGAAGGCCACCAGCGCCGCCGCGGCGCCCGGCGCCAGGATGACCAGGTGCCACCAGCTACGCACGTCGGCGTAGAGCAGGACCACCGCGGCGAACACCACAGGGGGTAGCGACGTGGCGAGGTTGAGCCGGCGCAGCCTGCCCTGCGTCGACTCGGTGAAGCGCGGTGAGCTGGCGGTCACCAGACCAGTATCGGGCAGCGAGAGGCCGCTACCAGTGACACCACGTCACCTGCGGTGATGACATGGTGCCACTGACGGAACCGTCGCGCCCGCGCTGTCATTGGCGCATGTCCACCACACCCGTCATCGACGTAGAACGGCTGAACCTCACCTACGGCGACTTCCACGCCGTGAAGGACCTCACCTTCGCGGTCCGGCCCGGAGAGCTCTACGCACTGCTCGGCACCAACGGAGCCGGAAAGACCTCGACCCTGGAAGTTGTCGAGGGACACCGGAAACCCACCTCGGGCACCGTACGCGTCTTCGGGCACAGCCCCACCGACCGACGGTCGGTTCGTCCCCGGATGGGCGTCATGCTCCAGGAGAGCGGATTCTCCCCGGACCTCACCGTCCGCGAGTCCGTCGGTCTGGTCGGTCGGCTCACCCGCCGCGCCGACGACGTCGACCGGGTACTCGACCTGGTCGACCTCACCGACCGCGCCGGCCGCAGGGTGTCGCAGTTGTCCGGCGGGGAGAAGCGGCGGCTCGACTTCGCCACCGCGGTCTACGGCACCCCGGAGCTGATCTTCCTGGACGAGCCGACCACCGGCCTCGACATCCAGTCCCGCGACGCCGTCTGGGCAACAGTTGACCGACTCCGGGAGAACGGTTCCACGATCGTTCTCACCACGCACTACCTGGAGGAGGCACAGCAGCGCGCCGACCGGATCGGGCTCATGCACCAGGGCACTCTCCACCGCGAAGGCACCGTCTCCGAGCTGACCCGCACCCTCCCCGGCGTGATCCGCTTCTCCCTCGCCACGCCGGTGCCGCCGGTTCCGCTGAAGGCCGACGTGAACGCCGACGGGAAGGTCACCGTCGAGTCCTTCGAGCTGCAGAAGGACCTACACCTCCTGCTCGGCTGGGCGCAGGACCACGCAGTGGAACTGCGCGACCTGACGGCCGGGCCGACCCGGCTCGACGACGTCTTCCGCGCCATCAGCACCTGATCCGCTCATCCCGAAGGAGCCTCACCCGTGTTGTCCATCGCGTCCAGCGAGCTGATCCAGATCTTCCGCAACCGACTGATACTGATCACCAGCCTCATCATCCCGGTCGCGGTCAGCGTGTTCTTCGTGCGTCAGCACGAGACGTACGCCGCCCTCGGGAGCCTCGGCTACATCGCCGCGATCGTCACGTTCACAGTGGCCGCGTTCGGCCTCTACGCCACGGCCGTCACCACGCTGGCGTCCCGGCGGCAGACCCTCTTCCTCAAGCGGCTGCGCTCCACCACCGCGAGCGACCCCGGCATCCTCGCCGGCCTGCTGCTGCCCGTACTCGTCATCGCGGCGGTGCAGGTGACCGCGATCCTGACCGCCCTGGCCGTGGTCGCCGGCGGACCGTCGAACGTCGCCCTGCTGGTGGTGGCGATCCTCGCGACACTGGCCATGCTGATCGGCCTGGCGCTGGCCACGGCCGGGCTGACGAACTCCCCGGAGCACGCGCAGGTCACCACCCTGCCCGTTACTCTCGGTCTGATCGCCGTGACCACCTGGGTGGGCATCTCCGGCACCGAGGACCTCGCCTGGCTCAAACGGCTGCTGCCCGGCGGCTCGGCCACCGAACTCATCATGAACGCCTGGAACGGCGGCGTCGCCGTGACCGACTCCCTGCTCCTGCTCGCGCCCACGCTCGGCTGGGTCGTCATCGCCGTCAACCTCGCCACCCGACTCTTCCGTTGGGAGCCCCGCCGATGACCAGCGACCCCACGCACGCCCCGACCCTCGCCGAAGATCTCCTCCTGCTTCTGTTCCAACCCGAATCCGGGACGACCGATCGCCGGGTAGAACACCCTCTTCTACGTCCTGGGTGGAGCCGTCCTCGCGGACCTCGCCCTCGGCGAGCACCTGACCACGACGGACCGAGGGCGGGTCGGCAGCGTCGCGGGCCACCCGTCGTCGGACAGTCTCCTGCGCCCGACTGGCGGTGGGTGTTCGGCCCGCACATCCTCGGATCGGGGTCGCCAATCTAGCTCGGCGCGGATCTTGGTGGTGCTGCCCGGAGCGCGTTGTCCCGGCTCGAACCGTGGTCGGTGCAGGGGGTCAGTCGGCACGGGTGGTGCTCGGTGTGTCGCCGGCGGCGCGTCGATACCTGTCGGCCAGCGTCCTGAGGTGATTGAGGAGCTCCGGCGGCTCAATGACCTCGAAGTCGGCGCCGAGCAGACCGAACCAGACAGCGAGTTGCTCGAGGTTGTCAGATCCTGTGCGCACCCTGCAGCGATCTCTACCGATAAATTCGACGGGCCCTACTGCTGGTGGGAGTCTTTCAACGACGACTTCGGCGGGCAAGTGCACGATGATTGTCGCCCGGTGTCGCCACACGGCTCGACCGATCCCGCGCATGACGTATGCGCCAACATCCGGGTCCGGCAGCGGCCGGGCGAGAAACCGAGGTCCGTGCGGTAGACGCAAGGTCATACGGTCGACGCGGTAGGTGCGCCAATCTTCTCGCTGGATGTCCCAACCGACGAGGTACCAGCGTCTCCCCCAGTTGACCAGGCGGTAGGGCTCGGCCTCACGGCGAGACTCTGAGGAGTCGTGGGAGCGGTAGTCAAAGCGCAGTCGTTGCCGGTCTCGGCACGCTGCGGCGATCTCGCTGAGCGCCGTCGCGGCAACCCGGTGATCGTCGTCGCCTGCCGAGACGGCGACACTGTAGGTCTGCAGCGCGTTGACTCGGTTACGCAGCCGGGCTGGCAGCACTTGTTCGAGTTTCGCCAAGGCCCGTGTGGAGGATTCCTCAATGCCGGCTACGGACGGCGTGCCGGTACGCAGTCTGATGGCGATGGCGACGGCTTCCTCGTCATCGAGCAGTAGCGGCGGGAGGACTGCGCCAGCGGCGAGGCGGTAGCCGCCGTCGGTGCCGAACGTGGCGTGCACCGGGTAGCCGAGAGCGCGGAGACGCTCGACGTCGTTGCGCACGGTTCTGGTGGTCACGTTCAGCCGCTCGGCCAGCTCGGTGCTGCTCCACCTGCGTGGGGTTTGCAGCAGGGACAGCAGCCGGAGCAACCGCGCCGATGTTTCCAACATGCCGGAAGTTTTCCACCCCAGTAGGAAACGGATGTTCCTACTTCGCTGCCAGAGTCTGCGACATGGACAACACGAAGGCACCACCGGGGCGCTGGCTCGGACTCGTTACTTTCCTCGCGGCCATGGTCATGAACCTGCTCGATGCCACTGCGCGAGCCTCGGCGTCGCGGCCCTCGGCACCATTTTCTTCGCCGTCGCCGGACCCGGGCTTCGGGTGACGGATTTCGTCGCGGCCTCACAAGAGTTCACCGTTGTCACGCTCGGGGTCACCATTTACGCCTTCATCCTGGCCTTCGTGAGCATCTGACAGCAGGCCCGAAACCTAATCCCACTCAGACCTCACCATTTTCTGGAGTAATCAATGATCCTCGTGACTGCGGCTACGGCACCCGTGGGCCGGTCCATCGTCGAGCAACTGGTGTCGGTCGGTAAGCCTGCACGGGCCCTGACTCGTGATCCGCAGCAGGCGGATCTTCCTGCCGGCGCTGACATCGTCGCCGGCGACATGAAGGACCCTGCGACCCTGCCGGCTGCGGTGAGGGACGTCGACGGGATCTTCGTCCTCGCCATGGGCCCTGGGGTGCCGGAGCTCATCGAGGCCGCGAAGAACGCCGGTGTCAAG
The DNA here is from genome assembly GCF_040649215.1 of Micromonospora sp. NPDC049044. Lineage (NCBI taxonomy): Bacteria > Bacillati > Actinomycetota > Actinomycetes > Micromonosporales > Micromonosporaceae > Micromonospora > Micromonospora sp. NPDC049044. Next base: position 10,304 of record NZ_JBEZFA010000046.1, on the reverse strand, counting down.
CGCGTGGTGTTCCAGTCCACGGCGGAGATCGACGACAACGCGGAGCAGCAGCCCAACGACGTCGCGGCGTTCCACCACGGCATCGAGCAGGCGATCATCGACTCCGGGATGCAGTGGACCTTCCTGCGACTGGACATCAACTCCGCCGACGCGCTGCACTGGGCATTCGACGTCCCTGGGCAGCTCGCGGCCGGTGACGTCGTTCGAGGCCCCTACGCCGACGCCGCAGGCTCCCCGATTCACCCCGCTGACCTCGCCGGGATCGCTGTGGCAGCGCTGACCCAGGACGGGCACAGCCAGCAGCGTTACCACGTCACCGGACCGCAGTCGCTCACCCACCGGGAGCAGATCGAGCTAATCGGCAAGACGCACGGCCGTGAGCTGCGATACGAGGAGATCGATCCCGCGACCGCGCGGGCGGAGATCGCCCCGCACGCGCCTGCCGACCTGTTGTTCGCCACTTGGGAGACGCACGTCAACAAGCCGGCGCCGGTCACGGACACCATCGAGCGCGTGACCGGCCGGGCGCCGCGCAGCATGCGCGAGTGGGCCGAAGCGCACCCGGCCTAGCCTGATCCGAACCGGGCGACGGCGAAGCGCCGCCGCCCGGTCGAGCGGCCGCTACCACCAGCCGTGTGCCGGCGGCACGGGACCCGGTGCTCGCTGTCCAGCTCGGTGGCTACTCAGTCTGCGGTTCCGCTGGGTAGAAGCTGAGACATTCCTCGTACGATGCGAGGTCGCCGTCAGCCATGACCTGTTCCAACGAGCGGCTGGCGGCGTCCTTAGCGGACATAACGAGCCCATCGATGTACGGCCACGGCACGCGCAGGTCGCCCTGGACATGATCGACGCGGCGGTCCGGGCCGGGGTCCCGGCCGGCTGGGTCGCCGGCGACGAGGTCTATGGCGCCGACCCGGACCTGCGTGCCGGGATCTCTGCGACAACAGACCAGTCACGGACGCGCGCGCGGCAAGCCGCGGTTTCCGCCGGGTGAACCGTCCCGCGATCCGCTGTACGGCATCCTCGAACACCACCTGCCACCCGGCAAGGTCTACGCTATGACCTACGGCCACTGCACGATCTTCGGTTGTCTTCACAGACCATCGAGGATCACACGGTGGCTGCGCTCCACTTGCGGCGGCCCATGATGATGGACGTCCTCCCGGAGACCTCAGGTCCCCCTGATCTTGGACGTCCGTCAAACCTGGGCAGGCCCACGAACCATCCGGTGCCGCCCGGCTGCTGGTCGAGTTTAGAGACATCACCCGGTTCCCGAACCGGGCCTACTTCGCCTCCTGGAACGGCACCGCCCCCATCGAGTCCTTTGGCGACCGCCGCAGGTTCACCCACCACGACGGTGACCGCCAACCCCCGATGGCCTGGTCGAATTGACCCTGAGCGCCGTGCCGATTCGCAAACGTATCGACGGCCAGTGGAAGGACCTTGTCAGCCCTTAACGGATGGCAGAGGCGCTAACCGATGGTCAAGGTCAGCGGGTTCGAGATGCCGAGGCCGCCGTGGGAATCGTGGACCCGCACGGTGAAGGTGGACGACGTGCCGGCCGACAGGGCCGTCTGGAACTGGTAGCGCTGTCCGCTGTTGGTCGGCGTCGCGGCCAGCCGGGTTGCGCCGAGGTAAAACTCCACCCGGCTGACGAGGTCCCCGGGATCGGTGTCGGCGACGTCGGCGACCAGCGTGACGGTCGTCGGCTCGAGGAAGTAGGTCTGCCCGCCGGGGGTGCTCAACGCCACCGCCGGCGGGTGGTTGGTGCCGGTGGACGCCGGCGTCACCACCGTGACCAGCAACGGCGGCGCAGCGCCAGACAGCGACTGGTCGGTGCCGGCCGAGACGTACAGCACGAAGGTGGTGCTGGTGCCGGGCTCCCCGATCGGTGGTGTCCACAGCGCCTCGAACCGGTCACCGGTCGTCCTCACCCCCCGGGCCACCGTGACGCCGTCCACCCGGAACGACACCGAGGTGATGCTGTGTCCGCCTCCCACGGTCGCGGTCGCCGCCAGCGGGACGGTTCCCGGCGTGGTGTACACCGCGCCGGCGGTCGGGCTGAGCCAGGTGACGATCGCCGGATAGTCAGCGACCGGCGGTGTGGTCGTCCGGGTCGGCGTCACGCTGGGCAGGACGCCGCCGGTGCACGTGACGCCGTTGAGCGTGAACGACGCCGGTATGGGGTTGCTGCCCGACCAGGCGCCAACGAAACCGATGTTCGCGGAGCCATTGGTGCCCAGGGTCGCGTTCCAGCCCAGATTGGTCGCGCTGACCTGCTGGCCCGCCTGGGCCCAGGTGGCGCTCCAGGTTTGCGTGAGCCGCTGGTCGACTGCAGGGAACGCGAACCGCAGCGTCCACCCATTGACCAGGTCACCCAAGTTGGTGACCGCGATGTCGGCCTGGAAGCCACCGGTCCACTGGCTGGTGACGACGTAGTTCACCCGACACCCGGCCGCCGCGTTCGCCGCACTCGCGTGTGAGATCGCGGCCATCATCGCGACCACGGCAACAGCGATGGCGGCCACAGCAGTCAGCGACTTCCGCATGGCACACCTCGCCGTAGATAGCGAATCGTCTATGAATACGTCGACTGTCCTGCCGCTCCGCTTTCCTGTCAAGGCACGCACGGCAGTCCTGCCGCCGGCCGGACAACGGACAGCCCGCCCATGCTGATCGGCAGCGGCCACAGCGCCGAGCAGGCAGCAGAGTGGATAGCGCAGCTTCCCGCCTGGACCGCGACTGACCGCCAGGCCCTGGACGACTTCGCGTCAAAGAACGCAAGGAAGTGGGTGGACACGTCCCGGCAGAGACCCGAGTGCCGGGTACGCGACCCCTCAATCTGGACCGGCGAGTTGGCAGATCACCAGACCGACGGCCATCAGTCAGCCCTGATCCACAGCGCGGGGCACCCTCGTGATGTGGGCGCCGGTGCCGCTCTCCTGCCAAAGTGGAAGCTGGCCGACACCGGCTACCACGTGACGACGACCTACCGGGCCGATTCCGACGCAACTCCTCCATTGTCGTACACCGCGCGGCTTCTGACCTCCGGCGATGATGTCACCGCTATCGTCTCCAGGTGGGATGACACTGCGTAGCAACCGATCGGCGGCAGATCCGGATGGCCGGAACCGGTGAGCCCGCGAGGACGATGTAGTGGTGGCGCGTAGCGCGGTCCGGCAGAGCTCAAGCAATGCGGCACGTCGCGATGCTGCGGCCGGCTATGAGCCCAGGGCTACGCGGGTCGTGGCGAGGAAGGCGCCGCGCACTTCGTCGAGCTCGGCGTAAAGTCCATCCAAATTGGGCACGCCATCCCAAACGGCCCGATTGAGCCGCTCGAAGTAGACACGCGCGGCGGTATACACATCAACGGAGTACAGCACCTGAAGCATGCGTTCGGCGATCCAGAGCCGGTGCATTACCTCCTGGGCGGCAGTGGGCCAGGGCTCGCCCGAGGCCCAGTCGACAGGGCGGTCGAAAGCGATACGTTCCGCCTCTGCGGCCACGGCGATGAACCGTTCGAGATGCGCAAGGCGTTCGGCGCGTCGGGCCTCGGCCCGGGCGACGTTCTGCTTACTCTGCTCGATGCGTGCGCTCATTCGCTGTGTGCTGTACTGCACCAGGTAGGAGAGGCCACCGCCGAGCACGACGCCGCCAAGGGAGGTAAACGCAGGGACGAGCTCACCGGCCATTGTGTCGACTGTAGTTTCTTGATCCTGATCCTGCGCGGCGGCGCGTCTCACCGGAACGTACCCGAGCGGTCCAAGCGCCCGGCCCGCCGAAATAACGGCGATCGACATGAGCGGGCGCGGCCCTACCGCCTCCGCCGTTTGATGCCCGATTCGCGCTGCTCCCCGGCGCAGCGGATGGTTGCGGCGGAAAATCCGTTGACCGGGCTCGAACCAGCGTCCGCCCGGGTAAGAGCCGGGCGCTCACTGCCGGTCGACCGATGCCACGCCGCCAGGTCCGCCGCGATCAACATCATCGACGTGCCCGCACAGGCGGCGTCCAGCAGCACGAGACCGCCCGCTGCGTCGAGCGTCGCGATCCACGCCGCCCTCGCGGCGTTGTACGCGCCGCACGACAGGTTCCACCTGGACGAGTCGTTACCCCGCGGCACGATCATGGTCGCCTGGTCGAACTCGCTGGCCGACCACACCCGCTTGAGCAGGGCGACGCCCTGCCGCATCGTCGTCCACCATCGGCCCAGCAGCTCACCACGCTGGGCGTCGGTCAGCCGAGCCAGCACGGACGACGTCGGATATGCCTGCGCGATCATCCACCAGTCCGTCGTCGAGTCGGCGGCGCAGCGTTTGAAGAGCAGGTCCGCGGCGTCGTACGGGTCGTCCCGCCCCGCCAGCGTGAACTCCCGCCGCAGCTCGCGCTTGGCGGTCAGGTACGCCACGAAGCACCCGGCCCACGGATCAGCCAGGAACGCTCCCCGGTCGATGCTCGCCGGGAACCCGGCCCGCGCGACCATCGTCAACCGCCGCTTGGTCTGCTCGACCGCCAGCCGGTCGGCCTTCGCCGAGAGTCGCTGCGTCACCCGGAAACGCCTGTTGTACTGCCACTTCGACAACTCGATCCCCACCGCGGCGCGGGCCTCGCGGTTCAACCGGTCCCGCAGAGGGTCCAACCGCACCGGATCCACCGCGCCCAGCGATTCGCTCAGCTGGTGGGATCGGAGTCTCAGCTGAAGGGACCAACCAACGGTCCGGCACGGCGGAGAATGCGCGACCCGCATCGAGGTGGATCAGATGACGGCCTGGTGGTGACGGGCCAGATCGCGAGCCAGCAGGTCACACGTCGGCTTCGAGAGCGAAGGTGTTGCCGTCTGGGTCCTGGAACCACGCGATACGTCCACCTCCGGCCCGCGCGGTGATCCCCTTGGCGTCGTGCTCGAGCTGCTCGTAGCGAACGAACTCGACGCCGGACGAGGAGAGCTCCTCGACAATCTGGTCGATGTCGTCGACGTACCACGTCGCCAGCGTCGCCGGGGTCTTCCCGGCAGTGACCGACTGGTACACGTTCAACGCCGGCCCGCCACCGGAGCCATAGACGCGGCTGCCGTCGGCGATGGTGGCGCTGGGGCCGGACCGCAACGCCCGCAGGCCCAGCGCGCCTTCGTAAAAGGCCACGGCCTTCTGTATGTCGGACACGGCGACCGAGGTTCTGAGGTGGTACGCGCTCAAGGGCATGAACCACTCTGGCAGGTACCCCACGAATCGTGGCACCGAACCGACGACCTGTTCCGGTGAGGAGCTGCGCAAGGGCGCCGGCGATTCCCAGCCCGGTCGTCGGGCAGGACGATTGCATAGTCGACCAGCGGGGCCATTGACCAGGAGTTTCGGGACGATTTTGGCCTTTATGGAGCCGCAGGAAGCGGGTGAGACCGCATCGGTGATCATGAAGTTGCGACGCTTCACGGCTCCGAGGAAGACCCCACCCGCCGATGGCATCATCACTCATCCCTGCACTGACCGTAGCCGCACCCACCTCCATCGCCGAGGCCGTGCCGGTCACCGACGGTGAACAGGGCGGGTTGCTGCAGGCGCTCGCCGCTCCCCCTGGCGATAGCGTGCCGACCGCCGCCGACGTTGCCGTCATGATCGAGCAGTGGATCGGCGATGTCGCCCACCCGATCAGCATCAACGTGGCCAGGGCATGCCACCGCCCCGCCGGTACGAGCCTGGGATTCGAGATCCTCGGCTTCGACATGGACCGCTTTCGCAGTTGGCTGTGCTACGGCCTGATCGACACCGCCATCCGAGAGCCCGCCATCCAGCCCAACGAACACGGCCAACTCGCCACGCTCGCCGACGCCGTACGCCTGGCCGATCTGGCCAACCGCGGCCGAGGCACGCCCAACGGCACCCCGCAGGACGTCACCTGGTTCCCAACCTTCATCGACGCGCCCCGAGCCATTCCTGAAGTGACCGACCCGTGAGTAGGTTTCATCGCGCTGCGATGTCGACAGTTCTGGCGAGAGAAGTCGGTGGTTGATGTCCGAAGTGCAATGACCTATGGGGGGTAGTAGCAGTGAGACACATAGCGGAATGGCACGGCCAACACCTGGCCGGATTGAGCAAGGCGGCTGGGCCGAACCTGCCTGACCACCTGTCGAGGTGCTCGACCAATTGGCAAGCGGCGCCACGGATCTGGCCGCGTGCCGCAAGCTTGGCGTGTCCAGGCGAACATACAGTCGCCGGGTGTCCGAACCGCTCGAACACGGGTCATCCGGACCTCCTTCGCTCGACGTCTGAATACAGAATGGACCTGGCGCGCAACGAGTACCAGGGAAGGTCCCGTTGACGTAGCCGCCGTCGGCCCGGGACCCTGGCACCCTGCCTCCACACCCTGCGCCGGGTCGACGTCGGGGACGAAGCGTCGGCGGAGATCTCATCCAGGGGTCGGTGGGACCAGTCGGTCATCTCGTCGATGACCTTGTCGGTGATCCGGGAGATGGTTTCCTTGCTGACCGAGGCGCCGTAGATCTCGGCGAAGTGAGCGCTGGTCTCTCCGGTCGTCAACCCTTTGGCATACAACGACAACACGACCTCATCGACCCCGGAGAGCCGGCGTTGCCGCTTGCGCACGATCTGTGGTTCGAAGGTGCCGGCCCGGTCTCGGGGCACGTCGATCTGCACCGGCCCGGTGCTGTCGGTCAGCACCGTCTTCGATCGGGTGCCGTTGCGGATATTGCCCGCGCCGGCGCCGGCCTGGTCGTGTTTTTCGTAGCCGAGGTGTTCGGTCATCTCCTCGTTCAGCGCGGTCTCCAGGACCGTCTTGGTCAGCTGCTTGAGCAACCCGTCCGGGCCGGTCAGCGACAGCCCTTGTTCCTTGGCCGTCCGGACCAACTCGGCGGCGGCCTCCGCCGACGGCTCAGGCCGCTTCCTACGTCCGGTCTGGTCGTTCAGTGTCGCGGTCATCACGGCACCCTCCTCACTAGGCACAACGCCTGGTAGGTCAGGCCGGAAACACCTTTAGATCCACAGACCCCCCGATCGGCTTCACCGGCACTGACCGATCCTTCGGCGCACCGGATGAGGCTGGCGCGGCGTAGGCAGGTACAAACGGCAACAACGTCAACACCAGCAACACCACCGCCGCCAGCGCACCACGACGCAACACCCGCTCCCAGAAAGGGAAAACGCTAGAAGCCCCGACCGGAACGTCCACAGTGTTCTTCAACGCCAACCCCGAAGCAGAGTGATCGAAAACTAGGAGGTCAGTGAACAGGAGGTCACGAGACGATCACAACCTGTAACCAAAGCGGGTGCGTCAGGGCAGAGCTCCAGCCGATGGCACTCATAGTGATCACGAGCGCTCGACGGATCCCGACTCCAAGATCGCCGGAAGGTCACCGCGGAGAAAAGCTGTTCAGAACACCCGGGTGGGATCGGGGGTTCCAGCTGACGGGACCAGTTGCCAGCCCTTCAAGCTGAGACACCACCCTCACCAGCCGCTCCATCCAGCGTGGAGGAGGCTTGCTTGAACGCGGCAGGGCCGTGCCCCTCGATAGCGTGCCGCGCCGGGACTGGAAGGTTTCGGATCTTCGTCCTGGGTCGCGGCGATGATGTAAGAACGACGCTGGCGGCTGACAAATTTGGTGCCATGGGGTGACCGGAGAGGATGCTCGCGTGGATTCCACACGGCTGCACTGGGCGTCACGCCGCTATCTGACGGCGCGCTACGAGGAGCTCAAGCGGGAGTACAGCCAACTGCCCAACGATGGCCGCCAAGCCGATGGGTATCACTACACCACCGAGGCGAAACGGATCTTCCCCCGATACAACGTCGTGGACGCCATGCTCATAGAGGTTGAGCGGCTCGATCCTGACCGGCTTCCCGGGGTCGACGTGGTGACCTCCACGCTCCTCGCGGCGGCCGAGAACGCGGAGTCCCCGTTCACCAAGCCACCGCAGGACGAGGTCCAGGCACAGGCCATAGCCGATGAACGCCGGCTGTTCGCTGCAAACGTGCAGCGTTGCAAGGCGCAGCCCAATCTCCACACCGACCCGGTCCCCTATCGGCGCGTGCTTACGCACGAGGAGTCAGCAGCCTGGCGCACGTCGCTGCAGCAGCGATGGGGCGCGCAGAACGGCTTTTGGCACCCGTTGCTGAGTAGTTCAGTTCCGCAAGATGTGCTGGTGGTGACCGGAGAATCGATGTGGGAGGACCGCAGCGTTGACCAGGTCCGCCGACTGCTGCGAGGACTGGGCCGCCCGCGTGTGATCGAGTTGCGCGAGTATGGGGCCGACTACCTGCTGGATGCTGAAATCTTCGCCCCGAGGTACACCGGGCCCGAGGGTCTCTGGAGCGACGAGCATCACGACTGGATCGCCTACGCATCCCATGAGGGAACCGTGGCATTCGGCGGCGCGCTCTCCACCGGGCTCGTGACAACCTGGCCTGAGGTCGACAGCTGGCGATGGCCCGGATGGCAGGAACGCGGCCACGGATAACCCATGGCATCCTGCAGGAAGCCGCGAGCTGCACTCAGATCGGCATGTGCGGATGCTGCCCGACTGACAACCGGGAGCACCATGGCTGACGCCTTCGGATCCGCCGAAGAGGTCTCCAGCTTGAAGGGCCTGCTCAGGGCGTTGGTCGTGGGATCGGTGTCTCGAATGACGGAACTGCGGCGGACCCAGCAAGCCCACCTGCAACGCTCCACATCGATCTGCGGCACGCCTACAGACGTGGCCTTAGGCGACCCGGGACGTCGGCCGGCGCCAGCCATCCCGGGAGCAGCAGCACCTGACCACTTCGACCTCTACTGGGAGGTCACACCGCACCGCTTGACCGCATCACCGCAGGTCAGGACCATCGTCTCTGTCCGGCGTCGGTGAGCACTTCGGGCGCGGTGACCTCTTCGCCAACCTGCACCCAATCCGCTCCCACTTGCAAGGCCGGGCCCGGCAATGGCTCCTTACCGCCTTGACCTGCGCACACTCCACTACCAGGCGGCATAGAGCGCCGTCGACTGCTGGCCAGAACCGGGGAGAACTCCGCGGGAAACAGGACGCCGCACCGGCTCTGACCTGCGGCAACGTGGAGCCGCAGGCAGGGGTGGGTGCAGTTGAGCGCCGTTCGATGCCGTTGCACGCAGTTCAAGGCCGTTCAGGGCACCCCGCTGCTCCCACCCTGCTCCCCCAAACTGGGCCCGCGCCGGGCCGCCGACCGCCGACCGACCGTGAAATGCCGGCCCTGTACCCATGCTTGGCGCCAGCGCTGGCTTCCGCAGCCGCATCGGTCGATGGGGAAGCACGTCCACGATCGCCGCGCCTGGTCAGCGGCAGAAGCGTGAATCGACGGTCTCCGGCCGCCGGCGCCACGCCGGGGTTTTCGTGATCAAGACCGTGGCAACCGATTATCATGTGTCGCGTGACGGAGGTCAGCTGGCTCGGCGTACGGGAGCGGGTGGCCGCCATCGCCTCCTCGGAGGCCAGCCAGAAGGTCTTCGGCGCCTCGGGTCACAGGTTCGTGCTGCGCCCAGTTATGAGCGCCGCCGAGCTGGTCGACGTGGAACGAGTCATCGGTACCCCTCTTCCGGAGGAGTACCGCACCTTCCTTCTGGAAGTCGGAAACGGTGGCGCCGGTCCCGGCTACGGAATCGAGCGGGTTGAGCGAACCGCTGACGGCTGGCGGTGGACTGGCCATGGCGTCACGACAGTGGCCAAGCTAGGCGTACCGTTCCAGCCGTTCGACCAGCAGGTGTACGCACAGCACGACGCGAAACAACCGGTGGACAGTGACTTTGCCGACCACGGCTCGTTCATGGAAGCGAGCCGGGCGTGGATGCGACGCTCGGACGATCTTCACGACGAGGAAACCTTCGGAGCCATCACGCTCTCGCATCAGGGCTGCGGCTACTACTGGCTCCTCGTTGTTTCGGGGCCCGAGCGTGGCGCCGTGTGGGACGACGGCCGAGCAGGGGACATGCCCTTGTCGCCATTGACCGGTCCGGCTGGCCAACGGCTGACCTTCGACCGGTGGTACCTGAACTGGCTAACCCGAACGGAGACTGCCATAGTCTCCGCTGACGGCGCCTGATCCGGGAAGGCCAGCATCCGCACTGTTCCCGGCACCTGCGAATGCCGACGACCGGTGCGGACGGCACTCGGTGACGAGCATTTCGTAGCACGAGCGGTCGGCTGACTTGTCGGTCTCGCAGGTGCGACCCCTGACGCCCGCTCGGCGGCAGAGGCGTGTATGTGACCTTGGTGTGCTACGCCGTGCTGCTCGCTCTGCCATCAGGCAGGAGACCGCCGCAACGAAGAGTCGATCCCGACGGGCTCTCC
>NZ_JBEZFA010000045.1:0-58145 GCF_040649215.1 Micromonospora sp. NPDC049044 | reverse complement strand
GCGCGCTGGGCCGCGCCGCCCCGCGCTGGGCCGCGCCGCCCCGCGCTGGGCCGCGCCGCCCGGTGCTGGGCCGATCCCCGCCCGGTGCCGCCCGATGCTGGGCCGCGCCGCCCGGTGCCGGCCTGACTTCGGGTGATCGACTCGGGTTCCGGGATACTGGGGTGTCATCTCGCTGCGGACACCCCGGTTTCCTTGAAGCCGAGTGGATCAGCACCGGTGTGGGCGGCGGACCGTGGCACTGGCGTTCGGCGGAGCCGTTTTGGCTCGTCCCGGGCAACCTGGTAACCTGGCTCTTCGCGCGGCGGTGACGCATGTTCGTCACCCAGCGCACAAGCTGACCAACCCGAGCTATCAAGACGAGGCTGTCGCGTGGCGAACATCAAGTCCCAGATCAAGCGCAACCGGCAGAACGAGAAGGCCCGGCTGCGCAACAAGTCGGTCAAGTCGTCGCTGAAGACCGCCGTCCGGAAGTTCCACGAGGCTGCTGAGGCCGGTGACGTCGAGAAGGCGACCGCGCTCATGCTGGACGCCTCGCGCAAGCTGGACAAGGCCGTCAGCAAGGGCGTGATCCACTCCAACCAGGCCGCGAACCGCAAGTCCGCGATCGCGAAGCGCGTGGTTGCGCTCTCCGCCTGACGACTTCACTGTCAGACTGATTCGGAAAGCCCCGGGCCTCGGTCCGGGGCTTCCGTGTGTCCGCAGGCCGGCGTCAGGTCCGCAGACCACCCGTCCAATCCGGCGAGATCGGGTTCGCCCGGCACGGTCACCGCTCAATCCAAACGCCCGGTCCGACATGCTGGCCCGACCGACCTGACGGGACGGGCCGACCTGACGGGGTGGGCTCAGCGTGACGGGTCGGCGCGGCGGGTGGGTGGCACCGGATCGGCAGCGACAACCACGCCGCTGACGCTGTGCGAGATCCACTCCACCTGGGCTCGGCCGACCACCGGTTCCATCTGCCGGCGGAACCGATCGCGTTCCTGCTCGGGCACGAGCGCGGCGGAACGGACCACGACCGCGGCCACCATGTCGTTGAGCTTGACCATCGCCGCCACCACCACGGGCAGCACCAGCACCGCCCACCAGGTGACCAACTCGGCGAGGGCGAGCAGCACGGCCAACGCGATGGTGCCCTCGAAGAAGAGGAAGCACAGCACGCCGCCGGGGTTGACGAACCGCAGACCGAGGAGTCGGGCGTAGAGGGGCCGGTAGCGCTCCTCGTCGACGGCGACAGTGGCCCACGCCGGGCGGTTCGTCCCGGTCACCTGGACCCGCCCTGCCGGGCTGCCGCGACCGAGAAGACCGCCCGCTCCAGGGCGTACGCCCGGTCGTCGGAGCCGCCCTTGACTGCGGCGTTGCACTCGGCGGCGACCTGCATGGCCCGGACCAGACCCTCTGGCGTCCAGCCGCGTCCCTGCCGCTGCGCCCGCTCGATCTTCCAGGCAGGCATGCCGAGGCTGCTGGCGAGCTGGTACGGGCTTCCCCGCCCGGCCGACGCCACCCGGGCCACCGTGCGCACCCCGTCGGCCAGGGCATCGGCGATGGGCACCGGGTCGACGCCGACGTGCAGGGCCCAGCGCAGCGCCTCCAGCGCCGCCGGTACGTCACCGACCATGGTGGCGTCCGCCACCGTGAAGCCGGTCACCTCGACCCGACCCCGGTAGTAGCGGCTGACCGTGTCGGCGCTGATCCGCCCGTCGGTGTCGGCGATCAGTTGGGAACAGGCGGCCGCCAACTCACGCAGGTCGTTGCCGACCGCCGCGATGAGCGCCTCGGCGGCGTCGTCGGTGCACTTTCCGCCAGCTCGGCGGATCTCGTCACGGACAAAGGCCACCCGGTCGCGATGCCCCTTGAGCTTGGCCGCCGGAACGACAGTCGCGCCGGCCGCCCGTAGCCCGTCGGCGAACGCCTTGCCCTTGGCGGCACCCAGGTGCAGCACCAGTAGCTGGACGTCGGGGTCGGGGTTCTTCGCGTACGCCAGCAGCGCGGCGACCAGGTCCTTGCGGGCGTCCTGGCCCGAGCGCAGGATCAGCAGCCGCCGCCCGCCGAACAGCGAGGGGCTGAGCATCTCGGCGATCTCGCCGACGGTGAGCGCACCAGCCTGGTATTCACGGACATCCACCTCGGCGTCGACACTGCGAACCTTCGCGACAGCTTCGGTGACCGCGCGCGTGGCGAGCAACTCCTCGTCACCGAGGACGAGCAGAATGGGGGCGAGGTTGGCGGCGGTCACGCCGCCCATATTCGCACGGCCCAGGTCGGGATCTCGCCTGCTCATTCGCTGCTTGGTCGGCGCAGCCCGCACTCAGCGCAAATCCAGACATCTATCTCAATTGCCACCTAATACGCAATTGTCATCACGGGTCGGGTCCACCAGGCGCTGCGGTGCACCACCCGGGGCGCCGCGGATCGGCCGCACCGTGCCGCCTGCGGCTCAGGATCGTCGGCCCGGTGGGATTCCGCGTCGGACCACGGCCAGGCCACCATCGTTCCGGATCGCCGCCACGTCGCCGTCGGTGTCGGTGCGCAGCACCCGGGTGCCACCCCCGCTCAGCCGGGCGAGTATCCCCGGGTTCGGGTGGCCGTAGGTGTTGCCGCTGCCCACCGGCACGAGCGCCACCGCCGGCCGCACCGCGTCGAGGAAGCTCGGGTCCTGGTACGCCGACCCGTGATGCGCGACCTTCAACACGTCCGCCCGTAACTGGCTGGGCGTTGCCCGCGTCAGCAACGCGTGCTGCTCCTCGGTCTCGGCGTCGCCCGGCAGCAGGATCCGCACTCCGCCCACCGTGGCACGCAGCACCAGCGAGTTGTTGTTCGGGTCGGATCTGGTCCCGGCCAACGGGTACGGCGGACCGAGCACCAGCAGGTCGACGCCCCCGATCGGGTGGCGCGCGCCGGCCGAGGTGGTGAGCAGCGCGGCCCGCCCGGCGGTCGCCGCCGCCCGGACCAGGTCCCGGCCACTTTCCGGATCCGTCGAGGCCGGCACCAGTACGGCGTCCACCCGTCGCCCCCGGAACACGCCTGCCACACCACCCACGTGGTCGGCGTGAAAGTGGCTGACCACAAGCAACGGCACCTCCCGTACGCCGAGCCGACGCAGGCAGTCGTCCACCGCACCTGGTTCAGGCCCGGCGTCCACCACCACCGCCCGCCCGGAGCCGACCGGCAGCACCAGGGCATCGCCCTGACCCACCGCGCAGGCCACCACCACCCAACCCGTCGGCGGCCAGCCGGCAGCCACGAACCGCACCGCGAGAACGCCGATGACTGCGGCGACGCCGACCACCGCCACCAGTCGACGCACGACGGGCCGACGGACCGCGACCAGCAGGGCGAGGGTCACCGCGGTCAGCAGCAGTGCCCCCGGCAACCCGCCGGGCCAGGGCAGGGTGCCGCCCGGCAGTCGGGTGCCCTGGCGGGCGATGAGCACGAGCCACCAGGCCGGCCAGCTCGCCAGCCACGCGAGGAACTCGGCCCCGGCCGGCCAGACCGGCGACACCAGGGCCGCCAGCACGCCCAGCACTGTCGCTGGCGCGATGGCCGGCACGGCCAGCAGGTTGGCGGGCACCGCCACGAGGCTGACCGTGCCGGAGATGCCGGCGACGACCGGCCCGCAGGCCAGCTGCGCGGCCGCCGGCACGGTCAGCGCCTCCGCGAGGCCAGCCGGCACGCCGCGCCGCCGCAGCCCGTCCCGCCAGGGTCCGGCGAGCAGCAGCAGACCACCGGTGGCCAGTACGGAGAGCGCGAACCCGGGATCCCCGGCCAGCTCGGGATCGACAAGGACCAGCACGGTGACGGCGGCGGCCAACGCGGGTAGCGCGGCACGGGGCCGACCGGCGGCGAGCGCGGCGAGCCCGATCGCCCCCATCGTCGCGGCTCGTACGACGCTCGGCGACGGGCGGACCAGAATGACGAAACCCACAAGCGCCACCGCGCAGAGCCCGACGGCGAGCCACGGACCGGCTCGTGCCCAACGGGCCAGCAGCAACACCGCGCCAACCACAATCGCCACGTTGCTCCCCGACACGGCATTGAGATGTGTCATGCCAGTGGCCCGGAATTCTTCCTCGACGGCGGGTGGCAGTCGGCTGGTGTCGCCCACGATCAACCCTGGCAGCAGCCCGCCCGGGTCGTCGGGCAGCGGCGCGCAGGCCCGTTGCAGGCCGGCACGCAGGGTGCCGGCGGCTCGCTGCGCCCAGGACGACTCGCCGTGCCGCTGCGGCGGGCCGTTGGTGCTGAGCACGGCCGCGGTGAGGTCGCCACCGCGCGGAAGACCGAGCCGACCGTCGGCGGTGAGGCGCTGCCCGGGTAGCAGCCCATGCCAGGCCGGGTCGGTGGCCAGGACGAGCAGCCGCACCGACGCGTGAATTCGGCGGCCGTCGGGGCCGGTGAGCTGGACCAGTTCGCTCGGCACCAGCAGCATCCCGGGTCGCCCGGCGGAGCGGATCGGGCGCGGATCGTCCCGGACCACCACCTCGGCGGTGATCAGAGCACGCTGCTCGGCCAGGGCACGGATCGGCGGTGTGTCCCGGATGGCGAGCTGGGCTGCGGTGGCCGCCCCCGCGCAGACCACACCGAGGCCGACAGCGACGGCGATCCAGCCGTAACGGCGTGCGGCGGCCCACGGACGGCCGAGGCGACCGAGCAGGTGCAGGGCGCCGAACGTGGTCAGGATGGTCGCCACTGTGGCCACCAGCAGCAGCGCGCGGGTGCCGAGATGCAGGCCGGCGAGCGCGGTGAGCCAGGCGGCCACAGCCAGCCCGGCGAGCCGCAGATCCGGCGGCGACGTCTGGTGCTCGGCACCGGGGGGCGACGGGTCGCCGGTGGCAGGGTTGCGGTTCACACAGTCACCAGGTCCTTGAGCTGCTCGTACCGTGCGTCCCCGATCCCGTCGACCTGACGCAGGTCGCCGACGGCCTTGAACCCGCCGTGCCGGTCGCGGTGGTCGAGGATGCGCTGGGCGAGCACCGGACCGACCCCGGGCAGCGCGTCGAGCTGCGCCAGTGTGGCGGTGTTGAGGTTCAGTGGACCGGCGGCCGGTGCCGCCCCGCCCGCCGCCGGTCCGCCCGGCACCGGCGGCGGCGTCACCCCGACCACTATCAGCTCGCCGTCGGTGACCTTGCGGGCGGGGTTGAGCAGCGCCACGTCGACCCCGGGGAGCGGACCGCCGGCCGCCTGCACCGCGTCGGCGAGCCGGGATCCGGCCGGCAGGCGTACCAAACCGGGTTTGCGGACCTTGCCCGCGACCGCCACCACCAGCTCGCCCGAGCCGGACGCGCTGAGGTCGCCCGCCGGACTGGCCGCTGCGGCCTCACTGCCCGCTGGTGCGACCGGCTCGGCGTGCGGCCGGGACCGCCAGGCCCATCCGCCGGCGGCCAGAACCACCACCGCCGCCACGACAGCCAGCGCCCGCACCCCACGTCGCCCCGGGTCGAACGCGCCAGGCCCGGACAACCGCGGGGCCACCGAGCCGTCCACGGCAAGGGGTACGCCCATGTCCGGCTCCGCCACCGGCGCCCCGGCCCGGGGTGGCAGCACCCCGGCCAGGGGTACGCCCACGAGCGGTGCCCCTGCCGGGGGTGACAACACGTCCAGCGGCGCGTCCGTCAGCCGGCGCAGGCGCTGGCGTACCTCAATCTCCTCGTCGTGTGACACGGGGCGACGTTATGGCGACGGCGAAGGTGGTTGGGGGTGGCGGCGGCGTCCTGTGGACAACCGACGCCACTGTGGACAACGCCCTGATCATGCACACATCTGCTATCCGTCTCAGCGGCATCCGGGCATGGGTGACAGCCCGGATCGGCGGGTGCACCTTTGTGCGGCGCGCGGTGATTCACTGCCTGCCGGGCAGCGGAGACTGCCACCGCGGCATCCGCGTTCGCGCCTGGGGCGCCGGCACGGCGCAGGTGACCCGCGCCTACGAGGCTCAGCAGCGAAACCGACGGCCGGCGGGCTGCTAGGCGGAGCCGAGTCCGCCGGCCTGAAGGTGTCGACTCACCGCGCCATGATCGCAGGCGGCCGGAGTGACCGGTCACCGTCCGAGTAGCCCGGGAGCATCATCGTGAGCAGTGATTTCGCGTTCTGGAAGGTCGGCGTGGGTGACCCGGGCGAGATCTACGACGGCTTGGCCGACGGCGAGACCGACGTCCTCGAAGCGCACCCCGACGTCACAGGCTTCCGGGGCGAGCTGCTGTCGCGCTGGCCCGATCTGGTGGACGTCCTCGAACCGAGCGAACACGACCTTGTCGACGCGCCCGACGATGCGGCGAAGTATGTGCTGCTCACCCTTCCGGTCGGGATGCTCGGCCACCTCGACGGCATCTACGAGCTGGCTCGACAGCACGGGCTACGCGGCTACAGCGGCGTGGCCGGCGAAGCGTTCTAGGTGCGCCCGTCGGGCGGGTGGTGCCGGCCCGGTGAACTGCCACCGGAGCCGGCACCCCTGCTCGACGAGCGGTCAGCTAGCGCCGATCTCGGCCACTACAGGTACGGCCGGGTGATGATCTCGATGGCGTGGCCGGCCGGGTCGAAGAAGTAGAAGCCCCGCCCACCGTGCTCGGTGTTGGTCTCCCCCGCCCGCTTGAGCTGCGGGTCGGCCCAGTAGGTGATGCCGCGCTCCTCGACAAACGCCAGGCACCGCACGAACAACTCGTCGTCGACCAGGAACGCGTAGTGCTGCATCTGGATGTCCACCGGCGGCTCGGCGAACTGGAGCAACACACCCTCGTCCAACATGACGTTGACGAACGGCCCCCACGAGGGCGCCTCGGGCAACTCGAACAGCTCCCGATAGAACGCGGCGGAGGCGTTCCGGTCCTTGGTGGCGATGATGGTGTGGTTGAACGTGACTGTCATGTGTACCGTCTTCCGGTCGATCCGAGGACCCGACCGGAGGCCCAGAGCCCCCCGCAGCCACAGCTAGGACAAAGCCCCGAGGGCGCCGACGCCCCGGATCCCGCACGAGAGACGCGGACATCGCGTCGATCTCGGCGTGGTGGCTGAAGTAGCCAGAACCTCCGGGGGGTAGGCCCATCTGGGGCGTGCACGGAGGCTAACACAGCGACGCGGAGCAGCGGCGCGACAAAACGGTCAGCGGGCCTCCGGGTCGAGGCCGAGCACGGCTCGTCCCCCGTCCACCGGCAGGGTCACCCCGTTGACGAAGCTCGCCGCCGGTGACAGCAGGTACGCGACTGCCTCGGCCACCTCGTCGACCCGCCCGATCCGGCCCACCGGGTGCAACCGATTCAGCTCGTCGTCGATCCACCGGGCCTGGGCGGGTTCCTGTGCGGCAAGGAATTCGGTGTGCCGCTCGGTGGCGATCGAGCCGAGCGCTACCGCGTTCGCGCGGATGCCGTGCTTGCCGTACTCGACGGCAAGCGCCCGGGTCAGCCCCTCCACTGCGGCCTTCGCCGTCGCGTACGGCAGGGCACCCGACACCGGCCGGCGGGCCTGGTGCGACGAGACGTTGACGATCGCGCCGCCGGCGGCGCGGGCCAGGAACCGGCGGACGGCGACCGCAGCGCCCACCACGGCCGGGCGCAGGTTCAGCCCGATCAGGTCCAGGACCGTGTCGGCCGACGCGGAGTGCAGCGCGGCGTCGCGGAACACCGCCGCGTTGTTGACCCAGCCGGTCAGGGGCGCCGCGCGTTCGGCCAGCTCGGCTGCGTGTTCGGCCACCTGCTCGTCACCGGCGTCCCCGAGCACCGCGACGAGTCGGTCGGCGGCCGGGTGCCCGGCCAACCAGTCGACAGCGTCGGCGTCGCGCTCCAACACGACGACATTGGCACCGGTCGCCACCAGGCGTTCGACAACGGCGCGGCCGACACCGCGACCGCCGCCGGTCACCACACACGACGTGGCCACCGCTCAGTGCTCCGGTCGGCGGTGGACGACCACACAGGCCAGCCCCGGGCCGGCGTGCGCGCCGACGACCGCGCCGGCCTCGGAGAGGTACGTGTCGTGCAGCCGTGCACCGAGCCGTTCGGTGAGCGCGGTACGCAGCGCCTCGGCCCGTTGCGGCGCGGCCAGGTGATGCACCCCGAGATCCACGTCGTCGTCCCCGGCCGCCTCGACGGCCAGGTCCACCAGCCGGGTGACTCCCCGGCTGGCGGTGCGGACCTTCTCGCGCAGCACTATCGCCCCGTCCGGCATGTGCATGATCGGCTTGACGGACAGGGCGGTGCCCAGCAGCGCCTCGGCCGCGTTGATCCGGCCGCCCCGGCGGAGGAACTCGAGCGTGTCGACGTAGAAGAAGACTGTGGTGCGGGCGACTGCGGCGAGCGCCGCGTCGCGTACCCCGGCGAGGTTGACGCCGCTCTCGGCGGCGGTGGCGGCGGCGATGGCCGGAAAGCCCAGCCCCATGCCGGCGGACCGGCTGTCCACGACCTCGACCCGGCCGCCCAGTTCGGCAGCGGCCAGTCGGGCGGCCTCAACCGTGCCGGACAGCGCGGCGGACAGGTGCACGGAGACGATCCCGTCCGCGCCGCCGTCGAGCAGCTGCCGGTACGTGCGGGCGAACTGGTCGGGCGCCGGGCGGGAGGTGGTGGCAGTGACCCGCCGGGCACTGAGCGCGACTGTGGCATCGGCCGGTTGGGTTTCCACCCCCTCCAGCCCCTCCGCGCCGTTGAGCACGACTGTCAACGGGACCACGGTCAGCCGGTGTGCGTGCGACAGCTCGGGTGGAAGGTAGGCGGTGGAGTCGATGACGACCGCGACGGGCATGCCCGGCACGCTAGCCGATCGAGGCCCCCAACGCCGAAGCGCGAGCGCTCAGACCGCGTCGACGGCGACCGGAGCGGTGATCAAGCCGACGTTGTGTGCCCGCAACTGCCAGCCACTGGCGTCCTGCGGACGCCCGATCGTCGGCGCGCGGTCGTCGTGCCGCAGCTCGCTCCAGTGGCAGTTGGCCAGGGAACCGATGGTGCGCAGCAGGCCGGTGTCCCAGCCGAGCAGGTGGCCGATGCCCTGCCGGGATCCGCCACCGTGGGTGGCGATCACCACAGTGCCGCCGGGTGCCGCCTCGGCTGCTTCGCGCAACGCGGTGCCGACCCGCTCGCCGAGGTCGTGCAGGGGCTCCAGATCGGCGCCCGGAGCGGGGTCGCCGGCCCGCCAGCGGGCGTACTCCTCGGGGAAACGCTCGGCGACCTCGGTGAGGTGCAGGCCCTGCCACTGCCCGAAGTGCCGCTCGCGTAGCCGGGCGTCGGTGCGGACCGGCAGACCCGTCAACGCGGCGAGCGCGGCGGCGGTCTCCACGGCGCGGCTCAGGTCGCTCGCCACGATGGCGTCGGGCCGCAGCGCCGCGAGCAGCGGCGCGGCGGCGCGGGCCTGGTCGCGACCAAGATCGTTGAGGGGTACGTCGGTCTGCCCCTGGACGCGGTTGGCGGCGTTCCAGTCGGTGTTGCCGTGCCGCCAGACGATCAGCCGGGTCATTCGGCGGCGGCGGACCCGCTGGCGTCGGCCTCGACCAGGTCGCGATCGACGAACGGGATGGTGGGGCAGTCCTTCCAGAGGCGGTCGAGCCCGTAGAACTCGCGCTCCTCGGTGTGCTGGACGTGCACCACGATGTCGACGTAGTCGAGCAGCACCCAACGGCCACCACGCTCGCCCTCGCGCCGCACCGGCTTGGCCTTGTCCGGCAACTCCAGGAGGCTTTCCTCGATGGCGTCCACGATGGCCAGCACCTGACGCTCGTTGGGGGCGGCGGCGAGCACGAACGCGTCGGTGATGGCGAGCTGGTCGCCGACGTCGATGATCGTGATGTCCTGCGCCTTCTTGTCGGCGGCAGCCTGGGCAGCCGCCATTGCCAGCTCGTGAGCGCGTTCGGAAACTGTCACCGTTCTCCTTCGATCAAGCGTGCGATCCTCCAAGCGTCTCACACCTGGCGTCGCCCCGACCGGGCAGTTCTGGTCGGTTACATACACAAACCACCCGGAACCCGGCGCGGTCAGCGCTGATAGAGGCTTCGCTTGGCGATGTACTGCACCACACCGTCGGGCACGAGATACCAGACCGGCTCACCTCGGGCCACCCGGGCGCGGCAGTCGGTCGACGAGATGGACATCGCGGGCACCTGGATCAGGCTGACGGTGTCCGCCGGAAGGTGCTTGTCGGTCAACGGAAAGCCGGGCCGGGTCACCCCGACGAAGTGGGCCAGCTCGAAGATCTCGTCCAGATCCTTCCAGGACAGGATCCGTTGCAGGGCGTCCGCACCGGTGATGAAGAACAGCTGCACCTTGGGGCCGTACTCGGCCTGGAGGTCGCGCAGCGTGTCGACGGTGTAGGTCGGCCCACTGCGGTCGATGTCGACCCGGCTGACCTGGAAGCGCGGGTTGGAGGCGGTGGCGATGACGGTCATCAGGTACCGGTCCTCGGCCGGGCTGACCGGTTCGTCGGCCTTCTGCCACGGCTGCCCGGTCGGGACGAAGACCACCTCGTCCAGGCCGAACCGGTCAGCCACCTCACTGGCCGCGACGAGGTGGCCGTGGTGGATCGGGTCGAAGGTGCCACCCATGATGCCGATCCGCCGGATATCTTCCTCCACCCGATGATCGTAGGCCGAGCGTCGGGGCAGGCCACCCCGGCCTGGGTGCGAGCTCCGCCACGACCCGCTGGGACACCGCGTCGACCAGCGGGCCCGGGTTCGGGTGGTGGAGGGGTCGCGGCAGCGCTACTCGTGGACATATACTCGTGGACAAGTAATTGTCTGCGAGTGACAGCGGAGGGTGTCGTGCCGAAGCGGCGTAAGGTCAGCAACCTGCTCGCGCTGGCCGTGCTGTCCGCTCTGGTCCCGCGGCCGATGCACCCGTACGAGATCGCCACCGCGTTGCGCACCTGGGGCAAGGACCAGGACATGGAGTTCAAGTGGGGCTCCTTCTACACGGTGATCCGCAACCTGGACAAACACCACCTGATCGAGGCGGTGGAGAGCCTTCGGGAGGGTCGACGCCCGGAACGCACCATCTACCGGATCACCGAAGCGGGCCGGGCCGAGCTTGTCGACTGGGCCCGCGAGCTGGTCGCCACCCCGATGCCGGAGCATCCCCGCTTCCGGGCCGGGTTGTCAGTCCTCGCCGCCCTGCATCCCGACGAGGCCACCGGCCTGCTCCGTCAACGACTCGACCTGCTCGACGACGCCCTCCGGCGGGACCGCGAGACGCTCGACGCCCACCTGCGGGAGATCCCGCGACTGTTCCTGGTCGAGTCGGAGTACGACCTGGCCCTGCGGGCCGCCGAGGCGACCTGGCTGCGTGGCCTGCTCGCCGAGCTGACCTCCGGCAGCTATCCGGGGCTGGACAGCTGGCGGGCCTTCCACGAGACCGGCGAGATGCCGGCCGAGCTGACCGAGCTGGCGGAGCGGACCAGCACCCCGACCACGGAGACCACCGACTGACCGAACGGCTCCGGCGGGGTGCGCCAACACCCCGCCGGAGCCTCTACCTCGAACCGATACCTGGGCAGGCACCCGGCCCGAAGCGGCAACCAGAGGATAGCCGGGGCGCCCTCCCAGGTCGGTTCGTACGCCCACGAACCGACCACAACCAGGGAGAGACCATGACCACGGAACGAACCGCGATCGTCATCGGCGGCGGCATCGCCGGACCGGTGACGGCGCTCGCGCTGCACCGAGCCGGCATCACCGCCACCGTCTACGAGGCGTACCCCGCCACCGCCGGCGGGGTCGGTGGCATCGGCGGCACCCTCGCCCTCGCGCCCAACGGTGTGGCGGCGCTCCGCATGGTCGGCGCGGACGAGGCGGTGACGGCGGTCGCCACCCCGATCGAGCGCAGCGCGATGGCCGTGGGCCGTCGCCGCCTCGACCTGCCCACGCTGGCCGGGGTGCCGCCGCTGCGGGTGGTGCACCGGGCCGAACTGCACCGGGTGCTGCACGACCGGGCGGTCGCCGAGGGCGTCCCGTTCGTCTACGGCAAACGGCTTGTCGACGCCGAGCAGACCGACAGCGGCGTGACAGCCCGGTTCGAGGACGGCAGCAGCGCCACCGCCGACATCCTCGTCGGCGCGGACGGCATCCGGTCCACAGTTCGTCGGCTCATCGACCCGGCCGCGCCCGGCCCCCGGTTCACCGGCCTGCTCAGCTTCGAGGCGGTCGCCCGGCACGAGGTGGGCGTCGAGCCGGGCACCATGACGTTCGCGTTCGGGCAACGGGGCTACTACCTGTACTGGCCGGAGCCCGGCGGCGGCACCCGGTGGGGCGCCAACCTGCCGCAGCAGCGGCCGATGAGCCTCGTCGAGGCCCGTGCGGTGCCGGCGCGGCAGTGGATGGAGACGCTACGTGCCAGCTACGGCGACGACGACCCGGGCCGGGAGCTGATGGCGACAAGCGACGCCGACGCACTCCAGGTGGCCGGCTCGTTGCAGATCATGCCGCCCGTGCCGCACTGGCACCGGGGCCGGATGGTGCTCGTCGGCGACGCGGTGCACGCGCCGTCGAACAGCTCCGGGCAGGGTGCGTCGCTGGCCATCGAAAGTGCGGTGCAGCTCGCCCGCTGCCTTCGTGACCTGCCGGACGTGGCTGCGGCGTTCGCCGCGTACGTGCGGCTGCGCCGGGCCAGGGTGGAGAAGGTCGCCGCCCGCGCGGCCCGGATCAACCAGGCCAAGGCACCCGGACCTGTCGCCCGGACGCTGATGCCGCTGTTGCTGCCGCTGATGGTGCGAACGGTGCTGGACCCGGAGAAGACCATCGCCCACGAGCAGCGCTACGTCATCGACTGGGACGCCCCGGTCACGACGGAGCTCGCGCTGCGTTGAGCGGGCGGGCCGGGCGCGGGGTGGCCCACCCACCACCCCGCGCCCGGCCACAGCTCAGCCGCGCCGCCCTCACGCCGCCGCGGCGGCCACCGCCGTGCGGGCCACGAGCGCGCGGCGCAGGTCGTCGTCGGCGTCGACGATCACCCGGCGCAGGCCGGGGGTCAGGTCGTCGCCGGCCAGCAGCGCCGCGGCCGCCTCCCGGGTCGGCTGCGCCACGGCGTAGCGGGGAAACGCCAGCTTCGCCACCCGGTCGGCCGTCCACGGGGTACGCCGACGCGCCGCCGACGGCATGTCGGCGAAGTACCGCTCGACATAACCGGCGGTCAGCTCGGCCTGCTCGGGTTGCCAGAACCCCTCGGCGGTCGCCTCGAGCAGTCGGTTGGACAACTCGGTGTCGCGAACGATGATGTCCCAGGCCGCCTTCTTCGCGGCCGGGTCGGGTTGGGCGGCCCGGCACCGGGCGGCCCGTTCCGCGCCCGTGGAGCTGTTGTCGGCGGCCAACTCGAGGGCGATCTCCGCCTCGCCGGCGGCGCCCAGCACCACCAACCGGTGCAACACGGCCCAGCGCAGCTCCGCGTCGACCCGCAGACCGGCCGGCACGTCCCGGCCGGCGAGCCAGCCGACGAGCAGGTCCGCGTCGGTGGTCGCGGCGATCCACCCCCGCGCGCCGGCCAACTGCAACGACTCCCCCGCTGGGGCGCCGTCGAGCAGCCGCTGGCATGCCCCGGCGACCCGGGCCAGCGCCGCGGACCGAGACAGCGGGTCGAGGTAGCGGTCCACCAACGACCGGCTGAGCGTGAGCACGTCCTCCGCGATGATCACTTCGGTCTCGGTGGGCAGCGCGGCGGCCATCAGGTCGACCAGCCCGGTGACCGGCCGCTCCCCGTCGGTCGCCGCGTCCAGCGCCTCGCCCCAGAGGATCGCCCGGGTGAGCGGGTCGGTCAGGCGGGGCAGCATCAGCGCAACCGCCTCGGCCGACGCCGGGTCGAGGCGCACCTTGGCGAAGGTCAGGTCACCGTCGTTGAGCAGCAGCAGCCCGGCCGCCGGCGTGCCGGCCAACGCCCCCAGCACGGTCCGGCCGCCGTCGACAGCGGGATCGAGGTAGAGGTCGTCGCGCCGCACGGTGCCGTCCGGGGCGTAGTGGCCCACGTCGATCCGGTGCGGGCGCAGCACCGGGTGGGACGCCGGCGCGGTCTGTACCACCGACACCTCGCTGTAGCGGCCGTCGGCGTCGACGGTGACCTCGGCGCGCAGGGTGTTCACCTGCGGCCGGCGCAGCCACACCTCGGCCCAACCGGACAGGTCCCGGCCGCTGGCCGTGGAGAGGCTGACCAGCAGGTCGGCCAGCGTCGCGTTACCGAACCGGTGCGCGGCGAAGTGCGCGTTCAGACCGGCGAGGAACACCTCGTCGCCGAGCCACGCGACCAGCTGCCGCAGCACGCTGGCGCCCTTGGCGTACGAGATGCCGTCGAAGTTGAGCAGGCCCTCGTCGGCGTCGGCCACCTCCTGCGGGGCGACCGGGTGGGTCGAGGGCCGTTGGTCGGCCGCGTACCCCCAGGCCTTACGACGCATGGCGAACGTCGTCCACGCCTTGTCGAAACGGGTCGCCTCGGCGGTGACCCGGGTGCCCAGGTATTCCGCGAAGGACTCGTTCAACCACAGGTCGTCCCACCAGCGCATGGTGACCAGGTCACCGAACCACATGTGGGCCATCTCGTGCGCGATGGTGGTGGCCCGCTGCTCACGCTGCGTGTCGGTGACCGCCGAGCGGAACACGTAGTCGTCCCGGAAGGTGACGATCCCCGGGTTTTCCATGGCACCGGCGTTGAACTCCGGCACGAACGCCTGGTCGTACTTGCCGAACGGGTAGCGCTCGGTGAAGAGCTGATGGAACCGGTCCAGGCACTGCCGGGTGACGGTGAAGATCTCCTCGGCGTCGGCGTCGAGGTGCCCGGCCAGCGACCTGCGGCAGTAGATGCCCAGCGGCACGCCGTCGTGCTCGGCCCGCCGCACGTGGTACGGACCGGCGATCAGCGAGAAGAAGTACGTGGCGAGCGGCGCGCTGGGGGCGAACTCCCAGCGACCCGGGGCCGGCGTGGCGGCCACCTCGGCGTTGCCGGCTACGGTCCACTCCGGCGGGGCGGTCACCGAGAGGATGAACGGAGCCTTGAGGTCCGGCTGGTCGAACGCGGCGAAGATGCGTTGCACGTTGTCGAGGAAGCTCACCGCGTAGAGGTACGTCTCGCCGTCGGCCGGATCGACGAAACGGTGCATCCCCTCCCCCGCGTTGGAGTACGCCATCTCGGCCTCGACGACGAGCGTGTTCTCCTCGGCCAGGTCGCTCAACGGCAGCCGGTTGTCGGCCAGCACGTCGGTGTCGAGGTCGCGGTCGTTGAGGCGTACCGCCAGCAGTTTGGCAGGCTTGACCTCGGCGAAGGTCGCGGCACCGGGGGTCGCCCGGAACCGGATCGCGACGCGGGAGCGGAACAGCTCCGCACCGCCGGTCAGGTCGAGGTCCACCTGATAGGACTCGACAGTAATCGCCGCGCCACGCGCGGTCGCCTCTACACGGGTCAGGCTCGGCATCCGCTTATCCTGCCCGATGGGGATCGACACGCGGTCACCACACGACCTCGGCACTGGAGGAAAGAACAATGGCGCAGCACCCCAAGGGCGACTTCGACCTCTCTCGGGCGGTCTGGCAGCGGGCCGAAGGGGACACCTCCGACAGCGCCGTCGAGGTCGCCTTCGTCGACGACCTGATCGGGATGCGCAACTCGGCCGAGCCCGAGGGGCCGGTGCTGGTCTTCACGCAGGCCGAGTGGGACGCGTTCGTGGCTGGCGCACAGGACGGTGAGTTCGACCTGGACTGATCGCGCCGACCGGGGTGCGGTGGCCGCCAACCCGGGACCAGCGACCCGGGTTGGGGGTCAGCCACCGGCGGGGCCGTCGCCGTCGCCCCAACCGAGACCACCGGGCCCCGGGGCATGGTGGAAGCCCGGATGATCGGCCACGTCGACGCAGCGTTCGCCGTCCGGGCCGAGCGCACCGCAGAACAGCCGCTCGGCCCGCTGCCAGGCGTCGGCCGGCGACAACGCCGCCGCGCCGAGCGCCACCTCCGGGCGGAGCAGGCTCAACGCCTCCGCGTACGCCACTGCCAACTCGCGGGCCTCGACCACGGTGGGCGCGGTGAAGCCCAGGTGCACTGTGAAGAACCGGTGCGGCCGGACGGGCCGTCCCGGCGGCCCGATCAGTGATCGACCGGCGCGGTCCGCGCCCAGCGCCCCGCCCGTCCGCCGCTGCCGCCAGTGCGGCGATGTGTTGTCGCGCATCCGCCCTCCCCGTGGTTGCCCCACCAGCAGCAAACCAGGTTCCGCCGCTCCTGGGAGGGGCCAGCCGGCGTGCCGTCGGCGCGGGGGATTCAGCGACGGCGACGGGGGTAACCGCTACCGGCCCCGGCGGTGACCGGCCGCACCCGCGCGTGAGGAGATCTGATGACGACCATGCCGGTCGACAGCAGTCCGGACAGCACCCTCGCCCTGCTCCGCGCCGGCTACCGGTTCATCGGCGAACGCTGCGAGCGGTACGGCAGCGACGTCTTCCAGACCCGGATCCTGCTCGCCCCGACCATCTGCCTGCGCGGGCGGCCGGCGGCGATGGTGTTCTACGACAACGAACGCTTCCAACGCGCGACGGCCATGCCACTGCGGGTGCAGCGGACCCTCACCGGTCGACGGGGCGTACAGGGGCTGGACGGGCCGGAGCACGCCGACCGCAAGGCCATGTTCATGTCGATCATGACACCGACCGCGATCCGGCACCTCGGCCAACTCTTCGACGACGAGTGGCGGGCCCGGATCCCCGCCTGGGCGGCCGGCGGGCCGTTGTCGCTCTACGACGAACTGGGCCGCCTGCTGACCACTGTGGTCTGCGCCTGGGCCGGGGTGCCGCTGCCCACGTCGCAGGTCGAGCGACGCGCCGTCGAACTGCACGCGATGATCGAGGGGCCGGCGGTGGTCGGGCCCCGGCACTGGCGGGGACGGCTGGCCCGGCACCGCGCCGAACGCTGGCTCGGCGACCTGATCGAACGGACCCGGATCGGTCGCGTCCCGGCGCCGTCCGGGAGCGCCCTGGCCGTGATCGCCGAGCACCGGGACCGGCGGGGCCGACTCCTCCCCCGGCGGGTCGCGGCGGTGGAGCTACTCAACGTGCTGCGGCCGGTGGTCGCCGTGGACCAGTACATCGCGTTCGCCGCACTCGCCCTGCACGACCATCCGGGCTGGCGGGAACGGGTCCGCGACGACGACGAGGCCACCGAGAACTTCGTCCAGGAGGTACGCCGCTACTACCCGTTCTTCCCGATCGCCGCGGCCCGGGTCCGGCACTCCTTCGACTGGCAGGGCCACCACTTTCCCCGGGGCCGACGGGTGCTGCTCGACCTGTACGGCACCAACCACCACCCGGCTCTCTGGCCGGAACCGGAGCTGTTCCGCCCCGAACGGTTCGCCGGACGGCGGGTGGACCCGTTCGAGCTGATCCCGCAGGGCGGCGGTGACCACTGGGCCGGGCACCGGTGCGCGGGCGAGTGGCTCACCATCGACCTGATGAAACGGGCGGTCGGCAACCTGACCAGCAGCATGCGCTACGACGTGCCCGTCCAGGATCTGGCCCTGGACCTGCACCGGATGCCGGCGCTGCCGCCCCTCGGTCTGACCCTCAGCAACATCCGCCGTACCGGCTGACCGCCGCCTCGCCGGCCGTTCGGGACGACCGGCGAGGCGGCGCGCTCAGCGGATCAGGGGTGCAGCACGCTGCGGAGGCAGCCGTCCTGCTTCTTCTCGAACAACTCGTAGCCGTGTGCCCCCTCGTCCAGGGAGATCGGGTGGGTGGCCAGATAGCCGGGGTCGATCTCGCCGGCGGCGAGCCGGTCGAGCAGCATCGGGATGTAGCGCTGCGCGTGCATCTGCCCCATCCGCAACACCAGTGCCTTGTTCATTGCCGCGCCGAGCGGAAACTTGTCGACCAGACCGGCGTACACGCCGACGATGCTCACCGTGCCACCCTTGCGGCAGGCCATGATCGCCTGGCGTACGGAGGTCGGCCGGTCGGTCTGCAACCGCGCCGCCTGCTTCGCCCGGTCGTACGCGTAGGTCGGGCCGACGTCGTGCGACTCCATGCCGACGGCCTCGATGCAGGCGTCCGGCCCGCGGCCGGCGGTCAGCTCCCGCAGCGCCTCCAACACGTCCGTCTCGGCGTAGTTGATCGTCTCGACGCCGATCCGCTCGGTCGCGGTGGCGAGCCGGTCCGGGAACCGGTCGATCATGATGACCCGCTCGGCGCCGAGGAGTTGCGCCGACCGGGCCGCCATCTGACCGACACCGCCGGCACCCCAGACGGCGACCACCTCGCCACCGGTGAGCCCGCAGAAGTCCGCCGCCATCCACCCGGTGGGCATCGCGTCGGAGGCGAACACCACCGAGTCGTCGGGCACCCCGTCGGGCACCCCGAACGCTCCCACGTCACCGAACGGTACCCGGATGTACTCGGCGTGCGACCCGGAGTAGCCGCCGGCGGCGTGCGAGTAGCCCAGGATGCCGGCCGGTGAGTGCCCCCACAGCTTCTCGGTGAACACCGGCTGGGGGTTGGAGTTGTCGCAGAGCGAGTACTGCTCGGTGCGGCAGTACCAGCAGCCACCGCAGGCGACCACCGACCCGACCACCACGCGGTCACCGACCTTGTGCTGTCGTACGCCGGGCCCGGTCTCCACCACCTCGCCCATGAACTCGTGGCCGAGGATGTCACCCTCCCGCATCGCCGGCAGGTACCCGTTGATCAGGTGCAGGTCCGAGCCACAGACACTGCTGGCCCGGACCCGGACGATGATGTCCCCCTCGGCGCGGATCCGGGGCTCCGGCACGTCCCGCACCGCCAGCTTGCCGACGCCTTCCCAACACAGTGCCCTCACGCCCGGCCTCCCGTCATCAGCTTCTCCCGGACCTTGTCGGTCGCCTTCTCCTGCCTCGGGCTGCGGCCGGACGGGTCGTCGCGGGTGTCCAGCACCTGGCCACACTCGATGAGCGACTTCACCCGCCGCAGGGTGTCGCGCAGCGCCAGATCGGGGTCGTCCCCACCGACCAGGCCGAGCACCCGGCGCACCGGGCCCGAGCGGTACCGCAGCTCGGCCCGGATCTCGGTGCCCCGGCCCTGGGGGGCGTCGGCCAGCTCGATCCGCCCCTCCTGCGGCGCCGACCCGTCCTCGACCCGCCACCGCAGCGTGCCGGGCCCGTCGACGGTGATCTCGGCCCGCCACTCGGTGGCGCCACCGGCCCGGTCGCGCGCCACGCACCGCCAGCGCCGGTCGTCGAGCTGCTCCAGGGTGGCCCACCCGGCCAGCGCGCGGTCCAACCGTTCCCGGTCGGTCCAGAAGTCGATCACCCCGTCCCGGGACCGATCCACAGTCACCCCGCGGCGGACCACGTACCAGCCGTCCTGCCGATCCGGCTGATGCCGGTGCCGACGGCGGGCCACCGCCCGCCCCACACCGACCGCCGTGACGGCGGTGACGCCGAGCACTGCCCATCTCGTTCCGTTGTTCGTCATCTCGTCTCCTCCACCCGGACGCCCGGGCACGGACAGCTCTTTCCGGCAGCGCTACCCGGCGTCGGGCGGTCGAAACAACACCTCCGTTTGATCAGCGGGAATGCGGGCACGTGCTGCTCAGCCACGGCGCACGTGGCCCGGCCGAGGAGGAACGCCGATGTCCCTGTGCAGCCCACCCGGTGACGCCCGGCGCGCGGCACGCCGGGAGGTCGTCGACCCCGGCCGCGCCAGCCCGCCGCCGGTCCGACTGCCGATGACGTACGTGCTGCCGCTGCGCTGGCACGCCGACGGCGGCCTGGCCGAGCTGACCGCGTACCTGCGGTGGCTGGCCGAGCGGGTCGACGTGATCGTGGTCGACGGTTCGGCACCGGCGGTGTTCGCGCGGCACGCCGACGCCTGGCGGGGGCTGGTCCGGCACCTCCCGCCCGACGCCACCACGCGCGGGCTCAACGGCAAGGTGATCGGCGTACACACAGGTGTGCGCGCGGCAGGGCACGAGCACGTGGTGATCGCCGACGACGACGTCCGGTACGACGAGGCCGGGCTGACCGCCGTACACCGGTTACTGGACCGGGTCGATCTGGTGCGACCGCAGAACTACTTCGACCCGCTGCCCTGGCACGCCTGGTGGGACACCGGGCGGACGCTGCTCAACCGGGCGCTCGGCGCGGACTACCCGGGCACCCTCGCGGTGCGTCGGAGCACCTTCCTCGCCATGGGCGGGTACGACCCGGACGTACTCTTCGAGAACCTGGAGCTGATCCGCACCCTGCGCGCCAACGACGGCACCGAGGCGGCTCCGGCCTGGCTCTTCGTACGCCGGCTGCCTCCCGACGCCGCGCACTTCCGTGGCCAACGGGTCCGGCAGGCGTACGACGATCTGGCCCAGCCGGCCCGCCTGCTGACCGCGCTCGCGGTCCTGCCGGCAGTGGCGGCGGCGGTCGCGGCTCGGCGGCCCGCCCTGGTGCTCGCCGCGACGACAGGCGTCGTGGCCCTCGCCGAGATGGGTCGCCGGCGCGCCGGCGGCACCGCGGTCTTTCCGGCCGCGACGGCGCTGGCGGCTCCGTTCTGGCTGGTGGAGCGCGGTGTGTGTGGCTGGATCGCGGTCGCCGAGCGGTTCCTGCTCGGCGGTGTTCGCTACGGCGACACCCGGATCCGCAGGGCGGCCCACCCGACCCGGGCCCTGCGCCGCCGCCACTGACCGCGTCCCGAGCCGCGGCAGGGCGGAGAACGCGACAGCTCGCGGTCACCGAAATGGCCGCGAGCTGTCGGGATCGGGGTGGTTCAGGGGCTGACCTGGTGCCGGGCCTGCTGGGCCTGACCCTTGACGTCGTGCGCGGCCGACCTGCCGTCCTCCTTGACCGCGTGCACGGCGTCCTGGGCGGTGGACCGCACCGACTCGGCGGCCTGCTGGGCGGGCTCGCGCAGCTCTTCCTTGAGCTCGCTGGCCACCTCCCCCAGCTTCTCCTTCACCGCACCGCTGTGCTCGCCGACCCGCTCCTTGAGCTGGGCCGCGGCCTGCTGCTCGCGGTGGGAGGCCGGGATCAGCGACGAGGCCAGCCAGCCGACCCCGAACGCGATCAGACCGGCGGCGAGCGGGTTGCCCTGGGACTTCTGCCGGATCACCCGCGGCGCGCTGTGCGCGGCGTCGCTGACGCTGGTCGCCGCCGAGTGCGCGGCGTCGCTGACACTTGAGGCCGCCGACGAGGCGCGGTCACCCACCGAGTGGGCCGCCTGGCCGGTGCCGTGGCCGAGGTCAGACGCGGTTCCCATGACCTTGTCCCTCACATTCTGCAGAGCGGAGCGGGCCCGCTGCTTGCGGTCGTCGACGATGCGGCTGGGGCTTACCTTGTACGCCAGCGCGTCCACATCGGAGCTGAGGCTGTTACGGGTGGCTTCGATCTCCCGGCGGATCTGATCGGGATCGGTGCTCATCGGGTGACTCCCTCCGGGTGCGGCTTGAGCGCGTCGGGGATCCGCTGCACGCTGTCGTTCGTCTGCTTGAGCCCACGTACGTGCTGGGCGTTCTTCTTGGCCTTGGAGTAGAGGACGGCGGCGACCGCGGCCCAGATGACGGCCACGATCAGTGCGGCCAGCCCGGAGTCCATGACGTTGTCCAGGAACTGCCAGATGGCGATGGACACGAAGAGCGCCACCATGTAGCCGCCGAAGCCGGCCCCGCCGAAGAGCCCCGCGGCCTTGCCGGCCTTCTTGCCCTCCTGGCGAATCTCCGCCTTGGCCAGCTCGACCTCCTGACGCATCAGCGTCGACAGGTCGGTGGTGACCTGACGCATCAGGTCACCCAACGAACTGCTCTTCACCTCGTCGGCGGAGTGCGGGGCACCCGCGTCGGGGTAGTAGCCGGAGCCCAGGCCGGGCCCCTGCGTCGGCATGGTCATGCCGTCGCCTCCCTTCGGATGACTCGACGGCTCACGGGCGGGGGGTGCCGCTGGACGGAACGCCCGGCAGCGGGTCGGTCTGCTGTACCGGCGGCAGCGGCTGCCCGGTACCGGTCGGCTCGCGGTATCCACCCGGGGTCGGGTCGGTGTAACCGCCCGGGGTCGGGTCGGTGTAGCCACCTGGGGTCGGCTCGGTGTACGTGCCGGGGGTCGGGTCGAGGTAGCCGCCCGACGGGACGCCGTCCGGCACCGCGCGGGGTGCCGGTGCCGGCGTCGGGATGACGGCGGTCCGCTCCGGGTCGTACGCCCCGGCGCCCCGGTAGGCCGCGGATCCGTTGCCGGAGTCGTCACCGGCGGCGGAGATGCCACGGGTCAGCCGGCCGGCCAGCACACCGAGAACCGCCGCGCCGACCAGGAAGGTGCCCGGGTTGCGTCGGGCGTAGTCACGGACCTCGGTGATCAGGTCGCCGGGCTCGCGCTGCTCCAGCCAGCCGGCCACCCCGTGCACCCGGTCGGCGGCCTGCCGGGCCAACTCGGTCACCGGGCCGGCCTGGCCACCCTGCTCGGCCATCGAACGCATCTCGTCGGCAAGCGAACGCAATCCACCGGCGGCCTTGCGCTGCTGCTCACCGGTCTGGCTGGCGAGCTGGGTGCGGGCCTCGCCGTACAGGTTGCGGGCCTGCCGGGCCGCCTCGCGGCCGACCTCGGTGCCCTGCTCCTTGGCCGTCTGGGCGACCGCACCGCCAGCCTGCGCGGCCTCGGAGCCGACCTGACGCGCCTGGTCGCGGACACCGCCACCGTTCGTCGACTCCTGCCCGTACGTGGAAGACGTAGATGAAAGATCGTAAGACATGATTTCCCTTCCGCTCAGAAAGTCGTCGCGGTTGTGCTTGGGGGATGCGTTGCCGCAGCCGCTGACCATTCACCTACCCTCGGTTTTGGCTTCCATACCTCTTCGTGCATTTCTCTGCGCGGCCGGCCCGATCGACTTCAAAATGGAGGATCGTCGGGCTGCGTCACGACGCCGCTGCGGACAGTGAGGTTCGCGAGGGGCTGGCAGAGCCACGGAGGGGGCAGCGATGGCACGGGACGTACGAGGTGGCCGACGGGCGGGCCCTCGCCGCCGCGTCCAGGTGGCCGCGCTGGTCGTGGCCGGGGTCTTCCTACTGATCGGCGTTCTCGGCTTCGTGCCCGGCGTCACCAGCGACTACGGCGACCTGAGATTCGGCGGACACCACTCGGACGCGAAACTGCTCGGCCTGTTCCAGGTGTCGATCCTGCACAACGCCCTGCACCTGCTCTTCGGGCTGGTGGGTCTGGTGCTGGCCCGCAGCGTCGCCGGCGCGCGCGTGTTCCTGGCCGTCGGCGGGGCGACCTATCTCGCGCTCTGGCTGTACGGGCTGGTCATCGAGTCCGTCGACCCCGAGAGCGGGGCGAACATCCTGCCGGTGAACGACGCCGACAACTGGCTGCACCTCGCGCTCGGCTTCGGGATGCTCGCCCTCGGGCTGCTGCTGTCGAACCAGGCCGGCACCGGCGGGCGGCTGGACAATCCGGCCGAACGGCGTTGAGCTGGAAATTCGGGGTTTTCCGGCAGGGCCGGCCGGGGTAACCGATCGGCGAAGGAGGTCGACATGCCTCGTTGGCTCCGCGACAACGCCCTGGCCGTCGCCATGCTCGGTGCCTTTCTGGTCTTCCTGGTGCTGCAGAGCGTTTTCGGCTGGCAGACCCACAACGAGGAGCTGACCCAGTTCGGGGCCGCACCGCTGAGTTGGCCGGCCTACCTGACCAGTGGTCACTTCGCCGAAGCCGTCTTCGAGAACTGGGAGTCGGAGTTCCTCCAGATGGGCGGGTACGTGCTGCTCACCGCGTACCTGGTGCAGCGGGGCTCGGCCGAGTCGAAGCCGGTGGACCAGACCGACCGACCGGAGGACGACGAGCGTCGGGCGACCCCGCAGTCACCCTGGCCGGTGCGCGTCGGCGGCCTGCCCCTGGTGGTCTACCGCAACAGCCTCTCCCTCGCCCTGCTGCTGATCTTCGCCGGTTCGTTCGTCGGCCATCTGTTGGGTGGCACCGCCGCATACAACCAGGAACAGGCGCTACAGAGCGGCGCACCACCGATCGGCGTGTGGGAGTTCCTCGGCACCAGCGACTTCTGGTTCCAGTCCATGCAGAACTGGCAGAGCGAATTCCTCGCCGTCGGGGCGCTGATCCTGCTGAGCATCGTCCTGCGCCAGCACGCCTCACCCGAGTCGAAGCCGGTGACCGTCGCGCACGCCAGCACCGGCGCCTGAGCGGGGGCACGGCCGTCAGGCCGCGACCGGCAGTCGCTTGGCGAAACAGACGCTGTACGGGTTGCCCACGTACTCGCCGTAGACCGGAATCTGGTCGTAGCCGGACGAGGTGTACAGCGCGATCGCGGCCGGCAGGTAGGTGCCGGTCTCCAGGCAGACCACCGACTGCCCCTGCCGGAACGCACACTCCTCGAGGGCGGCCAGCAGTTGCCGGGCGATGCCCCGCCCCCGGTAGGCGGGCCGGACGTACATCCGCTTGATCTCGCCGGTCTCGGCGTCGAGCGACTGGAGCCCGCCGCAGGCCACCGCCCGACCCTGCACCACCGCCGCCAGGTAACGGACGTCGTCGTGTGGGACGAAGACCTGCCCATCCAGCCCGCCGTCAGCCGCACGCAGCTCACGCTGCTGCGCGATGACCAGGGCGGCGATCTCTGGATCGATGACAGGCCGAGACTCGATCAGCATCACCCCACGCTAGAACTGGTGGATTTCGCGAAGGTTTCCGGAAATCAACCCGATCACAGAGCGCAACGGGCTACTCGGCGTCGTCCTCGTCGATGTCGTCGGACGCGTCCGCGCCCACCTCGTCGCCCGACCGCACCCGGCGGGCCTTGCGGGCCGCGAGCCGGTCCGCCGCGGAGAGCCGGTTCGACTTCTCCTCCAGGCGCACGTCGGTGCCCCGGTTGCCGGGTACGAAGTCCACGCCGGCGTAGAGCGTCGGTCGCCAGTCGAACTCACGCTCGCCGATCCGGACCAGGTCACCGGGCTCCGCCCCGGCCTTGGCCAGCTTGTCCTCCACCCCGAGTCGGGCCAGCCGGTCAGCGAGGTAGCCGACCGCCTCGTCGTTGTCGAAGTTCGTCTGCTTGACCCAGCGCTCCGGTCGGACACCGCGAACGGTGAACGAGCCGTCCACCTCGGCGGTGATGGTGAAGCCGTCGTCGTCCACAGCGATCGGACGGATCACGATCCGGGTCGGCTCGGCGGGCGGGGCGGCCTTGCGCTCCGCCTCGACCAGCTCGGCCATCGCGTAGGTGAGCTCCTTGAGCCCCTCCCGGGTGGCCGCGGAGACCTCGAACACCCGGTAGCCGCGCTCCTCCAGGTCGGGGCGGACGATCTCGGCGAGGTCCCGGCCGTCCGGCACGTCGACCTTGTTCACGGCGACCAGCCGGGGGCGGTCGGTCAGCCCGCCGTACTGGCTCAGCTCGGCCTCGATGGCGTCGATGTCGGCGACCGGGTCACGGCCGGGCTCCAGGGTCGCCGAGTCGATGACGTGCACAAGCACCGCGCAGCGCTCGATGTGCCGCAGGAACTCCAGACCCAGCCCCTTGCCGTTGGCCGCGCCGGGGATCAGGCCCGGCACGTCGGCGACGGTGAAGGTGTGGTTGTCCAGCCGGACCACGCCGAGGTTGGGCACGAGGGTGGTGAACGGGTAGTCGGCGATCTTCGGCTTCGCGGCGGAGATCACCGAGATCAGCGACGACTTGCCGGCCGACGGGAAGCCCACCAGGCCGACGTCGGCGACACTCTTCAGCTCCAGCACGATGTCCAGCTGGTCACCGGGCTCGCCCAACTCGGCGAAGCCCGGCGCCTTGCGCTTGGCGTTGGCGAGCGACGCGTTGCCCCGCCCGCCGCGGCCACCCCGAGCCACCTCGAAGGTGGTGCCCGCGCCGACCATGTCGGCAAGCACCGTGCCGTCGGTGGTCTGCACCACTGTGCCGTTGGGCACCTTCAGCATCAGGGTGCGGCCGTTGGCCCCGTCCCGGTTCGACCCGGCGCCGCCCTTGCCGTTGTCGGCCTTGACGTGCGGGTGGAAGTGGAAGTCGAGCAGGGTGGTGACCTGCGGGTCGACGACCAGGGACACGCTGCCGCCGTGCCCGCCGTTACCGCCGTCCGGCCCACCGAAGGGCTTGAACTTCTCGCGGTGGATCGAGACACAGCCGTGCCCGCCATCGCCGGCCTGCAGATGCAGAACGACCCGGTCAACGAACGTCGCCACGGCGTCAATCCTTCCAGCGAGGTCGACCTCGCACTGCGCGAAAAAGGCTAAGCGGGCCGGGACCCGGAGGTCCGCGGCCCGCTTGAGCGAAGAGAACTACTGCTGCGGAACGATGCTGACGGTCTTGCGACCGCGCTTGGTGCCGAACAGGACCGCACCGGCGGACAGCGCGAACAGCGTGTCGTCGCCACCACGGCCGACCAGGTCACCGGGGTGGAACTTGGTGCCACGCTGCCGGATGATGATCTCACCGGCGCTGACGACCTGACCACCGAAGCGCTTCACGCCAAGTCGCTGGGCCGCGGAGTCACGACCGTTACGCGAGCTGGACGCACCCTTTTTGTGAGCCATTGGAGGACGACCTACTTCCCGCTGGAGATGCCGGTCACCTTGACCTGGGTCAACGGCTGGCGGTGACCCTGGCGCTTGTGGTAGCCGGTCTTGTTCTTGAACTTGTGGATCCGGATCTTCGGGCCCTTGGTGTGCGCGGCGATTTCGCCGGACACCGCGACCTCGGCAAGCTTCGCCGCGTCGGTCACCAGGTCGTCACCGTCGACGAGGAGCACCGCGGTGAGCTTCACCGCGTCACCGGGAGCACCGGTGAGCTTCTCGACCTCGATCACGTCGCCTTCGGCGACCTTGTACTGCTTGCCGCCGGTCTTGACGATCGCGTACATCGGAGGCGGACTCCCTGTCGTTGAGGCTGCTGGCGGTCGTCCCCGCAGCGGCTCGCCGGGTAGCAGTGCACGGCGGCGCGGGCACACGGGAACTCGGCACACCAAAGGTGGGCCGCAGGCAAGAGTACGCCATCGCCGGCCCGGACCCCAAACCGGCCCGCCCTGGTCAGCGCGCGCAGAGCTGATCGAGGCGCTGCTGGAGCCTGTCGAGTTCGGTCTCGTCGATGGACTCGACGTCAGCGCCGAGCGCGGCAACCTCGGTGCCGAGGTCGGTGAGCAGTGTCTTGAGCTGCGGATCGGTGGTCTGCTCCGACTGCTTCCGCAGCTCGCTCCGCCAGCCGGCCAACGCCGCCTCGGCCCGCACCCGCGCCGCCACGGCGGTGCTGCTGTCCCCGGCCCCCACCGCCGCGACGAGCCGGCCCAGCTCCGCCACGTACGTCCGGACGGCTGTGGTGCTGGCCTGCTGGGCGGCGACGCAGACCGGGGTGACGCCGCCCGCGGCGGCACCACCTGCCGGCACCCCGGCCGTGGCACCGGTGGTCACGTCGACCGGGCCGGACCCGCCGCCGGGCCGGTCGGCGGAGCAACCAGCCACGTCGAGGAGCACTGTGACAAGCGCGGTGGCGGCGAGCAGACGACGCATCTTCTTCTCCTGACCAGGGACGGCCGGTCCGGGCCGGAGTGGCCACAACGACGAGGTCCCTCCCCCGTCACTTTGCCGGGGAAGGGACCTCGCCAAACACGTGGCCGGTCAGGCGGTCAGGGGCGCGTCCGCCGGCGGGCGCCGCCCCGGCGTGACCGGCGGCGGCCGGAGCCACCCTCGGCGCCCTCCTCGTCGCCCTCACCGTCGGCGAGCGCGTCCGGGTCGTCCGCCGCGGCCAACCGGGCCGACTCCCCCCGCTGACTGTCGGAGATCGCCGGCGCGGCGGCGGTGTCCGACTCGTAGCGGGACAGGTCGTAGCCCATGGTGTCCTGGTAGTCGGCGTCCGGTTCGGCGCTGGTGTCGGTGTCGACGACCTCCACCACTGCCCGTTCGGCCGGGGCGTTCTTGCGCGCCCGGCGACGGGACGACGCGGTGCCCTGCTCGGCGGCCGGAGCGGCAGCCACCGACGAGGCGACCGCCTTGACCTTCTCCCCGGCGCCCGCAGCACGCGGCTTCTCCGGCACCGGCTCGGTGTGCATGATGACGCCCCGACCCTTGCAGCACTCGCAGGTCTCGCTGAACGCCTCAAGCAGGCCCGCGCCGATCCGCTTCCTGGTCATCTGCACCAGGCCGAGCGAGGTGATCTCGGTGACCTGGTGCTTGGTGCGGTCCCGGCCCAGGCACTCGGTGAGGCGGCGCAGCACCAGCTCCCGGTTCGACTCCAGCACCATGTCGATGAAGTCGATCACCACGATGCCACCGATGTCGCGCAGCCGGAGCTGGCGGACGATCTCCTCCGCCGCCTCCAGGTTGTTACGGGTGACGGTCTCCTCCAGGTTGCCCCCGGAGCCGGTGTACTTGCCGGTGTTGACGTCCACCACAGTCATCGCCTCGGTGCGGTCGATCACCAGCGAGCCACCGGAGGGCAGGAAGACCTTGCGGTCCAGGCCCTTGATGATCTGCTCGTCGATCCGGTACTCGGCGAAGACGTCGCTCGTGCCGACGTGCCGACGCACCCGGTCCACCAGGTCCGGGGAGACGTGCGACAGGTACGACTCGACCATCTCGTACGACTGCTCGCCCTCGATCACCAGCTCGCGGAAGTCCTCGTTGAACAGGTCCCGGACCACCCGGATGACCAGGTCGGGCTCCCCGTAGAGCAGCACCGGGGCACCACCCTCGGCGGCCTTGGCCTGGATGTCCTCCCACTGCGCCTGCAGCCGCTTGACGTCGCGGGCCAGCTCGTCCTCACTGGCGCCCTCGGCGGCAGTCCGGACGATCACGCCCGCGCCGTCCGGGACGAGCTTCTTGAGCACGTCCCGCAACCGCTTGCGCTCGTTGTCCGGCAGCTTCCGGCTGATCCCGGAGGCGTTGCCGTTCGGCACGTAGACCAGGTGCCGGCCGGAGAGCGCGATGTGGCTCGTCAACCGGGCGCCCTTGTGCCCGATCGGGTCCTTGGTGACCTGGACGAGCACCGAGTCGCCGGAGCGCAGCGCCTGCTCGATCGAGCGGGCCCGCCCCTCCAACCCGGAGTTGTCCCAGTTGACCTCGCCGGCGTACAGCACCGCGTTGCGGCCCCGCCCGACGTCGACGAACGCCGCCTCCATGCTGGGCAGCACGTTCTGCACCTTGCCCAGGTACACGTTGCCGGCCATGGTGCCGGAGGAGTTGCGGGTGACGTAGTGCTCGACGAGCACCCCGTCCTCCAGCACGGCGATCTGGGTACGGTCACCGCGCTGGCGGACCGCCATCACCCGGTCGACCGCCTCCCGGCGGGCCAGGAACTCCGACTCGCTGAGGATCGGCGGTCGCGTCCGCCGCTGCTCCCGGCCGTCCCGGCGGCGCTGGCGCTTGGCCTCCAGCCGGGTGGAACCGGACACACCCTGCACCTCGTCGACGGTCCGACGCGGCTCACGGATCTTGACCACGGTCGGTACACCGTCGTCGGCGGCACCCTCCGTGTCGCCCGCGCCCCGACGACGACGACGCCGGCGGCGACGGGTCAAGCCGTCCCCGCCCTCGGTCTCCTCGTCCTCGTCCCCCTCGGCCTCGGCCTCGGCGGTCTCTTCCTCGTCGGCCTGCGCCGTCTCCTCGGACTCCTCGTCCTCGGCGTCGTCGGCCCCACCCTTACCCCGGCCCCGGCCTCGGCGACCACGCCGGCGGCGGCGGCGCGCGGCAGCGCTGTCCTCGTCGTCCTCATCCGCCTCGGTGACCTCGTCGGCCTCCTCGGTCGGCTCCTCCTCGGCCTCGATCGCCTCGATCGGCTCCACCGGCTCGACCTCGCGGCGACCACGCCGACGGCGGCGGGACGGCTCCGCGGCCTCCTCCACCGCTGGCTCCTCGGCGACGGGAGCGGGCTCGACCGGCCGGGTCACCGGCACGGCGTCCGGCTGGGGAGCCATGAACAGCACAGTGGGCGCGGAGAGGGCAGCCCGCCGACGACGGGTGCGCGGCTGCTCCGGCTCGACCTCGGCCGGCTCGATCGGCTCAGCTGTCACACCGGCAACGGCGGCACCTGGTGACACCTCGCCGGCGCTGGCCCAGGGCGATTCGGCGGCTGTCGCGCTCGACGCGTCGTTCAGCTCGGCCTCGGCCTCGCGCAGGTCGGAGGCCGCCGGTTCCTCGGCGACGACCGGCTGCTCAGCGGGTGGCTCCTCGGCGACCGGCTCCTCGACCGCCGCCGGGGTGGCCTTCTTGCGCCGGGTCCGGGTCACCTTGACCGGCGGAACCACGTCGGCCGGGGCCACCTCCGCGGCGGACGCGACGAGCGGCTCCTCGGCGGTCGTCTCGACGGGGGCGGCCTTGCGACGGCGCCGGGGGGTCTTGGGCGCGACGTCCTGGTCACCGGAGATCGGCGCGAACACCTCCGCCTGCGGCGACTCGGCACTGGCGGTCTCGCTGGTGGACGCCTCGGCCGGCGCGTCGGTCTGCTCCGGCTGGCTGAGCGGGGCAGCGCGCCGCCGGGTCGCCCGGGCACGCCGCACCGGCGCGGTGGGCTCGGCGCTCTGCGCACCGTCCGGCTCCAGTGAAGCCGAACCGGCGACAGTGGCGCCGTCGGCCGTGGTGCTCTGGTCGGCGGTCTCCCCGGCCGGCTGTGAACCGGTCCGTTCGCCGCCCTCGGGCTCGTTCTCGAGCATGGACGTTCTCCAGTTCTGGCTACCCCGGGCGCGGGTGAGCGCTGCCACGCAGGGTCGCCGCAAAAGTGTTTCCGCCGGGCACGCGTGGTGCGTGACCGCCGAAGTCTGCCTGCCAGAGCACGGACCGTCGGTCAGTGCTCAACGATGGTTGCCCCGTCGCGGTCCGCATCCAACGGATCCACGATCGCACCCTGCGCGGTCAACGTGCCCTGAGCCAGCCGGGTCACCCTCGGCGAAACCGGCGGCTCCAGGTCGGCCACCACGCGGAGGCCGGAAAGGACGTCATCGGGCCGTACGGACGGAGTGACCTGCCGCACGACCAGTTCGAGTATCGCACACGGTACGGCCGGCGCCCCGGAAGGCGTCGGCGTTGACCCGAGGACATCGATCGATATCACCGCCGCGCGGGCGTCGAAGGTGCGTCGACCCTGCTTGGTCATCCGCTCCACGAGCACCTCGTCCGCGGCGAGGAAGGCGTCCACCGCGGCGCGGAGCACCTCGGTCTCGACCTCGGGCAACTCGATGTGCCAGTGCGACGCCTCGATCCGGTCCGGGAGGTTGCCGCCCTCGGCGACGACGGCATCCAGGACGTCCAACCCCGGCGAGAGCGCGGCGTCCAACGCGGCCCGCAACTGCTCCGGATCGACCGCCGCCTGGAGAGCGATCTCCAGGTACTCGGCCTCGCTCGCCACCCCGGTGGGCGCGGCGCTGGCGTAGGAGATCTTCGGGTGCGGGTGGAAACCCTGGGAAAAGGCGACCGGCACGGCGGCCCGGCGCAGCGCGCGCTCGAACGCCCGGGCGAAGTCCCGGTGCGAGGTGAACCGCAGCGGTCCGCGCTTGGCGTACCTGATGCGGACGCGCTGGACGACCGGTGCCTGGCCGCCCTCGGGTTGAGGCTTCTTGGCGATCGTGGGCTCCTCGGGTGTACCTGCGTGTCCGACCATCCTGGCTCAGCGCCCACGACGGTACGCAGCCGGGGCGGCCGATCGCCCGGACAGACGGGTGCGAACCCACCGGGTGGGTCGTGACCACCCGCCCGCGCAAGCGCGCTGGCCGGCTGGTGACCCGGGAAGGTCACCAGCCGGCCACCACGATCAGGACCGGCTACCGCTCCTGCGGCGGGACGGGCGGCGCCCCGCCCGGCTGGCCGTAACCAGGAGGCGGAGCCTGACCGGGAGCCGGGGCGTACCCGGGAGGCGGGCCGTACCCGGACGGCGGAGCCTGACCGGGAGCCGGGGCATACCCGGGAGGCGGGCCGTACCCAGGAGGCGGAGCCTGACCAGGAGCCGGGGCATACCCAGGAGGCGGGGCGTAACCGGACGGCGGAGCCTGACCGGGAGCCGGCGCGTACCCGGGAGGCGGGCCGTACCCAGGAGGCGGAGCCTGACCGGGAGCCGGCGCGTACCCGGGAGGCGGGCCGTACCCAGGAGGCGGAGCCTGACCGGGAGCCGGGGCATACCCAGGAGGCGGGCCGTAACCCGCGCCCGGTGCCGGGTAGGCGCTGGACATCACCTGATCCAGCGCCTCGTCCGGGATGTCGGCCGCCCGCGCCGCCTCCCGCCGGTACCGCCGACGGTTCCAGATGAGGAACGCCACAAGCGCCAGCAGCAGCGCCAGCACCACGGCGATACCGATGACCACGACCATGACCTGCTGGTCGGTGGGGCCACCGCGATCGCCGTGCTGGGTGACGTCGAACTCCTCCTCCGCGGCCTCGGTGCGGACCGGGGCGGGGTCGGTTGCCGTCGCCGGGTCGAGCAGGGGGTTGGCGTTGACCGGTGGGACGTCCGCGGTCAGTGCCCTCATCGGGTCGATCACTCCGAAGCCGTACTGCGGATCGCGGCCGGACGGGCCGGCATCCCGTGCGGTCCGGATGATCCGGTTGATCACGTTCGGACCATTGAGATTCGGGTATTTCTCCAAGATCAACGCGGCCAGCGCGGAGACGATCGCAGTGGAGTCGGAGGTCCCGTCGCCCCAGCCGTAGCCCCCCTCGTTGGCGACGTTGTAGATGCCGTCGCCGGGGGCGGCGACCACCGCCTCCGGCCCCTGGACCGAGCCGGACCAGAACGAGCCACCCTTTGTCGTCCCGGTCACCGCGATCACCCCAGGGGTGTTGGCCGGGTTCACGACGCCAACATCACCCTTGGCGGTGTTGCCGGCGGCGGCAACCACGACGACGCCGTGGCCCAACGCGTACGTGATCGCGCTCTGCTCCTCCGAGCTGGCGGCGCCCATCCCACCGACGGACAAGTTGATCACCTTGGCACCACCGTCGACGGCCATCCGGATGCCGAGGGCGATCGCCCCATCGTCGTAGGTCCCGCTGCCCTTGCGCATTTTGATCGGCAGGATCTTCGCGCCGGGGGCGATGCCGTCGACCCCGTC
This sequence comes from Micromonospora sp. NPDC049044, assembly GCF_040649215.1. Classification (NCBI taxonomy): domain Bacteria; kingdom Bacillati; phylum Actinomycetota; class Actinomycetes; order Micromonosporales; family Micromonosporaceae; genus Micromonospora; species Micromonospora sp. NPDC049044. Next base: position 25,246 of record NZ_JBEZFA010000045.1, on the reverse strand, counting down.
GCGACCACCGCTCTTGGCCGCGATGATGCCGGCCATGTGCGTGCCGTGGCCGTTCTCGTCGGCCCGACCGTCTCCGGAGGCTCCGTAGCTGCGACCACCGGGCAGCACCTGACCGCGCAGGTCCGGGTGGCTGGCCTCGACACCGCTGTCGAGCACGGCCACCACCACGCCCCGGCCAGTCGAGATCTTGTGCACCTGGTCGATCCGGAGTTCGTCCAGATACCACTGCTCGGCCCGCCGAGGCGCGGCGGCCGCCGGCTGGGCGGCCCCCACCACCAGCAGCCCCGTCAGCAGACAGGCGATCACCGACCGGAGACCCCCGACATTCACGTTCATTTGTCCATCCTCACCGCAGGACGCCCGGCATCGCTCCGTCACCAGGGCCCCACGGATCGTCATCCTCAGTCAACCACGACGAATGCTCGGAGCCGGTGCCGCCGGCACCGTGCCCGGCGCCGCCCGCACCGCCCATCATGCCGCCCGCCATCCCGGCGCCGCCCATACCCGCGCCACCACGCGCGCCACCCGGCATCCCCGCGCCGCCCGCGCCAGCACCCGCGGCGGTCCGCAGCGCGTTGGCCGCGCTCGTCATCGGCGGCACCTTGCCGTTGCCGCCGCCCACCATGCCGGGGAGTCCGCCCACGCCGATGCCGCCGCCCGCCCCCAGGCCACCGCCGGAGCCGATCCCGCCGGCCGAGCCGACGCCCGGCCCACCCCCGAAACCACCGCCGGCACCGCCGAGACCGGCGCTGCCGACTCCGCCACCGCCGAGGCCGCTGACGGTGCTCGGGCTGGCACCGGCCAGACCACTGCTGTAGCTGTCGTCGCCCTCCGGGTAGCCCGGATAACCGGACCCGGTTGGTGGTGGCGTGAACCCGCCGGTGCTGCCGGAGGACGGGCCACCGCCGATCCCGCCGGAACCGGTCGGGGAGAACGGGTCGATAGTGGACGTGGGGCCGCCTCCGCCGCCGATACCTGGTGGCCTGCTGCCGATCGAGGGGCCGCCACCACCAGTGCCGGAGCCCCCGCCGAACTCGCCACCCCCGATGTCGGGCCGCCCGGTCGGCGGCACCCGGGTGTCGCGACGAACGTCGTCCCGACCCTCCCGCGGATCCGGCCCGGCGACGGTGAGCTTGGGACGCTCGGTGTAGACCGCCTGGGGCAGCGGGGACATCGCCGTGTTCGCCACCTGCTGGTTGTCCCGGTACCAGTTGTCGAGATGGGACTTGGTGTCCCACCACCCGCCCCGCTTCTGGTCACCCGCCTGGCCGTCGACCTTCATGGTCGCCTCCAGGTCGTCGGCCTTGTCGCGGAACGCGCCGTCGGCGTACGACCCGGGGTTGCTCTGGTAGTCCTTGCGCAGCGCGGCGAGGAAACCCGACGCGCTCTCGCCGTCGCGGGCGTCGTCGAGCTCGGTGCCGTTGGGCAGGCTCCACTCGTTGATGCCGAAGTCGTCCCCGAGTGGGACCGGGATCGAGGCGACCGCCCTGCGGATGTCCGTCTCGATCCGCCCCAACGCGCCGCTGACGTTTGTCGCATCGGTGACCAGATCCTCGATCTGCTTACCGATCTCACCCAGATGCTCGCGGTACGCGTCACCGCCGCTGCCCTTCCAACCGGCGAGCAGGCCGGGCAGGCCACCGACGTGGGGGCGCTCCTGACCCGTGGCGATCGGGCCGACGAACGACCTGCCGACGAGCGCGTCGCGCAGCTGCGTCAGGCCGGAGGAGAGGTTTCCCCACCCCTGCCCGACCGATCCGACAGTCTCCGGGTCCGCGGAGAGCGTCACCTCGCGGACGCACCGCTCCCAGGTTCCTCCAGCCATGCCGTCCCCCTCAGGCCGTGTACGGGTAGGTGGGCGCGCCGCCGGCAGTGGGCGGCGGAGCCGCCGATTCGAGCAGCCGCTCGATCTCCTTGCCGTTGGCGGCGTTGCGTGCCTCGGTGTCCCGGAACGCCTTGGCGATCTCCTCGGTGCCCTGCTTCAGCGCGGCGAGTTTCTGCGAGAGCGACGTGAGGTGCGCTTCCATGTTCGCCGTGGAGGTCTCCAGGGCCCGCCACTGCATGCGGGCGTCCTCGTAGGCGCCGAAGGGAGTGCCGTTCGGGACGGTCTGGGCGTTGTTGCTGTCGCCCTTCATCCGCTCCTTGATGCGTTCCATCTCATAGCTGATGGTGTCGTCGACGTACTGCTTCAGTCGATCGACGTACGCCGCCGCGGCGTCCAGGTCCTCGACGCTGACGTGTAGATCGCCGGTGTTCGGCGGCGGAATGGTCCCCATGCGCTTCCTCCCCCGTTGCCGACCCGCCGGGTCGGTCCATGTCAGACGCAGCGTATCGACTGCGGCCACGTCGAGGCAGCCCCAGTCGGCGCTGTCGGCACCGATATCGGTGTCAACGACGCAGTTGCGGCACCAGCAGGCCGATGCCGAGCCCCACCAGGGCCAGGGGTGCGAGCAGGACGGCCACGCCACTCCAGGCCGCCTCGTCCTGCGCCGCCTGGACGGCCATCAGCACCACAAGCCCCACCAGGAGCAGGGCGACCACCGAGAGCATCGCCACCAGCACACGGGCCTTGTCCGGGCTCATCGTCCGTCCTCTCCTCGATCCGAGATCGGGATCGGTGCGGGAGGTGTCACCGTCGCGCCTCCCCACCGACGCCGGTCACCCGCCGGGCGTGAGCCCGACGGGTGACGTGTCGATTATGGACGCTAGCGGTGCGGCACCGTCGGCGCTGCCCGGCGGCAGCGGTCAGGCGGGGTTGCCGGCCGTCGGGAGTTTCATCCCGTTGCCGCCCAGCGGGGTGAGTGGCAGCAACTTCTTGCCGGTCGGGCCGATCTGGATCTCGGTGTCCATCGATGGGCACACGCCGCAGTCGAAGCAGGGCGTCCACCGGCAGTCGTCCTGCTCGAACTCGCTCACCGAGTCCTGCCAGTCCTGCCAGAGCCAGTCCTTGTCCAGGCCGGAGTCGAGGTGGTCCCAGGGCAGGACCTCAAGCTCCTCGCGCTGCCGGGTGGTGTACCAGTCGAGGTCCACCCCGAACGCGGGCAGCGTCTCGGCCGCCGCGTCCACCCAGCGCTGGTAGGAGAAGTGCTCGCTCCACCCGTCGAACCGGCCGCCGTTCTCCCAGACCTTGCGGATCACCGAGCCGACCCGGCGGTCACCCCGGGAGAGCAGGCCCTCGATCAGCGACGGCTCCCCGTCGTGGTAGCGGTAGCCGATGGCCCGACCCAGGGAGCGGTCGGAGTTGATGGCCTGCTTGAGGATCTTGAGGCGGTGGTCGATGACCTCCGGACGCTCCATCGAGGCCCACTGGAACGGGGTGTGCGGCTTCGGCACGAACCCGCCGATGGAGACCGTGCAGCGGATGTCCTTGGAGCCGGTGGCGGCCCGACCGGCCCGGATCACCTCGTGCGCCATCTCGGCGATCTCGAGGACGTCCTCGTCGGTCTCGGTGGGCAGGCCGCACATGAAGTAGAGCTTCACCTGCCGCCAGCCGTTGGTGTACGCGGTGACGACGGTGCGGATCAGGTCTTCCTTCGTCACCATCTTGTTGATGACCTTGCGGATCCGCTCCGACCCGCCCTCCGGGGCGAAGGTCAGGCCGGTGCGCCGCCCGTTGCGGGACAGCTCCTGCGCGAGGTCGATGTTGAAGGCGTCCACCCGGGTCGACGGCAGCGACAGCGAGACGTTCGTGCCCTCGTACTGCTGGGCGAGGCCCGAGCACATGTCGCCGATCTCGGAGTGGTCGGCCGAGGAGAGCGACAGCAGGCCCACCTCGTTGAAGCCGGAGAACTCCAACCCGTCGCGGACCATCTGCCCGACAGTGGTGATCGACCGCTCCCGGACCGGACGGGTGATCATGCCTGCCTGGCAGAACCGGCAGCCCCGGGTGCAGCCCCGGAAGATCTCCACCGCGTACCGCTCGTGCACCGTCTCGGCCAGCGGGACGAGGGGCTTCTTCGGGTACGGCCAGGCGTCCAGGTCCATCGTCGTGCGCTTGTGCACCCGGAACGGCACGTCCGCCCGGTTCGGCACGACCCGCTGGATCCGCCCGTCCGGGAGGTAGTCGACGTCGTAGAAGCGCGGCACGTAGACGCTCTCGGTGCGCGCCAGCCGCAGCAGCAGCTCGTCGCGGCCCCCCGGGGAGCCCTCGGCCTTCCACTCCCGGACGATCGCGGTGATCTCCAGGACCGCTTCCTCGCCGTCGCCGAGCACCGCGGCGTCGATGAAGTCGGCGATCGGCTCCGGGTTGAACGCGGCGTGCCCGCCGGCCACGATCACCGGGTCGGCGTCGGTGCGGTCGACGGCCAGCATCGGAATGCCGGCCAGGTCGATAGCGGTGAGCATGTTCGTGTAGCCCAGCTCGGTGGAGAAGGAGAGGCCGAACACGTCGAACTCGCGTACCGACCGGTGCGCGTCGACGGTGAACTGCGGCACGCCGTGCGTGCGCATCAGGTTCTCCAGGTCGGGCCAGACCGCGTACGTCCGCTCGGCGAGGGTGTCGGGCAGCTCGTTGAGCACCTCGTAGAGGATCTGCACGCCCTGGTTGGGCAGGCCCACCTCGTACGCGTCGGGGTACATCAGCGCCCAACGCACTGTCGCGGCAGCCCAGTCCTTGGACACCGCACCCAGCTCGCCCCCGACGTACTGGATGGGCTTGGACACCTGGGGCAGCAGCGGCTCGAGCTGGGACCAGACGGACGGGTCCAGGTCACGGCTCGGCGTCAGCGGCGCCGAGCCGGAGTCGTCGCGAGAGTTGGTCGCGGCACGCGGCGTCGTGGACGGGGCACTCATGACGCCCAAGGGTACGCGCCCGCCCGGCGGTGGCGACGCGGTACTAACCTCGGACCGGCGCGAGAGGAGATTGCCGCGATGCCCGAGCCCCAGCCGGGAGCACGGCCGGCCGACGGGAGCACCCCGGGCGCGGAGCCGGACCGGGATCCGGCGACCGCCGATCAGCCGGCCTCCCCACCCGTACCGTCGGACCAGCCGGAACCGTCAGACCAGCCCGCACCGTCGGACCAGCCGGAACCGTCAGACCAGCCCGCACCGGCCGACCAGCCCGCACCTGCGGACCAGCCGGAACGGGCGGACCAGCCCGCGCCCGCGGATCGACAGGAACCGCCGACGCGGCCCGAGACTCCGGATCGGTCGGCACCCGCGGATCGGCCCGGTCCGGCCACCACCGCGGAGGCGCCCGCGCCCAGGTGGAGCGGCTCCGCGCCGGTGCCACCCCCGCTGCCGCGCCGACAGGTCTGGGGTGAGTCGGCCGAGCCGACACCACCGCCACCCCTGCCCGTGGGGCCACCGGAGCATCAGACGCCGGTAGACCCGTGGGCCGGCGTGGACACCGGCGGCTGGGACCTGCCCTCCGCCGAGCTTCCGCCGCTGCCCCCGATGCCCCCGACGCTGCCGCACCCGACGCCGCCGGCGACCCGCCAGTGGTCCGGCCCGCCCGCGCCCCCGGTCGGGTCGCACCCGGTGTCTCCAGCGGCTGCGCCGAGACCACCGCAGGCCACCGGGCCCAGGATGCCGGCCCGGCCGACGTCGCCGCCCGCGCCGCCGCTGCCGCCGCCCACGGTGCCGAAGCAGCGCCGGGGCCGGCGATCCGCCCCGCCACCCGCGGCACCACCGGGCTGGCAGGCCCCCAAGGGGTACGTGCCGGTGCCGGTCCGCCGTCGTCGCCGCTGGCCCTGGCTGCTGCTGCTCACCCTGGCCTGCTGCTGCGGCTGCCCCGCCTACTACGGCTTCCCGATCTCCACCCAGTACCCGGTGCAGGCCGCGCTCCCCGCCCAGGTGGACGATCTGAAGCTGCGTCAGGACAGCCGCAGCACGGAGACCGCCCGGCAGTTGGAGAACGAGGTACGCACCGAGCACTGGCTGGCCGAGGGCACCTTCGCCGGTGTCTACTCCACCTCGGGCGGCAAGCAGGTGACGGTCTTCGGCGGCACGGGTTTTCGGTTGAGCCCGGAGTCGGACGCCGAGGCCGAGATCACCCGACTCACCGAGCGGTACGGGCTGGACGCCGCCGAGAACGTGGACACCGGGGTGCGGGGCCGGCACGAGCGATGCGCGGTCGGCCGGTCCGATGGCGGCGACGTGGTGGTCTGCACCTCTGTCGACTACGGCAGCATCGCCACCGGGGTGTTCACCCGGCTGTCCGTCGCGGACAGCGCCACCCTGTTGAACACCCTGCGGGCCCAGATCATCCGACCCAAGTCCTGAACCCCCACCCCGCCACCGTTGGTCGAGAGATCTTCCGCCCCACCTGGGCGGTGGATCTCTCGACCAACCGGGTGGGGCTCAGGCCTCGCGGATCGGGTCCGGGTGGGCGCGCGGCGGGGCGTAGCGGGGGACGTACTCCTGGCCGGTGAGCTTCTGGATCTCGCTCATCATCTCGTCGGTCATCTGTCGCAACGAGGTGCGGTCGGTCGGCCGGCCGGACAGGTCCATCGGCTTGCCGAACCGAATGGTGATGTCGGCAGCGCCGGGCCGGGGAAACCGGGCGCCGATCGGCTGCGCCTTGTCCGTGCCGATCATGCCGACCGGGATGACCGGGACGCCGGTCGAGGTCGCCAGGCGCACCGTGCCGGTCCGCCCGCGGTAGAGCCGACCGTCCGGCGAGCGGGTGCCCTCCGGGTAGACCACCACCAGGTCACCGTTCTTCAGCACCGGGATCGCCGCGTCGAACGCGGACAGCGCGGCCCGACCGCCACCGCGCTCCACCGGGATGGCGCCCAGGCCGGTGAGCACGAACTTGGAGAGCGCACCCTTCACACCGCTACCCTTGAAATACTCCGATTTCGCCCAGAACGCCAGGTGTCGGGGCACTACCGTGCCGAGGAACAGTTCGTCGGCCACCGACAGATGATTACCGGCGAAGATCGCCCCGCCGCTCTTCGGGATGTTTTCCAGCCCTTCGACGGTCGGGCGGAACGCCAACCGCAGCGTGGGCCCCACGGCGAGCTTGCCGATGGTGTAGAGCAGGGGCACTGGTCCTCCGGCAGGTGAGGTGCGAACAGGCGGTGTCACGGTAGCGGACGCCCGCACACCCCTCGGACGGAGGTGGCGCGACGCCCGCTACCTGACGATGGTCCCTAGACCCGGCGGACGGAGACCGTCACCCGGTCGCCCTCGCCGACCTCACCGGCGAAGCCGTCGACGCCCTCGGCGAAGTCCACCGAGTCGGCAAGCACCTCCCCGGACACGAAGTCGAGGTACCCGGCCACCGCCGCGCGCACCTCGTCGGAGGCCGACACCGACACCACGATCCGGTCCGACACGTCCAGGTCGGCGTCCCGGCGGGCCTGCTGCACCACCCGCACCACGTCGCGGGCCAGCCCCTCGGCGGCCAACTCCGGGGTGACAGCGGTGTCCAGCACCACCACACCCTCACCGCCGGGCAGCGGCGCGGAGTTCTCGGCGTCGGCGGCGACCAGACGCAGCTCGTACTCGCCCTCGGCGAGGGTGACGCCGGCCGCCACCGGGGCGCCGTCGACAAGCTCCCAGTCGCCCGCCTTGACCGCCTTGATCACCTGCTGCACCTGCTTGCCGACCCGCGGGCCGAGCGCCCGGGGCACCACAGTCAACACCTGCTCGCAGTACGCGGACAGCTCCGCGCTGAACTCGACGGCCTTCACGTTGACCTCGTCGGTGACCAGGTCGGCGAACGGGCGCAACTGCTCCGCCGCCGGTGCGGCCACTGTCAGCTTGGACAGCGGCAGCCGCACCCGCAGACCCTTGGCCTTGCGCAGCGACAGCGCCGCCGAGGCGACCGCCCGGGTGGCGTCCATCGCGGCGACCAGGTCGTGGTCGGCCGGGAACTCGGTCGCCTCCGGCCAGTCGGTCAGGTGCACCGAACGTTCCCCGGTCAGCCCGCGCCAGATCTCCTCCGCTGTCAACGGCGCGAGCGGCGCCACCACCCGGCAGAGCGTCTCCAGCACCGTCCAGAGCGTGTCGAACGCGTTGACGTCACCGGACCAGAACCGGTCCCGCGAGCGGCGCACGTACCAGTTGGTGAGCGCGTCCAGGTAGGACCGGACGGTCGCGCACGCACCGGAGATGTCGTACGCGTCCATCTGCGCGCCGACAGTGGTCACCAGCTCGTTCGTCTTCGCCAGGATGTACCTGTCGAGCAGGTGCGTCGAGTCGGTACGCCGACGCGCCTGGTGCCCGTCGGCGTTGGCGTAGAGGGTGAAGAAGTACCACACGTTCCACAGCGGCAGCAGCACCTGCCGGACCGCGTCGCGGATGAGCGTCTCGGTCACCGCCAGGTCACCGCCGCGCAGCACCGGCGAGGACATCAGCATCCAGCGCATCGCGTCCGAGCCGTACGCGTCGAACACGTGGTAGACGTCCGGGTAGTTGCGCAGGCTCTTGGACATCTTGCGCCCGTCCGAGCCGAGCAGGATGCCGTGGCTCAGGCAGTTGCGGAACGCCGGCCTGTCGAACAGCGCGGTGGCCAACACGTGCATCGTGTAGAACCAGCCGCGGGTCTGCCCGATGTACTCGACGATGAAGTCACCCGGGTAGTGGTGCTCGAACCAGTCCGCGTTCTCGAACGGGTAGTGCACCTGCGCGAACGGCATCGACCCGGACTCGAACCAGCAGTCCAGCACCTCCGGCACCCGGCGCATCATCGACTGACCGGTCGGGTCGTCCGGGTTGGGGCGCACCAGGTCGTCCACCGCCGGCCGGTGCAGGTCGGTCAGGCGTACGCCGAAGTCCCGCTCGATGTCGGCGAGCGAGCCGTAGACGTCCAGGCGCGGGTAGTTCGGGTCGTCGGACTTCCACACCGGGATCGGCGAGCCCCAGAACCGGTTCCGGCTGATCGACCAGTCCCGGGCGTTGGCCAGCCACTTGCCGAACGAGCCGTCCTTGATGTGCCCGGGCGTCCAGTTGATCTCCTGGTTCAGCTCGACCATCCGGTCCCGGAACTTCGTGACGGCCACGAACCACGACGACACCGCCTTGTAGACGAGCGGGGTGTCGCAGCGCCAGCAGTGCGGGTACGAGTGGGTGTAGGTGTCCTGCTTGAGCACCACCCCCCGGTCCTTCAGCTCCCGGATCACCGGCTTGTTGACGTCGAAGACCTGCTCGCCCTGGTACGGCGGGACCAGCGCGGTGAAGCGCGTGTGGTCGTCGACTGTGACGATCGTCGGGATGCCCGCGGCGTTGCAGACGTTCTGGTCGTCCTCGCCGAACGCCGGGGCGAGGTGCACGATCCCGGTGCCGTCCTCGGTGGTGACGAACTCCGCGCCGAGCACCTGGTACGCGTTGTCGCCGGCCTGCTCGACGAGGAAGTCGTACAGCGGCGTGTAGCGGCGTCCGACCAGGTCGCGGCCGTACACCGTGCCGACCTGCTCGAAGCCGTCCAGCTCCTTGGCGTACGCGGCCAGCCGTGCCGCCCCGACCACGAACCGCTCCCCGTCGCGCTCCAGCACCGCGTACTCGATGTCCGGGCCGACGGCCAGCGCCAGATTCGACGGCAGGGTCCACGGCGTGGTGGTCCAGACACCCAGCTTGACCGGCCCGCGCAGCAGTTCCGGGGCGGACTCGTCGGCGGTCAGCCCGAACCACACCGACAGCGTCGGGTCGTGCCGGTCCCGGTAGACGTCGTCCATCCGGGTCTCGGTGTTCGACAGCGGCGTCTCGCAGCGCCAGCAGTACGCCAGCACCCGGAAACCCTCGTAGATCAGACCCTTGTCGTGCAGGGTCCTGAAGGCCCACATGACGCTTTCCATGTAGTCCAGGTCGAGGGTCTTGTAGTCGTTGTCGAAGTCGACCCAGCGGGCCTGCCGGTTGATGTACCGCTCCCAGTCCTGGGTGAACTCCAGCACCGACGTGCGGCAGGCCTCGTTGAACCGGGCCACGCCCAGGTCGATGATCTCCGCCTTGCTGGTGATGCCGAGCTGCTTCTCGGCCACCACCTCGGCGGGCAGGCCGTGGCAGTCCCAGCCGAAGCGCCGCTCGACGTGCCGCCCGCGCATGGTCTGGTAGCGCGGCACCACGTCCTTGACGTACCCGGTGAACAGGTGGCCGTAGTGCGGCAGGCCGTTGGCGAACGGCGGGCCGTCGTAGAAGACGTACTCGTTCTTGCCGTCGTCGCCGGCCGGACGGGCCTCAACGGACGCCTCGAAGGTCTTGTCGGCCGTCCAGTGCTCCAGCACCCGGCGCTCGACCGCGGGCAGGTCCGGGCTCGCCGGGACTCCGGCAGCGGTCGGGTCGTGCAACGGATAGGCCATCGGGGGTCGCTCTCCTCGTGCAGCTCACTCAACGTGGTCTGCGAGGACGAACCTTCCCGGGGTACGCCTCGACGACGCTCCCGGGGTGATCCGCGGTACCACCCCGCTTGGCGGTCAGGATCGACCGCCCGCTCATTTGCCGGCTGTGACGGGCCGCACCCGTCCGGTTCTACTGGGCCGGTTGCCCGGCTGTTCTTCCGGAGGCTCACCGGTGATCGCCGGGTCATCGCCTTACGGTGCACAACGATACTCGACAGGCCCCCCGCCCCGCCGCCGAGTGAACGCGCACGCCGGCACCCTAGGCTGGCCGGGTGATCCGGATCGAGTTGGACGAGCCGACACTGTCCCGCACCCGGATCGCCACCAGCCCGCTGTGGGAGGTGCTGACCAGCCTGTACGTGCTGCACCGGAATCCGGGCGAGGCGCCCTGGCCGTACACGGGTTGGGCGCGGCACGCGCGGCGGGTGCTCGCCGAGGTGCCGGCGACCGCGCCGGTACGGGTGCTGACCATCGGTTCACGGGCGCCGGACTTCCTCAGCCCGGTCCCCACGTCCGCCGCGCCGACGCTGGCCGAGCAGCTCGCCGAGCTGCGCGCGACACCCGCGGAGGTGATCGCCGAGCAGATCCCCCGCTACCACCGCCTCGACGACCTGCCCGGGTGGCTGAGCCCGTTCGTGACGGACCGGCAGGCCGCAGTGGACCGGCTCGCCGACGGCATCGAGGCGTACTGGGACGCCGCGATCGCGCCCTGGTGGCCGGCGATGCGGGCGGCGCTTGACGAGGAGGTGCTGCACCGGGCCCGGGCACTCGCCGCCGACGGCCCGGACGCGCTGCTTGCCGACCTGCACGAACGGGTGCGCTGGGACAAGCCGGTGCTGACCCTCGTGAAGCCGTTGGAGCAGCACTTCGAGGCCGTGAACCAGCGACTGCTGCTGGTTCCGTTGATCTTTTCGCGGGGTGCGCTCACCTGCTCCACCGATCATCCGGAGATCGTGGCCGTCTCCTACCAGGCGCGCGGGGCGGTGCTGCTCGCCGAGGGCGGGCCGGTACCGGCGCCGGGTGCCGCACCGACCACCGACCGGTTGGCGGTGCTTGTCGGTAGGGGTCGGGCACAGGTGCTGCGGGCGTTGACCCGACCGGCGACCACAGCCGGTCTCGCCGCGACCCTGGGGCTGGCCCCGAGCACCGTCTCGGAGCAGCTCTCGGCGCTGCTCGCCGCCGGGGTGGTGCACCGCCGCCGGGTCGGCCGTCGGGTGCTGTACGGCCTGGAGCCGGCCGGCGTGGCTCTGGTGCAGCTCGTCGGTGACGAGCCGACGACCGCGTCGGCCTGAGGATTCGGGCCGGTCCGAATTCGTTTCCCACCCGCCCCGGCCACTCCTAACCTCCCGGCATGAGCGAACACGCGATCGAGGCGGTCGGGTTGCGCCGCACGTACCGCAGCCGCACCGGGTGGTTACGACCCCAGCGCCGGGAGGTCCAGGCGGTCCGCGGCGTCGACCTGACGGTCGGCAACGGGGAGCTGTTCGGCCTGCTCGGGCCGAACGGCGCTGGCAAGACCACGACCATCAAGCTGCTGAACACACTGCTCATCCCGACCGCCGGTGAGGCCCGGATCTGCGGGTTCGACGTGGTCCGGCAGACCCGGGAGGTACGCCGACGGATCGGGTACGTCTTCGGCGGCGACCGCGGCCTGTACGACAGGCTCTCCGCGCGGGACAACCTGCGCTACTTCGCCGAGCTGTACGGCGTGCCGGGGCGCGAGCAGAAGCGGCGGATCGCCGAGCTGTTCGAGCTGGTCCGCCTGACCGGCCGGGAGAACGACAGGGTGGAGGGCTACTCGCGGGGCATGCGGCAGCGGCTGCACATCGCCCGGGGCCTGCTGCACCGGCCACGTGTGCTCTTCCTCGACGAGCCGTCGATCGGGGTGGACCCGGTCGCCGCCCGGGAACTGCGGCAGACAGTTGCCGACCTCGCCGCCACCGGCACCACAGTGCTGCTCACCACCCACTACATGGCCGAGGCCGACGAGCTGTGCGGCCGCATCGCCGTGATCGCGAACGGGGCGCTCCAGGCCCTCGGCACCCCTGCGGAACTGCGGCACCACGCCGACGGCCGGCAGGTGCTGGAGGTCGAGGCGTACGGGGTGAGCGACGCGCAGCTCGCGCTCATCCACACCCTGCCCGGGGTGCGCGAGGCGAGCGTTGTCGTCACGGGCGCGGCGCAGGTGCTGACCGTGCAGTCCGACGCGGGGGTGGACGTGCAGGCGGACGTGCTGCGGGCACTGGACGGGGTGCGGCTGGGTCGTGTCACGGCCCGGCGGCCCACACTTGAGGACGCGTACGTGGCGATCGTGAACCGCGTCGACGCGCAGGCCCGACCCGCCGAGGCGGTGGGGGTGTGAGGACGCTGCGCATGATCGCCGTCGGTGCGTTGCTGCACGCCAAGCAGCTCAGCCGCTCGCCGTTCGAGATCGCCACCGCGCTTATCGTGCCGGTGGTGCAGGCGACCCTGGCCGTCTACCTCTTCCGGGCCGGCGGTGAGCCCGGTCGGCTGCTGGAGGCCGCGGTCGGGGCGGGGCTGATGGGCATCTGGTCGTCGGTGTTGTTCGGCTCGGGTGGCGCCATCCAGAACCAGCGGTGGCAGGGCACCCTGGAAATGATCATGCTGGCGCCCCGGCCGCCCGCCCTGGTGGTGCTGCCGATCACCCTCGCGACAGCGCTCACCGGCACGTACGCCATGCTCGCCACCCTCGCCTGGGGTCGCCTGCTGTACGGCATCCCGCTCACCTTCGCCGACCCGCTGGCGTTCGCGGTCGCGGTGCCCGGCTGCATCATCGGCCTCGGCATGTTCGGTCTGCTGCTCGCCTCGACGTTCGTGCTGCTGCGCAACGCCAACGCGCTCACCAACACGCTGGAGTACCCGATCTGGCTGGTCTCCGGGATGCTCATCCCGATCACCGCGCTGCCCGGCTGGACCGGCCCGATCGGTGCCGTGCTGCCCACCACGTGGGGGGCGCGGGCGGTCCGTGAGGCGGCCACCGGCAGCGGGCCGGTCTGGCCCTCGCTCGGCATCTGCCTCGCGATCAGCCTGGCCTGCCTGGCTCTCGGTGCGCTCATGATGACCCACGTCGAGCGGCGGGCCCGCGCGGCGGCCACCCTCGCCCTGGCCTGAGGAGGCGACGATGACCGCACTGCTGCGCCTGATCGGCACCGGTGGCGTGATCGCCTACCGGGCCCTGTTCAACTGGACCACCCCGGCGATGTTCGTCGGCACGCTGCTCGTCGGTCCGCTGTTCCAACTGCTGTTCTTCGCCTACCTGGGCCGGCAGCTCGGCGTCGCCGACGACGGCTTCTACATCACCGGCAACGCCGTGCTGGCGGCCTCGCTCGCCTGCGTGTTCGGCGGCACCATGGCGGTCTCCAACGAGCGGCGCTTCGGGACCCTCGGGCACGTGCTGCTCTCCCCTCGCAGCCGCACCGCGGTGTTCCTCGGCCGGGTCCTGCCGTACGCCGGGAACGGGCTGCTGATCGCGGTGACCACGCTGACCGCGGCCTCGCTGCTGCTGGGCCTGCGGGTGCCGGTCGACGCGCTGCCGGGGTTGCTGCTCACCCTGGCGGTGGCGGCGTTGGCGTGCGGGTTCTTCGGCCTGACGCTGGGTGCGATCGGGCTGCGGTTCCGCGACGTCTGGCTGGTCTCGAACGTGTCGGTGGCCCTGCTGCTCCTGCTCACCGGGGTGAACGTGCCCGCCGCCGGGTTACCGACCTGGATGCGGCTCACCGGCGAACTGCTGCCGATCACCCACGCGGCCGAGGCGGCCCGCCGGCTGGTCGCCGGCCAGGGTTTCCGGGCCGCCGCACCCCAGCTCGCCGCCGAACTGGCCATCGCCGTCGCGTACGCGATCCTGGCCGCCGTCCTACTCAAGATCTTCGAAGCCGAATCCCGCCGCCGAGCCTCCCTAGAAACCCTCTAACCCCCACCCCCCACCCCCACCCCGCCCACCCGCCCCGGCCCGCCGGCCCGCCCGCCCGCCCCCCACCCCGGTGATCATGAAGTTATTGCCCGCCGCAGCGGCGTGTCGCGACAATAACTTCATGATCAACCGACGGCCGCGGCCGGGGCCGGGGCCGGGGCCGGGGTGGGGGGCCGGGGTGGGGGGTTAGGGGGCGGGGAGGGTGGTGGTCCAGAGGGAGGCGCCGTCGCGGTCGCGCAGGTGGACCGTCAGGGCCGCCGACTCGCCGTCGATCGACACCTCCCCGAAGTGCTGGAAACCCCCCGCCGGGCCCGTGTTCGCCACCGGCGGGGCGTGCACGAAGGCCGCCTGCGGGCCGAACGTGCCGTCCAGCGCGTTCGGGCCGAACGCGCCGGCGTGCGCCGGGCCGGAGACGAACTCCCAGAACGGGGTGAAGTCGCCGACCGCCGCCCGGGACGGGTCGTAGTGGTGCGCGGCCGAGTAGTGCACGTCGGCGGTGAGGAACACCATGCCGGTGACTCCGGCCCGGTGGGTGGCCCGCAGCACCTCGGCGAACTCCAGTTCCCGCCCGGCCGGTGCGCCCGGGTCGCCCTGGGCGACGCCCTCCTGGGCGGTCGGGCCGTCCGGCACCACCACCCCGATCGGCAGGTCGTTGGCGATCACCTTCCAGGTCGCCGTGGACCGCTTCAGCTCCCGGATCAGCCACTCGCGCTGCTCGCGGCCGAGCAGACCCCGCTTCGGGTCGGCGTACGTGTTGCCGTCGTTCGGGTCCTTGTGGGTCCGCATGTCGAGCACGAACACGTCGAGCAGCGGCCCGTACGAGATCCGGCGGTACAGCGGACCGTTGTCCGGCACCGGCAGCCACTCACCGAACGCCTGGCGGGCCCGAGCGGCGAGCACGTCCACCCGCCGCTCGGTGTACCGCGGGTCGTCCAGGACCTCCCCCGGGTACCAGTTGTTGAGGACCTCGTGGTCGTCCCACTGGTTGATCTGCGGGACCGCCGCGTTGAACGCCCGCAGATGCTCGTCGATCAGGTTGTACGCGTACTGCCCCCGGTACTCGGTGAGCGTCTCGGCGACCTTGCTCTTCTCCGGCGTCACCACGTTGCGCCAGATCCGCCCGTCGGGCAGGGCCACCGACTCGACGAGCGGGCCGTCGGCGTAGACCGTGTCGCCACTGCACAGGTAGAAGTCGGGCCGCGTCTCCCGCATCGCCCGGAAGATCGACATTCCGCCGAAGTTCGGGTCGATCCCCCAGCCCTGCCCGACGATGTCACCGGTCCAGACGAACGTGATGTCGCCGCGCCGGTGCCGGCCCGGCGCGGTGGTGAACGTCCCGGTCAACGGCTCGCTGACCACACCGTGGCGCTCCAGGCTCTCCACCCGGACCCGGTAGTGCAGCCGCTCGGCGTCCGGCAGCCCGCGCAGCCGGACCTTGCCGGTGAGGTCGCCGGTCGGGGTGAGCACCGGGCCGCGCAGCTGCCGCGCCCCCCGGAAGTCCGGCCGGCGGCTCACCTCGACGAGCATCCGGCCCGGCCGGTCGGCCCGGGTCCAGACCAGCGCGGAGTCCGCGGTCACGTCGCCGCTCTGCACCCCGTGGGTGAGCACCGGGCGCGCGGCCGGCCGCCAGGCCGGGGCGGCGTTCGCGCCAGCGCCGCCCAGCAGGGTGCCGCCGGCGACTCCGGCACCGACCACCAGGCCGGCCCGCAGCAGAGTACGTCGATCAAGCTCGGTCATTCTTCCTCCGGATCATCGGTTGACCCCGTCGGTCTACCGGCCGGAGATGACCACGATCGACGATCCGGGTGACGCGGGCCGGAACAGGGGTTGTCCGGTCGGCATGACCGGAGTCACAGCCCCGGCTGTCACGGTGCGCCCCGGCCGATCCGTCGTGTCGGTGTCGAACCGATAAGGGGAGGTAGTCATGCAACGGATGAATCCCGGCGCGGTGGCGCCGAAGGCGTACCAGGCGGTCATGGGGCTGGAGAAGTACGTCCAGTCGAACGTCGACCAGACTGTGCTTGAGCTGGTGAAACTACGAGCGTCAATGATCAACGGGTGCGCGTTCTGCGTCGACATGCACAGCCAGGACGCGCTCACCAAGGGGGAGTCGAGCCGCCGGCTGTTCGCGGTGGCCGCCTGGCGGGAGTCGTCGTTCTTCGACGAACGGGAGCGGGCCGCGCTGGATCTCACCGACGCGGTCACCCGGCTCGGTGAGCACGGCGTGCCGGACGAGGTGTGGGACGCCGCCGCGAAGGTCTGGTCGGAGAAGGAACTGGCCGACCTCGTCTTCGCGATTGCCACAATCAACGTGTGGAATCGGATCGGGGTAACCATGCGGTTGGAGCCTCCGGCTCACGCATGACCACTGCGGCAGCAGACGCGGCCGGTGCGCTCCAGGCGCACCGGCCGATGCTGCTCGGGCTCGCGTACCGCCTGCTCGGCAGCCGGCACGACGCGGAGGACGTGCTCCAGGAGGCGTACCTGCGCTGGCTCGGCGTGGACCGCTCGGCGGTGGAGGAACCGCGCCGGTACCTGTCCCGGGTGGTCACCCGGCTCGCCCTGGACCGACTGCGGGCCCGGCAGGCGGCCCGCGAGACGTACGTCGGCACCTGGCTGCCCGAGCCGGTGCCCACCGTGCCCTCGCCCTTCGGACCGTTGGACCGCGCGGAGCTGCGCGACTCGCTCTCCACAGCGTTGCTGCACGTCCTGGAGCGGCTCACCCCGCCGGAGCGGGCGGTGTACGTCCTGCACACCGCCTTCGACATGCCGTACGCCGAGATCGCCGAGGTCCTGGACCGGACCCCGGAGGACTGCCGCCAGCTGCACCACCGGGCGAGCGTTCGGGTCCACCAGGAGCAGCGTCGCTTCACCGCCAGCCGGACCGAACGGGAACGCCTGCTCGACGCCTTCCTCGCCGCCGCCCGCGACGGTGACCTGGCGACGCTCACCGGCCTGGTCGCGGCGGACGCCACGGCCTGGAACGACGGCGGTGGCCGGGTCCGGGCCGGCCGCAACCCGGTCACCGGCGCGGACCGGATCGCCCGGTTCTACGCCGGGATCTACGGCCCGAACCGCCAGTGGACGATGCGCCGCATGGAGCTGAACGGGGAACCGGCGGCCCTGCTGACAAATGGCGACGGCAACCGGTACACCCTGACCGTCAGCGCCGCCGACGGCCAGATCACCGGTGTCTACGTGGTCGGCAACCCGGAGAAACTGCCGCCCACCGGTTGAGCGTCGGCGGTACGGCCCAGCCCAGCCTGGTTGACGCTCAGGCCAGCTCGGATGACGCTCAGGCCAGCTCGGGGAACCAGAGCGCGATCTCGCGCTTGGCGCTGTCCGTCGAGTCGGACGCGTGCACCAGGTTCTCCCGGTTGGACAGCGACAGGTCGCCCCGGATGGTGCCGGCGGCGGCCCGACGCCCGTCGGTGGCCCCGACCAGCCCACGGACCACGTCGATGACCTGGTCTCCGGAGAGCACCAGCGCGACAAGCGGACCGCTTGTCATGAAGTCCTTCAGCGGCGGGTAGAACGCCTTGTCGACGTGCTCGGCGTAGTGCTCGTCGGCGAGCGCGGCGTCCATCGTCCGGTGCACCATCGCGTCGATCCGCAGCCCCTTGCGCTCGAAGCGGGAGAGGAGCTCGCCGACCAGGCCACGGCGGACCGCGTCGGGCTTGATCAGAACGAGGCTGCGCTCATCCGGACTGTTGCTGGACACGCTGGGTTCCTCCTGTGCACGCTGAACGCTAGGGATCGGTACGGTCAGCGTAGCGACCCGGTCCCGGCGCCGGCGCGGCGGCCGGTCTTTCGCCCGGTGGCTGATCCGGCCTAGCCTGGCCCTGACCCCGGGAGGTCCACTGTGGCGAATGGCGGAAACCAATCCATCGCGCCGGTACGCAAGCTGGTCGGCGCGGTGCTGGGCACCATGGCCAGCTTCGTTGTCCTCTTCGGGCTGGGCATGCCCAGTTGGGCCATCGTGGCTCTCGGGGTCGCCCTGCTGGTGCTGGCGATCGCGCTGGCGACCGTTCGCGGTGGCGGGCGCACCTGGGTGGTCGGTGTCGGGCACGTGCACAGCGCCTCCGAACCACCCACCCAGTACGCGTTCGGCCGTTGCGAACTGCAACTGGTGATCGACGCACCCGGTCTGCCGCCCCGGTCCAAGAAGATCATCGAGCCGAGGGTGCCGGTCTCGAAGTGGCCGTCGCTGGGCCAGACCCTGCCGATCCGGGTCGCGCTGGACGACCAGCGGCACGTGAAGGTCCTCTGGGACGAGGTGCCGACCCACGCCGAGACCGCAGCCGCCGTGGCCGACCTCCCGCCGGAGTTCGCCGACGCCGACGCCGTGGACGAGGTGCTGATCCAGCAGGATGCCCCGCCCTGGGCCGATCGCGCCTCGGACGACGACTTCCGCGACGACTTCGGCGACCCACTCGCTGACCGGTTCCAGGGTCCGCTCGACCCCGACCCGTCCCGCCCCGATCCGGTACGGGACGACCCGGGCGGCAGGTCCGAGGAGCGCGAGCCCGTGGTGATGCACCAGAGTCCGGGTGGCCCTGTGGTGTTGGAGGGCGTCGTCGTGGAGCAGCAGGCCCGCGGCGGCCTGCCCCGGCGGGCCACCCCCGCGCCGCGTCCGCCTGTCGAGGAGCAGTTCGACGAGCCCGCCGCCGACCGGGCCGACCCGCCGCCCGCCGACCGGGCAGACCCGCCGGGGGCCGACCGCATCGACGTGCCAGCGGCCGACCGCTTCGTCGACCCGGCACCCGCGCAGCGGTCCGGTCCGGGCGCGACCGACCCGCTGGACCCCCTCGATCTTCCGCTTGACGATCCCTCCCCGGTCGGGGCAGCCCGCGAGACCGTCACCGACGCGGAACTGGACGAGGCGATCTTCGGGTTGGCCGGGGACGGGACAGCGCCGATCAGCGGGGTGGGTCTGACCCTGCTGGTGACCGACCTGTCGCGGTCGCTCGATTTCTACCGCGACATGCTCGGCTTCACCGAGGTCGACCAGGGCGCCGGCAACGCCGTACTCGCCTCCGGCACGACCCGGCTCGTCCTGCGTGAGGTGACCGGAGCCGCGCCCATCAGCCGCCGCCTGGTGCACGTCAACCTGGAGGTCGACGACATCGAAGCGGCGTACGAGCGGTTGCGCGGATCGGGCGTCCGATTCACGTACGCGCCGCGGGTGGTCAACCGGGGCTCGAAGTTGGAGGTGTGGGCGGCGGCGTTCCGCGATCCGGACGGCCACGGCATCGCGCTCACCCAGTGGCGCGAACGCGCCGAGGCCTGAGGCCAGCCGGCTCCGGCCGGCCCACGGTCAGCCGAGGATGACCCGACGGACGTGCAGCGCGTACGCCCACACCAGGGCGAAGATGATGCCCAGGGCCAGCAGCGACCAGTGCAGCAGGCCGCCCAGCATCAGCAGGC
Organism: Micromonospora sp. NPDC049044; assembly: GCF_040649215.1. Taxonomy (NCBI): domain Bacteria; kingdom Bacillati; phylum Actinomycetota; class Actinomycetes; order Micromonosporales; family Micromonosporaceae; genus Micromonospora; species Micromonospora sp. NPDC049044. The sequence goes on along the minus strand of NZ_JBEZFA010000045.1, from coordinate 5,608 downwards.
CCTGGAGCACCGTGCCGGCGTGCCAGGCCCAGGGGCGTCGCATCATGCCGGCGACCACGATGGCGGCCACCGCCAGCGCCACCACCGCGCCGATGGCGGCACCACTGAGGTCACCGCCGACCACGCGGATCGGCTGGATGGCCAACAGCAGCACCAGCGCCTCCAGGCTGAGCGTGCCGGCACCGAGTCCACGGACCGCCCGCTCCGGGTTGCGCAACCCGGAGCGGCGCGACTGCCCGGCGACGGGCTCCTCCGGTCCGGGCTGGCCAGCCGGGTCGCCGGTGGCGCCCAGGTCCCGCTGTGGGTCGGTCATCGCTTCAGCAGTCGACGAGCGTCGGCGACCGTCACCACCGAGCCGGTGACAAGCACCCCGACCCCACTGAGCTCACCGGGGACGTCCTCCTCGGCAAGCGCCACCGCCAGCTCGATGGCGTCGGGCATCTCCTCGGCCGAGTCCACCCGCTCCTCGCCGAAGATCTCGGCGGCCAGCATGGCGAGTTCCTCGGTCGGCATCGCCCGCGGCGAGCTGTTACGGGTGACCACCACGTGGTCGACCACCGGCTCCAGCAGTTCCAGCATGGCCTCCGCGTCCTTGTCGGCCAGCACGCCGATCACGGCCACCAGCTTGCTGAACGCGAACTCCTCCTGGAGCGCGGTCACTGTGGCCTTCATCCCGTGCGGGTTGTGCGCACCGTCCAGCAGGACGGTCGGGGCGTTACGGACGCGCTCCAACCGACCCGGGGAGCTGGTCGAGGCGAAGCCCTCCCGGACCGCCTCGATGTCCAGTTGACGTCGAGCCCCCGCCCCCAGGAACGCCTCCACGGCGGCGAGCGCCACTGCCGCGTTCTGCGCCTGGTGGGCACCGTGCAGCGGAATGAAGACGTCGTCGTACACGCCACCCAGCCCCTGGAGGGTGAGCACCTGGCCGCCGACCGCGACCGCCCGACCCAGCACGCCGAACTCGCCGCCCTCCCGGGCGATGGTGGCCCCGACCTCGGCGCAGCGTTCGAGGAGGGGACCAGCGGCCTCCTCCTCCTGCGCCGCCGAGATCACCGTGGCACCCGGGTGGATGATGCCGGCCTTGGCCAGCGCGATGTCCTGGAGGGTGTCACCCAACCACTCGGTGTGGTCCAGCCCGATCGGGGTGATCACGCAGACCCCGGCCTGGATCACGTTGGTGGCGTCCTCGGCGCCGCCGAGGCCGACCTCGACCACGGCGATGTCGACAGGCGCGTCGGCGAAGGTGGCGAACGCCAGCGCCGTGGTCATGTCGAAGTACGTCAGCGGCTCGTCGGACCGCGCGTCGACCAGCTCGGCCAACGGCTTGATCTCCCGGTACACCGCCGCGAACCGCTCCTCGCTGACCGGCTCCCCGTCCAGGCTGATCCGCTCCCGGACGGTCTCCAGGTGCGGGCTGGTGTAGCGGCCGGTGTGCAGCCCGAACGCCCGCAACAGTGAGTCGATCATCCGCGCGGTGGAGGTCTTGCCGTTGGTGCCGGTCAGGTGGATCGCCGGGTACGCCCGCTGCGGACTGCCGAGCAGGTCGAGCAGGGACTCGATCCGGTCGAGCTCGAAGACCATGCGGGTGAAGCCACGGGCGTTCAGCTCCGCCTCGACGGCGGCGAAATCGGTACGGTCGGTCACGAGGAAAGTGTCTCCAGTGCAGCGTCGATCCGGACCAGGTCGGCCTCGGCGATGGCGAGCCGGTCGCGGATCTTCGCGACCACCGGCTCGGGGGCCTTGCCGATGAAGGCCGGGTTGTCGAGCTTCGCCCGGGCCTGCGCGACCTCCTTCTCGGCTGCCGCACGGTCCTTCGTCAACCGGGCCCGCTCGGCGGCCACGTCGATCGACCCCCGGGTGTCCAACGCGACACCGACCGCGCCGGGCATGGCCAGCGTGGCGCTGGCCTGGAAATCGTCACCTGCCGGGTCCAGCCGGACCAGGGAGCGGATCAGTGGCTCGTGGGCGTCGATGCCCGCCCCGGCAAGTCCGTCCAACCGGGCGGCCACCCGCTGGTTCGGGCGCAGCCCCTGGTCGGAGCGGAACCGCCGGATCTCGGTGACCACCCGCTGCACGCCTGCCAGCTCGGCCTCGGCGGCGTCGTCGATGAGGGTACGGTCAGCCACCGGCCAGGCGGCGTACTGCACCGTCTCGCCGCCGGTCAACGCGAGCCACAGCTCCTCGGTGACGAACGGAATGACCGGGTGCAGCAGCCGCAACAGCTGGTCCAGCACGTGCCCGAGCACCCGACGGCTGACCTCGGCCCGCTCGCCGCCCTCGGCAAGCACCGGCTTGCTCAGCTCCACGTACCAGTCACAGACGTCGTCCCAGGCGAAGTGGTAGAGCAGATCACACACCTTGGCGAACTCGTACGCCTCGAACTGCTCGTCGACCTCCGCGGTGACGTGCGCCAGCCGGGACAGGATCCACCTGTCGACTGTCGAGAGCTGCTCGACCGGCGGCAGGTCGCCAGTGGTGTGCGCGCCGTTCATCAGGGCGAACCGGGTGGCGTTCCAGAGCTTGTTGCAGAAGTTACGGGAGCCCTGGCACCACTCCTCGCTGACCGGCACGTCCTGGCCCGGGTTGCCACCTCGGGCCAGCGTGAACCGGGTGGCGTCGGCGCCGTACCGCTCGATCCAGTCCAGCGGGTCGACGACGTTGCCGAACGACTTCGACATCTTCTTGCCGAACTGGTCGCGCACCATGCCGTGCAGGGCGACCACGTCGAACGGCGGACGGCCGTCCATCGCGTAGAGGCCGAACATCATCATCCGCGCGACCCAGAAGAACAGGATGTCGTACCCGGTGACCAGCACGCTTGTCGGGTAGAACTTCGCCAGCTCCGGCGTCTGCTCGGGCCAGCCGAGGGTGGAGAACGGCCACAGGCCGCTGGAGAACCAGGTGTCCAGGACGTCCTCGTCCTGGTGCCAGCCCTCGCCGGTCGGCGGCTCCTCGTCCGGGCCGACGCACACGATCTCGCCGTCCGGGCCGTACCAGACCGGGATGCGGTGCCCCCACCACAGCTGGCGGGAGATGCACCAGTCGTGCATGTTGTCGACCCAGGCGAAGTAGCGCTTGGCCAGCTCGGCCGGCTCGATGCGGACCCGACCGTCGCGCACCGCGTCGCCGGCGGCCTGGGCCAGCGGGCCGGTGTTGACGAACCATTGCAACGACAGCCGAGGCTCGACAGTCGTCTTGCAGCGGGAGCAGTGCCCCACGGCGTGCACGTACGGCCGCTTCTCGGCCACGATGAGGCCCTGCTCGCGCAGCGCGGCCACGATCGCGGGCCGCGCCTCGAACCGGTCCAGCCCCTCGAACGGACCGGGCACGGTGATCACACCGCGCTCGTCCATCACGGTCAGCGCGGGCAGGTCGTGGCGCTGGCCGATCTCGAAGTCGTTCGGGTCGTGGGCGGGCGTCACCTTGACCATGCCGGTGCCGAAAGACGGGTCGACGTGCGCGTCGGCCACGATCGGGATCCGGCGGCCGGTGAGCGGCAGCTCGACCTCGGTGCCGATCAGGTGCTTGTAGCGCTCGTCGTCCGGGTGCACCGCGACAGCGGTGTCGCCGAGCATCGTCTCGGCCCGGGTGGTGGCCACCACGACCTCGTCGCTGTAGCGGATCGAGATCAGCTCACCGTCGTCGTCGCTGTGCTCGACCTCGATGTCGGAGAGCGCCGTCAGACAACGAGGGCACCAGTTGATGATCCGGTTGGCCCGGTAGATCAGGCCGTCGTCGTACAACTTCTTGAAGATCGTCTGGACGGCCCGGGACAGGCCCTCGTCCATGGTGAAGCGCTCACGGTCCCAGTCGACAGAGTCGCCGAGGCGGCGCATCTGGCCGAGGATGGCCCCACCGGACTCGGCCTTCCACTGCCAGACCCGCTCGATGAACTTCTCCCGACCCAGGTCATGGCGGGACAGCCCCTGGGCGGCGAGTTGCCGCTCGACGACGTTCTGGGTGGCGATGCCCGCGTGGTCCATGCCGGGCAGCCAGAGCGCCTCGAAGCCCTGCATCCGCTTGCGCCGCACCAGCGCGTCCTGGACGGTGTGGTCCAGGGCGTGGCCCATGTGCAGGGAGCCGGTGACGTTCGGCGGCGGGATGACGATGGCGAAGGGGGGCTTGTCGCTGTCCGCCGAGGCCCGGAAGTGCCCGGCGGCTACCCACTGCTCGTACCGTCGCTGCTCTACCTCGCCCGGCTGGTACTGGCCGGCAAGGGTCGGGGCTGCGGGGCGGTGGGCATCCAGTCTCTCGGTCACCTGACAAGTCTACGGAGGGCTTCTCCGGACCTGACGTGCGCCACCTCTCGTTCGCGTACGGTGTCGGCTATGTCCGACGCACATCTCACCGAGCGGTCGCTCGACGGTGGTCGCGAGCCGCTCGAGCTGACCGAAGAGCCGATCCAGCTGAGCACCCGGGACTCCGGGGGCGACCCCGACGAGCGGTCCGCCGGCTGGTCCCGGCGACGCAAGATCGGCTGGACGATCGCGCTTGTGGTCGGGCTGGTGGGCGCCGGTGTGCTGGGTGCCGCCGGGTGGCGGGTGGCGCAGCAGAAGGACACCGAACTCAGCTCACCCGATCGGGTGGCCGGCCTGACCCGGGACGACAGCGAACGAGCGAAGAGCACCGCCGACTACCTGCGCAGCGGTCTCGCGGCCGACATCGAACTGGACCGCAGCTTCGGCACCGTCTACCGCGACCCGGCCGACGAGAAGCGCTCCGTGCTCATCTTCGGCGGCACCACCCTGCTGTGGCAGCCGGAGCGCGATCTGGACAGCCTCTTCCGCCTGATGTCGGACGACACCGGCTCGGTGCGCGACCTGCGCGAGGCCCCCGCCGGTGACCTGGGCGGCGTGCTGAAGTGCGGCAGCACCACTGGCGAGGGTGGCGACTTCGCGGTGTGTGGCTGGGCCGACCACGGCAGCGTCGTGATGGCGATGTTCCCCGGCCGTTCGGTCGCCGACGCCAGCGGGCTGATGCGTAACCTGCGCCAGGAGATGCAGACCCGCGGCTGACCCGCGCCCGCCGTGTCCCTGGGATCCTTCCGTCAGGGCCGCCCTGACTCGGGACGCTTCTTGCCACCCTGCGCCGGCATCGGCACCGTGCGGGATTCCTGCACGCGGATCTCGGCTCGGAGCTGGTGGGCGGCGGGATGCCATATCTCCTCGAACGGGCCCATGACCTCGCCACCGATGCCGCGACGGCGGACCCGGGAGGCGAGCCACCAGAGAATCCCGAGAACGGCCGCGACGCATCCTGTGAACACCAGGAATATCAGGACGTCTGCCACCCCTCGAGAGTAGCCGCGGGCGCCTGCCGCGCGGGTCTGTGGCTGCCTGCCGTGCCTGTGCCTGCCCGGTGTGTGGCGGGGCATCGTTTGTCGGCGCGCAGCGTTTGATCGACTCGGTTTCCTGATACCCGGGGTGTCACCCGGCCGCGGATACCGCGGTATCCGGGAACCCGAGTCGATCAGGTAACACGCGTCGACCGACCCGGCCGGGAACCCCGCCCCCGGGGGGGAATGCAGATAGGGCCACCCCGCATGGGGTGGCCCTATCTGGAAGATTGTCCGGCGGCGTCCTACTCTCCCACACCCTCACGAGTGCAG
>NZ_JBEZFA010000044.1:0-60934 GCF_040649215.1 Micromonospora sp. NPDC049044 | reverse complement strand
CTGGTGTGGCGCTCCCGCGACAGTGCCTGTTCCCGCCGAACGGCGTGCCACGCTCAGCCGTACGGTTGGTTATCCGGCGGCGCCGAGCGGGGTGCGAACCCGCTGAACGACTGGCTGGAGGCGGGCGGCACCGAGAACGGCTGACCCGGGTACGGCTGACCGGAGGCCGGGGCGGCGGAGACCGGCGCACCACCGTACGGCTGACCGGAGGCCGGCGACGCCGACACCGGCGCGCCGCCGTACGGCTGGCCCGAGGCTGGGGCGGCGGAGACCGGTGCACCGCCGTACGGCGCACCCGAGTAGGGGTGCCCGGAGTACGGCTGACCCGAGGCCGGCGAGGCGGACACCGGCGGGCCGGAGTACGGCTGCGCGGAGACCGGCGGCGCCGAGTACGGGTGCGTCTCGGGGCTGCTCGGCAACTGCCGGGGAATGGACGGCTGCTGGCCCGGGGTGTCGTCCCCGGCGCGGCGCTGCGGCAGCGGGTCGATCGGCTGGCCGTTGGCCGGCCGCGGGGTGAACCCGTCACCGCCGTTGACGCCGTTGGTCCCGGCCGCACCGGTCAGATCCGACCAGGCCGGCATCGAAGCGTAGGCACCGGTGTTGGCGGGGGTGCCGGCACCGTTTCGCGCGGCCGGCTCGAACGGGCGACCGCCGAGGGTGACCTGGTTGCCGGATTCGCTTGAGCGCGGGTGGTTGCCGAGCGCGGGCAGCGCACCGAAGACCGGCGCGGGTCCACCCTGCTGGGGGCCGCCGGCAGCGGGCAGGGCCGGCGGCTGCTGCACCCGGCCGGAGAGCGCCCGGGGCACCAGCACCGAGGTGGGCAGGGTCACGTCGGCGACAGTGCCGCGGTCGGAGCCGGGGCGCAGTTCGACCCGCACTCCGTGCCGGGACGCCAGCCGGGCGACCACGACGAGGCCCATCATCCGGGACACCGCCACGTCCACCTGCGGCGGCGTCGCGAGCCGCTCGTTGAGGTCCTGCAACTGCTCGGCGCTGATGCCGATGCCGCGGTCCTCGACGTAGAGCGAGGAGCGGTCGCCGACCCGGCGGGCCTCGACCATCACCTGCGAGTCGGGCGGCGAGAACGCGGTGGCGTTGTCGAACAGCTCGGCGACGAGGTGCACCAGGTCGTTCACCGCGTGCGCGGCCACCTCGATGTCGCGGTCGATGACACCGAACTCGATGCGGGTGTAGTGCTCGACCTCGGACTGCGCGGCGCGCAGCACGTCGATGAGCGCGGCCGGCTCCCGCTGGACACGGGTGGAGTCGGCACCGGCGAGGACCAGCAGGTTCTCGTCGTTGCGGCGCATCCGGGTGGCCAGGTGGTCGAGCTGGAACAGCTCGGCGAGGCGGTCCGGGTCCTCTTCGCCGCGCTCCAGCCGGTCGAGGTGCCCGATCAGGCGGTCGACCAGGATCTGTGAACGACGGGCCAGGTTGACGAACATGGTCGCGACGGAGGCACGCAGTGCGGCCTGCTCCGCGGCCGTTCGAACGGCTTCCAGGTGGACGGCGTTGAACGCCTCGGTCACCTGACCGAACTCGTCCTTGCTGCGGACCGGCAACGGCTCGGCGATCTGGTTGGCCAGCTGCACCGGGGAGAGTTGCCCGACGACCTGCGGGTCGCGTAGCCGGGCGACCGCCTGGGGTAGGCCGTACTGGGCGACGGAGAGTGCACCCTGTCGCAGTTCACGGAGCGAGCGGGCCATCGAGCGAGCGACCAGGTACGCGAAGAGGATGGCCAGCAGCAGCATGCTGAGCAGCAGGCCGGTCTCCAGGAACACCTGACGCTGGACGTCGGAGCGGAGATTGTCGGCCTCGGCGACCACTTCGCTGTCGAGCTTGCGCTCGACGGTGCGGATCAGCCGGGCGTTGGCCGTCATCGCGGCTTCCCACTGGTCCGGCTTGAACGGCGCGTCGCGCATGTCGCCGGTGGTGTTGCCGTCGATCCAGCCGGTGTAGTTCTGCGCCTCCCGACGGTCGCCGCCCGCGACAGTCTGGTCGTGGAACTTCGCGTCGTCCGGGGTGGCGACGGCCTTGAAGCTCTGCAGCGCCTGCTGCTGGCCGGTGCCGCTGGCGATGTAGTCGGTGCGCAGCGCGGGGGTCAGCCGCTGGCCACCCTTCTTGCCGAGCGCGCGGTGGACCACGACCCGCCGGGCGGCGAGGAACTCCTTCTCCCGGGCGACCGCCGCGGCGGCGCGCATCCGGTCGCTCAGGTCGTTGTTGCCGGCGAGCTGCGTGGCCGAGTCACGGATGGCGAGCAGGTCGCTGATCAGGCCTTCGTAGGCCTGGACGGTCTCGGTGAGCGCGAGCTTGCCGTTGAACACCTGGCTGCGGATGCCGGAGAGGTCCTGGAGGTTCTGGTCGATGCCGTCGAGCAGCGAGTCAAGGCTGCCGGGCAGGTCATCGAGCTCGGTCCGCTGCTGTCGGTAGGGGACCGCGTCCTGGTCCACCCGGGAGTTGACCCGGTTGTAGGCCTCCTGGTACTGCGCCGTCGGCTGCGTTCCGTCCGCGCCCAGCAGCAGCACGGCGGCGGTCCGCTCGTCCTGCAGGCTGTCGACCAGGTCACCTGAATAGCTCGACAGGTTCGCCAGGTCGCCGGCTCGGTTGGCATTGTTGAGCGTCTCCACGTGGTCGACCAGACCACTTGTGCCCACCACGACCGTGGCGATGGTCGGCACGATCATGATGAGACCGAGCTTGGACCAGATCGGCATGTCCCGGAGCCGGCTGGCCGGCCGGCGCAGCCGCGACAGGAAGGAGCCCGCCGTCTTTGGCCGTTTGCTCACGTCACCGCCCTCGCGATTACAGCTTGAACGCGTTGCCTCCGGGCAACGCCCAGCGACCGACCCGGCGGGTCGGACCCCCGAGATTCCATCACGCCGGTCGACAAGAAGAAAGCCCAGGTTGTCACCTACCGAAGGTGTGATGAGATGTTGATGCGATTTGATAGCAGTCCGTCTGGCCGGAGTAACTGAAGGTAATGAAACATCCGCACCGCGTTGTCCTGCTCGCCGGTCCTTCGGGGTCCGGAAAGTCGTACATAGCGCAGCAAACCGGCCTACCGGTGCTCTGCTTGGACGACTTCTACAAAGACGGCGATGACCCTACGTTGCCGCGACGAAACGACCAGGTGGATTGGGAATCACCGCAGTCCTGGGACGCGCTGAGTGCGGTGGAAATCATTGCGCGACTAGCTCGCGAGGGGCGAGCTGATGTGCCGGTTTATGCGATCGGCGCGGATCGACGGGTGGCCACCCGGTCATTTGATCTCGCCGGATCGCCACTTTTCGTGGCCGAAGGGATCTTCGCCGCCGAGATCGTCGAGGAGTGCCGCCGTCGCGGGCTGCTGGCCGGGGCGTACGCGCTGCGCCGGCCGCGTGGGGCGACCTTCCTGCGCCGGCTGGCCCGCGACCTGTCCGAGCAGCGCAAGGCGCCCCGGGTGCTGGTCCGGCGCGGCGTGGCCCTGCTGCGGGCCGAGCCCGCGGTGCTGCGTCGGCAGACCGGGCTGGGCGCGGAGGCGGCCCGCGCCCGGGAGGTGCTGCGTCGGGTGGCCGGCCTGCTCGCCGGCCACCCGCACGGCTGAGCGAGGTCAGGCCAGCAGCTCGGCGTACGCCGGCTTGATCACCTCATCGATGATCCGCAGTCGCTCGTCGAACGGGATGAAGGCGCTCTTCATCGCGTTGATGGTGAACCACTGCAACTCTTTCCAGCCGTAGCCGAACGTCTCCACCAGCAGCGACATCTCCCGCGACATCGAGGTGCCGCTCATCAGCCGGTTGTCGGTGTTGACGGTGGCCCGGAACCGCAGGTCCCGCAGCAGGCCGATCGGGTGGTCGGCGATCGAGGCCACCGCGCCGGTCTGCACGTTGGACGAGGGGCACAACTCCAGCGGGATCCGCTTGTCCCGCACGTACGCGGCCAGCCGACCGAGCGAGCCGTCGGGGGCGATGTCGTCGACGATCCGGACCCCGTGGCCGAGCCGGTCCGCCCCGCACCACTGGATCGCCTGCCAGATCGACGGCAGACCGAACGCCTCACCGGCGTGGATGGTGAAGTGGAAGTTCTCCCGTTGCAGGTATTCGAACGCGTCCAGATGCCGGGTGGGCGGGAAGCCCGCCTCGGCACCGGCGATGTCGAAGCCGACCACCCCGGCGTCCCGGTGCCGGACGGCCAGTTCGGCGATCTCCTGCGAGCGGGCGGCGTGCCGCATCGCGGTGAGCAGCGTGCCCACCCGGATGGTCAGGCCGGCCTCGACGGCCTGGGCAGCGCCCTCGGCGAACCCGGCCAGCACCGCCTCGACGACCTCGTCCAGGCTCAGGTCCTGTTCCAGGTGCTGCTCCGGGGCGAAGCGCACCTCGGCGTAGACCACGCCGTCGGCGGCCAGGTCGAGCGCGCACTCGCGGGCCACCCGACGCAGCGCGGACGGGGTCTGCATGACCGCCACCGTGTGCGCGAACGTTTCGAGGTAACGCTCCAGGGAGCCGGAGTTGGCGGCGTCCGCGAACCAGCGTCCGAGCGCCTCGGGATCGGTGGTGGGCAGTTCGTGGCCCGCCTCAGCGGCCAGGTCGACGATCGTCGCCGGCCGCAGCCCGCCGTCGAGGTGGTCGTGCAGCAGCGCCTTCGGGACCTTGACGATGTCCTCGTACCGGATAGTTGCGACCATGCTCAGACCCTAGTCAGCCGGCTCCCGCCCATCCGACCAGGCCACTCATCCTCACCGGGCCACTCATCCGGACCAGCCGTAGACGCGGTCGACGGCGAGTCGGATGACCACCCGACCGTCGGCGACCATGGCGGCCCGGTACTCCGCCCAGTCGGGGTGCTCGCCACGAATGCGCCGGTAGACCTCGACCAGTTCGGCGACTGTGGCGTCGTCCTCGCTCCGGGCGGGTGGGGTGAGTGTGGCGATGCCGTCGGCCACCGCGTACGCGCCACCGTCGCCGGTCGTCACGTGGAAGCTCGCCCGGGGGTCCCGGCGCAGGTTACGGGCCTTGGCCCGGTCGCCGACCGTCGAGCATCGGATGAGCCCCGGCTCGGCCAGGTAGTCGAGGTTCGACAGCTGGGGCCGGCCGTCGCGGCGCAGTGTGGCAAGCACCCCACGCCCGCGTTGGCCGAAGAGCTGCCAGAGATCATTCGTTGACATGTCATCGACCGTAGGGGGCAGTTCGATGACATGTCAACAATCTGGGTAGGCTGCCGGCATGGACGCGCCACGGTGGTTGGACGAGCGGGAGGACCGCGCCTGGCGGGGCTACCGCCGGATGCGTCGCCTGCTCGACCTGGAGCTGGCCCGGCAGCTGACGCAGGACAGCGGTCTCTCCGAGCCCGACTACGACGTGCTCTCCGACCTCTCCGAGTCGCCGGAGGGTCGCCTGCGCCTGCGCGACCTGGCCGATCGGATGCTCTGGTCCCGCAGCCGACTCTCGCACCACCTAACCCGGATGCAGCAACGCGGCCTGGTGACCCGACAGGAGTGCCCGGACGACGCCCGCGGCTCGATAGTCGCGCTCACCCCGGCCGGCCGGGAGGCCATCGAGGCCGCGGCTCCCGGTCACCTGACCGCCGTCCGTCGGAACCTCATCGACCTGCTCACTCCGGCCGAGGTCGAGGCGCTCGGCGCGCTCACCCACCGGGTGGTCGACCACCTCGCCGGTCAGCAGCCCCGACCACGCCCACGGCACGAACCGGCGGCCTGACGTGGATCCCCGCATCCTGCACCGGCTGCGCTGCCCGGTCTGCGGCGAACCGCTGAGCGAGACGACAGCCGGCACCACCCGGGCGCTGCGCTGCCCACGTCGGCACAGCTTCGACATCGCCCGCCAGGGTTACGTCAACCTGCTCGCCGGTCGTGCGCCACACGTCGGGGACACCGCCGAGATGATCGCGGCGCGGGCGGACTTCCAGGCCGCCGGTCACTACGACGTCATCTCCGCCGCCCTCGCCACCGCCGCCACGGAGGCCATCGGCCGTCTCGACGCGTCGCGCCCCCGGGGCTCTGCTCCCACCGAGGCACCGGTCTCCGCCCAGGAGTGTCGCCTGGAGGTAAGCAGAGCAAAGGACACACCAGCGGAGGTACGCGCCGACCCCTCGAAGCCCCACGTCGGCGCGTACCCCCTGGTGGTGGATGCCGGCGCCGGCACCGGCCGCTACCTCGGCGCGGTGCTGGCGGCGCTGCCGGACGCCGTGGGCCTGGCCCTGGACGTGTCGAAGCCGGCGCTGCGTCGCGCGGCCCGCGCGCATCCCCGAGCCGCCGCCGCCCTGGCCGACACCTGGCAGCGGCTGCCGCTGGCGGACGCCTCGACCGCCGTGCTGCTCAACGTCTTCGCCCCGCGCAACGGCCCGGAGTTCCACCGGGTGCTCGATCCGGCCGGCACCCTGCTGGTGGTCACGCCGGACGACGACCACCTCACCGAACTGGTGGGGGCCCTGGACCTGCTGCGGGTGGACCCGGACAAGGCCGACCGGGTGAGCGGCAGCCTGGGCGGGCACTTCACAGCGGTCAGCTCGGCGGTGCACCGGGCGGAGCTGGCCCTGACCCGGCCGGAGGTCGCCACGCTGGTCGGCATGGGCCCGAACGCGTGGCACACCGACCCGGCGGCGCTCACCGCCCGGTTGGCAGCGCTGCCCGAGCCGGTCCGGGTGACGGTGGCGGTCCGGGTGGACGCGTACCGACCTCGCTGAACGCTCAGGTGGAGAGGTCGACCTCTTCCCAGCCGGGCGGCTCGTCGTGGTACGGACCGCGCAGGATCACCGCCCACTCCAGCGCCCACCGGCGCTGCCCGATGGCGTTCGCGTCGATCAGGCCCGGTGCCCGCCGACCGTCGCGCTCGGTCTCCAGGTACGCCCAGTCCAGGCAGTAGTGCAGGTCGAGCAGGGCGGCCGCGTCGGCCGGGTGCTGTGGCGCGGTGAGGATCCGGGACCGCCAGTGCGGAAACGTCTCCCCCTCGGCGATGTGCGGCAACTGCTCGACCAGCCGCTCGTCCACGGCCAGCGTCGGGTCGAGCTGCTTGCTCAACCCGAGCACCCAGGCCAGCGCGAAGAGCGCGTCGTGGTGCAGCACGAACGAACGGTGGTCGCCCTTGCCGCCCATCACGAACTGCCACTCGGGCGGCGTGACCATCTCGACCAGGTGTGAGCCGAGCAGCCAGCTCATCGCCGCCTCCGGGGGCATCCCGAAGCAGCGCGCCAGGATCAGGTGCAGCACGGCGATCCGTGCCTCGATCTCCACAGTGGGCCGCAGGTCGATCTGGTCACCCGGCTCCCAGACCAGCGGGAACTGGGCCGGCGGCAACGGCAGGCCGAGCCGGGACAGCTCGTCCAGGCTCGCCTCACGCACCTCACGTGGGTTGGGGGCAGCAACTGTCACGGCGGGTCTTCCTGTCTGCTCGCGCCGGCTCAAGGCCGGTTGTCCCCCCTTGGCCTGCGACAATAGCGCTCCCAGGTGACCGGCACCATGGCACCCCGACCCCCGGTTCGGGTCAGCCGACGCGCTCGATGACAAGCGGCGTCGCGGTCGGCGCGGACGACGCGATCCGTACCGCCTCGGCGGCCTCGGCCAGCGCCCCCGGAATCCGCGACGGTTCCTCGGCGCGCAGCTCGTAGAGGGGGTCACCGGCCCGTACCGGGTCACCCGGCCGCTTGTGCAACACCACCCCGGCCGGCACGCTCACCGGGTCCTCCTTGCGGGCCCGACCGGCGCCGAGTCGCCAGGCCGCGACCCCCATGGCGTACGCGTCGACGGCGGCGACGTGCCCGTCCCGCTCGGCGCGGACCACCTCGACCTCGTTGGCGGTCGGCATCGGCGCGTCCGGGTCGCCGCCCTGCGCGCGGATCATCGCCCGCCAGGAGTCCATCGCCCGACCGTCGCGCAACGCCGCCGCCGGGTCGGCGTCCGGCAGACCGGCCGCGTCGAGCATCTCCCGGGCCAGGGCCAGGGTCAGTTCCACCACGTCGGCGGGTCCACCACCGGCAAGCACCTCTACCGACTCGGTCACCTCGACGGCGTTGCCGATGGCCAGGCCGAGCGGTGTGGACATGTCGGTGAGCAGGGCGACCGTCCGGACGCCGTGCGCGCCGCCCAGCTCGACCATGGTGCGAGCCAGCTCGCGGGCCTGGTCGACGGACTTCATGAAGGCCCCCGAGCCGACCTTGACGTCGAGGACCAGCGCTCCGGTGCCCTCGGCGATCTTCTTGCTCATGATCGAGCTGGCGATCAGCGGGATCGCCTCCACTGTGCCGGTGACGTCGCGCAGCGCGTACAGCTTGCGGTCGGCCGGGGCGAGTCCGGCGCCGGCCGCGCAGATCACCGCGCCGACCTCGTCCAGTTGCTTGATGAACTCGTTGTTGCTGACCGTGGCCCGCCAGCCCGGGATGGACTCCAACTTGTCCAACGTGCCGCCGGTGTGCCCGAGGCCCCGGCCGCTCAACTGCGGCACGGCCGCGCCGCAGGCCGCCACCAGCGGGGTGAGCGGCAGCGTGATCTTGTCGCCGACGCCGCCGGTGGAGTGCTTGTCGACTGTCGGCCGGTGCACCGCCGAGAGGTCCAGTCGCTCGCCGCTGGCGATCATCGCGGCGGTCCACCGGGCGATCTCCGGCCCGGTCATCCCGTTGAGCAGGATCGCCATCGCCAGCGCCGACATCTGCTCGTCGGCGACAACCCCCCGGGTGTACGCGTCGACCACCCAGTCGATCTGCGCGTCGGACAGCACCCCGCCATCCCGCTTGACCCGAATGACGTCAACAGCAGCAAAACCAGAACTCATCAGAAGATCTTCCTAAGTCGAATGGCGAAACCCACACAGGGTCGGTGACCACGTCAGGGCGGGGGCCGACCGTGCCCGGCGGAGGGATCAAGCCTGACCGCCCGGAGCCGGGCACGGTCGGCCCCCGCCCCCAACCTCAGCCACCAGACCACCGAACAGGGATCTCCAACGGCGGCTCACCCTCGCCGGCCCAGAAGATGGTGCCGGTGGCGTCCACCACTACCACCCGCGGGGTCCGCGCCATTCCCCAGGTGATCGCCTCGGCCGGGTCGTCCCAGCTCGGCGCCTCCTCCAGCACACCGGTCTCGGCACCGACGTCGTCGCCGGCCGACCGTTCCCAGTACGCGGTCCAGACCTGCTGGCCGGCGGACATGTCCGGGTGCACGAAGACGGTGCCGCGCCCACGCCAGGCGGCCAGCCGCTCCGGCACCACCGGCACCGGCGTCTCCCCGGTGACGGCTTCCAGGTCCTCCACACCGAAGGCGTGCGGCAACAACTCGGCCATCCGCAGCGGCCGGGTCTTGCTCTCGACCAGGCACTCCGGACCGCCGTGCTCCCAGAGCAGTTGCCGGCACCGACCACACGGCATCAGCGGCTCACCTGTGGCGTCGACGCAGGAGAGCGCGACGAGGCGCCCGCCGCCGGTGGCGTGCAGGCTGGAGACCACCCCGCACTCGGCGCAGAGGGTCACCCCGTACGCGGCGTTCTCCACGTTGCAGCCGACCACCACGCGGCCGTCGTCGACAAGCGCGGCGGCGCCGACCGGGAACGTCGAGTACGGCGCGTACGCGTGCCGCATCGCCTCGGTGGCGGCGGCCCGCAGCCGCGCCCAGTCAATGTCGGTCATGCCGCCATTCTGCCGAAGTAGTCCAGGTCAGGAGCGGGCAGGGCCGGGTCGACGAGCGGTCTGTACCTACTGGTATGTACAGTGATGCCATGGACACCCGACGACTACTTGTCGAGACCATGAGCGAGCTCATGTGGGAGCGCGGCTACGCCGACACCAGCCCGCGTGATGTTCGCCAACGGTCCGGCGTGGGCCAGGGCAGCATGTACCACCACTTCCCGACCAAGCGCGATCTCGCGCTCGCCGCCCTCGAACGCAACGTCGCCGACCTGCTGCCGGCCGCGTCCGAACTCGACGATCCGGGCGACCCGATGGCCCGGATCGAGGCATACCTGATGCGCCCCCGCGACGCCCTCAAGGGCTGCAAGGTCGGCCGGATGACCCAGGATCCGCAGGTCCGCGAGGACCCGGTGCTGCTGGCCCCGGTGGCCCGCGCGTTCGCCCAGGTCCGTGTCAGCTGGGTCAAGGTGCTCCGCGAGGCCGTCGCCGCCGGCCAACTGCGGGACGACCTCGATCCTGAGCAGCTCGCCAACACCCTGATGGCCGTCCTGCAGGGCGGCTACGTGCTCGCGATCGCCCAGCAGGACCCGGGCCCGTTCGACGATGCCCGCGCCGGCGCACTCGGCCTGCTCCGGGCCGCGGCACCGACCGGGCTCACCCAGGAAAACAACGGGAGGAAGTGAAGCCATGACGGTACGCATCGGCATCAACGGGTTCGGGCGGATCGGGCGCACCTACCTGCGCGCGGCCCTGGCCAACAACGCCGACATCGAGGTGGTCGCGGTCAACGACCTCACCGATGCCCGCACGCTTGCCACCCTGCTCGAGTGGGACTCGGTCTCCGGCCATCTGGACGGCGTCGCCGTCGACGGCGACACGATCACCGTTCAGGGCACGCGCATGAGGGTCTTCGCCCAGTCCGACCCGGCCACCATCCCCTGGGGCGACGTCGACGCCGACGTCGTGATCGAGTCCACCGGCCACTTCACCGACGGCGGCGCGGCGGCGGCCCACCTCAAGGGCGGTGCGAGGAAGGTCGTCATCTCGGCGCCGGCCAAGGGGGACGTCCCCACGTTCGTTCTCGGAGTGAACGACGACAGGCTCGACCCGGACAGCCACGACGTCTTCTCCAACGGCTCCTGCACCACGAACTCGTTGGCGCCGCTGGCGAAGGTGCTCAACGACTCGTTCGGCATCGAGTCGGGACTGATGACGACGATCCACGCCTACACGGGTGACCAGCGGCTCCACGACGCGCCGCACTCCGACCTGCGCCGGGCCCGCGCGGCAGCCGTCTCGACCATCCCGACGTCGTCGGGCGCGGCGAAGGCGATCGGAAAGGTCATCCCGGAGCTCGACGGGCGTCTCACCGGCGCCGCGCTACGCGTACCTGTGGCGGCGGGCTCGATCACCGACCTCAGCGTGGTCCTCCGCCAGAGCGCCGACGTCGAGGACGTCAACGCCGCGTTCCGGGAGGCCGCCGCCTCCCAGCGGCTGCGGCGCTACCTGCAGTACTCCGAGGCACCGTTGGTCTCGGCGGACATCGTCGGCAACCCGTACTCGTCGATCTTCGACGCGCCGCTGACCCAGGTCGTCGGCAACCAGGTCAAGGTGTTCGGCTGGTACGACAACGAGTGGGGGTTCTCCAACCGCCTCGTCGAGTTCTCCGAGCGGATCGGAGCGACCGCGGCGGCCTGACGCCGAGGGCCACCAGGGCGTACCCGGGTGGGCTCGGCGGGCGACCGCGGTGCTCGTGCCCGGCGGGGAAAGCCCGCCGGGCACGGCTGGGGTGTCAGCCCTTGATGTACGGCTTGCCGTCGGCGGCCGGTGCCCGGACCCGGCCGACCAGCCCGGCGACGGCCAGGATGGTCGCCAGGTAGGGCAGCATGGCCAGGAACTGGCTGGGGATCGAGCTGCTGATCGCGCCCAGGTAGGTGGCGAGCTGGTCGGCGAACCCGAAGAAGAGGGCGGCGAGCAGCGCGCCGGTCGGGTTCCACCGGCCGAAGATCAGCGCGGCCAGGGCGATGAAGCCCTTACCACCGATCATGTTCTTGGTGAACGAGTAGAGCGCCAGCGTGTAGGACGCGCCGCCGATGCCGGCGACCACACCGGCCAGCAGCACGTTGCGGTAGCGCACCCGCAGCACCTTGACGCCGAGCGTGTCGGCCGCGATCGGGTGCTCGCCGACGGACCGGGTACGCAGCCCCCACCGGGTGCGGAACAACGCGATGTGGATCACCAGGACCAGGAGCAGCCCGAGGTAGAGGAAGATGTTGCCGCGGAACAACGCCGGCCCGAGCACCGGGATGTCCTTCAGCAGCGGGATCTCCCAGTTGCTGAAGCGGGGCGCGCTGTTGTACCTCGCGGCGTCGGTCTGCATCAGCCGCTCGTAGAGGAAGCCGGTGACGCCGACCGCCAGCAGGTTGAGCACGATGCCCATGACGACCTGGTCGACCAGGTAACGGATGGCGAAGACGGCGAGCAGCAGCGAGATGAACGCGCCGCCGATGGCGGCGGCGACCAGGCCCACCCAGACGCTGCCGGAGATGCTGCCGAAGAGGGCGCCGCTGAACGCGCCCATCAGCAGCTGGCCCTCGATCGCCACGTTGACCACGCCGGAGCGTTCGCAGAGCACACCGGCGAGCGCGCCGAAGATCAACGGCAGGGCCAGGATGAACGTGCCCCGGATGATGTTGACAAGCGGCATGAAGTTCTGCCCGGTCGGCGCGGCGGAGACCTGCCAGCAGAGGAACGACAGCACGAAACCGACAAGCCCGACGGCGAGCACGGGAAGGAACCACCGCTTCGGCACCCCGGCGAGGAGCGCCGCACCGGCGGCGATCGCGATGATCCCGAACAGGATCGCCCCGATCGTGCCGTTGATCTCCAACGCGGCGCCGGCCGCGTCGTCGCTGAGGGTGAACCGGGCCTGCTGGTCGGTGGCGAGCGCGCCGAAGAGCACCGCGGACAGCAGGCCGAGCCCCAGCAGCGTGAGGCCGACCTTGCGGCTGCGGGTCCAGAAGCCCTCGTCTACCGGGGCGACCGCGATGTCGGGGACAGCCATGGTGGACATCAGTTACCAGCCCTTCGCCAGGCTCGTCTGCAACCGGGCGGCGCGGGCGGCCCGGAGCTGGAAGATCGCCTTCACCAGGGCCGGCGCGGCGATGAAGATGACAATCAGCGCCTGGAGCACCGTCACCAGCTCCAGCGAGATCCCGGAGTACGACTGCATCCGGTTACCGCCGGCCTGCAGCGCCCCGAACAGCAGCGCGGCGAGCAACACCCCCCAGGGCTTCACCCGCCCGAGCAGCGCCACCAGGATGCCGTCGAAGCCGATCTGCGCGACCACCAGCGGGGTCAACGCGCTGGCGGTCGAGCCGAGCACCATGTTCGAGCCGCCGAGGCCGGCCAGGATGCCGGCAAAGACCATGATCAGGATGTACGTCCGGGTGACGCTGATGCCGGCGGTCCGGGCGGCGTCCGGGTTGGCACCGACCGCACGCAGCTCGAAGCCGAGCGTCGAGCGGTTGAGCAGCCAGGCGACCGCCCAGGTGGCCAGCACGGCGAGCAGGATGCCGGCGTGCACCCGCAGGTTGTCGCCGAGCAGTCGGGGCAGCTGGGCGGAGGTGTCGACCGCCTTGCTGATCGCGTCGGTACGGGTCGGGTCCTGCACGCCGTTCTGCACGATCAACCAGGTGAGAAAGTACGTGGCGACGTAGTTCAGCATGATCGTGTTGATCACCTCGTGCGCGCCGGCCCGGGCCTTGAGGATGCCGGGGATGAACCCCCAGATCGCTCCGCCCAGCGCGCCGGCCAGCACCGCCACCAGCAGGTGCAGGCCGGGCGGCAGCGGCAGCAGGAAGCCCGCCAGCGCCGCCATGATCACGCCGATCGTGGCCTGACCCTGGGCGCCGATGTTGAACAGGCCGCCCCGGAAGGCCAGCGCCACCGACAGACCGGTGAAGACCAGTGGCGCGGCGTAGGTGAGCGTCTCGGAGATCGGCGCGAGCACGGCCTGCCAGCTACCGGTGCCGTCCAACCAGCCGGAGAACGCCTCGGGGTCGAAGATCGAGCCCTTGAACAGGTTCGCGTACGCCTCGCTGACGAGCGTCCAGCTGGAGTTGATCGCGTCGGACGGGCGGGAGGTGATGTACGAGTACGTGGAGAGCACGTCGGGATCAGAAATGATCATCAGCACCGCGCCGACCACGATCGCCAACACCAGCGACAGCAGGGTCACCGTGAAGGTGTTGGCCGCCCAGAGGTTGTCCAGGAACAGCCGACCCAGGCTCGGCTTCGACCCCGGCTCCGGCTTCGCCGCCGGGCGGTCCGGCTCGGTCGCCACCTCGGCCCGTTCGGTGTTGCCGAGCGCGTTCTGCGCGGCCTGCGCCTCGCTCGCCGGCTCCTTGTCCGGCGAGCCGGACTGCGGGGTTGGGGGGTTGGTCATGCCTCGTCCTCGCTCGCGGAGCCCGGGTCGCTCGCCGGGCTCCCGTCGGTGGCCGGCCTGTCGCCGGGCACGGCGTCCGTGTTGCGCTCGTTCGCCGCGTCCGGGGTGATGCCGGCCATCAGCAGGCCGATCTCCTCACGCGGGGTGTCCGGGCCGACGATGCCGATGATGCGACCGCGGTACATCACCGCGATCCGGTCAGCCAACCCGATCACCTCGTCGAGTTCGCTGGAGACCACCATGACGGCGGTGCCGACGTCCCGTTCGTGGATGATCTGGCTGTGGATGAACTCGATCGACCCGACGTCGACACCACGGGTCGGCTGGGCGGCGATGAGGAGCTTCAGCGGCCGGGACAGCTCCCGGGCCACGATCACCTTCTGCTGGTTGCCGCCGGAGAGAGTGCCCACCGCCGCGTCGGCCGATGACGTGCGGACGTCGAACTGCTCGATCCGCTCCTTCGCCGAGGCGGCGATCGCGTCCGGCTTGAGCGCGAGCCCGGCACCGAACGGCGGCCGGTCGTAGATGTCCAGCACCAGGTTCTCCGCGACGCTGAACTCCTTGACCAGGCCGTCCACGCTGCGGTCCTCGGGCACGTAGCCGACGCCCGCCCGGAGCACCCGCTTGGGCTTCCACCCGTTGATCCGGTCGCCGACCAGGCTGACCGTGCCGCCGAGCACCGGGCGTAGGCCCATGATCGCCTCGATCAGCTCGGTCTGACCGTTGCCCTGGACGCCCGCCACGCCGAGCACCTCACCCGCCCGCACGGTCAGGTCGATGCCGTCGACGGCGCGGATCTGCCGGTCGTCGTCGACGACGAGCCCGGACACCTCCAGCACCGGCTCGCCCGGAGTGGCCGGGGTCTTGTCGACGGTGAGCCGGACGTTGCGCCCGACCATCAGCGCGGCCAACTCGTCCCGGCTGGCCTCCGGCGAGGCGGTGCCCACCGTCTTTCCGCGTCGGATCACGGTGATCCGGTCGGCGATGGCCTTGACCTCGCCAAGTTTGTGGGTGATGAAGACGATCGACTTGCCGGCCGCCTTGAGCGACCGCATCACCGTCAGCAGTTCCTCGGTCTCCTGGGGGGTGAGCACCGCGGTCGGCTCGTCCAGGATGAGCAGGTCGACGTCGCGGGTGAGCGCCTTGACGATCTCGACGCGTTGCTGGATGCCGACCGGCAGGTCCTCGATCACCGCGTCCGGGTCGACCCGCAGGTTGTACCGCTCGGACACCTCGGTGACCTCGCGCCGGGCCCGCCGCCGGTCCAGGAAACCGGCGATGCCGCCTCGGACCTGCTCGGCGCCGAGCATGATGTTCTCGGTGACGGTGAAGACCGGCACCAGCATGAAGTGCTGGTGCACCATGCCGATCCCGGCACCGATCGCGTCGGACGGGCCCTTCAGCTTCAACGGCTTGCCGTCGACCAGGATCTCGCCCTCGTCGGGCTGGTAGAGCCCGTAGAGCACGTTCATCAGTGTCGACTTGCCCGCGCCGTTCTCGCCGAGCAGGGCATGAATCTCTCCAGGCTCCACCGTCAGGTCGATGTGGTCGTTGGCGACCAGATCACCGAACCGCTTGGTGATGCCGCGCAGTTCGAGTCTCAGCGCAACCTCCTGGAGTGCGAGCGATGGTGCAGCCTAGCTGCCGTCAACCCGGCCGGAGCGGCCCGGCTGACGTGGTGCGCGATCGGCCGCTCCGACCCCACGGTCACCCGCGGGGCCGAAGCGGCCGATCGGTCGTACCTGTCCCCCGCCGACCTCCCCGATGATCTCACCGGAGGGGCCGTGCGGTTGTCACTTGGTCGGCTGAGCCTTCGAGGTGACGGTGATGGTGCCAGCGGCGATGTCCGCCTTGATCTTGTCGACCTCAGCCTTCAGCTCGGCCGGAACCTTGCTGTCGAAGTCGTGGTACGGGGCGATCGAGACACCGTTGTTGGCCAGGGTGCCGACGAAGCCCGGGTTGGCCGGCAGCTTGTCACCGGCGGCGGCCTTCACCACGGCCTCCTTGACGGCGTCCGGGATGTTCTTGACCACGGTGGTGATGATCGCCGAGCAGTCCGGGGTGCTCTCGCAGCCGTCGACGTCCACCCAGATGGTGCTGTACTTGCCACCCGAGGCCTTGGCGGCGGCGGTGGTGCCGAGGCCGGAGCCGCCGGCGACCGGCATGATGATGTCCGCGCCCTGGGCGACCAGCGCGTCGGAGACCTTCTTGCCCTCGTCCTGCTTGTCGAAGGCGTTGGAGAAGGAGCCCTTCTGGGTCTCCTTGTTCCAGCCCAGGGCCTGGACGTTCTTGCCCTTGGTCTTGTTGTAGTGCGCGACGCCGTCGACGAAGCCGTCCATGAAGATCGTCACCGGCGGGATCGGCACCGCACCGTAGGTGGCCACCTTGCCGGACTTGCTCATTCCGGCGGCCAGGTAACCGGCCTGGAACGCGGCCTGCGCGGTGTCGAACTGCATCGGGTAGACGTTGGCGTCACCCGGGTTCGCGTCGACGATGCCGAACTCCTGGTTCGGGTTCGCCTTGGCGATCTTCGAGGTGGCGTTGGACATCAGGCCACCGACCGCCAGGATGAAGTCGCACTTCTGGTTGACGAACTGCGTCAGGTTCGGCTCGTAGTCCGCCTCCGCCTTCGACGCGACGTACTTGATGTCGATGTTGTCGTTGGCGGCCTTGGCCTCCTGCAGGCCCTTCCAGGCCGAAGCGTTGAACGACTTGTCGTCGATGCCGCCGACGTCGGTCACCATGCAGGCGCTGAACTTCTTGGCGCCACTGCCGGCGTTGTTGTCATCCTTGGGCGCCTCGCCACAAGCGGCGGCGGTGAGCGCGAGCCCACCCACCGCGAAGATCGAGGCGATCCGCATCCCACGCACCGAGCGCAAGACGTCTCCTTCCCATTGCTCACCGCGCCTTGTGCGGTGGCAGCCCATCAGCCGGCCTGCGGGTGTGCCGCCGGCTGTCCCACGTTACGGACGGGAGCGTACGCCCGCGCCCACCCACCGGCCGACAATCGTGCACGACTGTTGAGCGCCTGTTACCCGGGTGTAACCCTTGGGTGGGGAACGTCACTCCCGGTGCTGGTGATGGCGCGTGCAGGCGTCCTTAACGTCCGTTTCCGCGGGGACGGCGGCCCCCTCGGACGTTACCGCCAAAAGACCGCGACCGCCGCGTTGACCAGGGTCAGACCGACTATCGCGAGGAAATGACCACGGTTCACCACGTCCCGCTTCCGCGAGAAGAAGACCATGACGAAGATCAGTAGGGCGATTACCAACTTCGTCACAAGTTTCGCGGGTGCAGGCTCGTCGCCGTCGCGCAGCGGCGCGGAGAGGCCGAGCCCGGTCAGCAACTGGATCACCGCCCCCCAGAGCATCGCCGGGTTGATCCGCAGTCGGCCACTGAGGTATTGGGCGATCGAGCCGCCGAGCAGCAGGGCGAAGCCGATCAGATGGACATAGAGAAGGATGAGTCGCAGCGCTTCCACGCTGCCCATCCTGCCCCATCAACGACACTTCGTAGTAGGGGGTCCGACCGGTCGGCGCGTCGGCGCCACCCCGTACGGCCGCCGACCCCGGCCGGAAGTCGCGCGGCGAGCCGGGCGTCCGGACCACCACCGCCGGTCGGCAAGTTCTTGCCGACCATGCAATGGCTTGCAGGGCACGCGGCAAGAACTTGCTGGTGGGCTAAAGTGCCGCCATGCGCGCTCGACTGTCCGACATCGCCCAACAGGCCGAAGTCAGCGAGGCCACGGTGTCGCGGGTGCTCAACGACCGCCCCGGCGTGGCGCCGGAGACCCGGCAGGCCGTCCTCACCGCACTGGACGTGCTCGGCTACGAGCGCCCCGCCCGGCTGCGCAAGCGCAGCGCCGGACTGGTCGGTCTGGTGGTGCCGGAGCTGGACAATCCGATCTTTCCCGCCTTCGCCCAGGTGATCGAGTCGACCCTGGCGCAGAGCGGGTTCACCCCGGTGCTCTGCACTCAGACCGCCGGCGGCGTGACCGAGGACGAGTACGTGGAGATGCTGCTGGACCGGCAGGTGTCCGGGATCGTCTTCGTCTCCGGTCGGCACGCCGACACCGCCGCCAACCACGACCGCTACCGCGCGCTGCTCGCCCGACCGCTGCCGATCGTGATGATCAACGGGCACACGCCGGACATCGGCGCCCCCTTCGTCTCCTGCGACGACCGGGAGGCCGCCGAGCTCGCCGTCGCCCACCTGGTCGCGCTCGGGCACCGACGGATCGGCCTGGTCACCGGCCCGGACCGGTTCGTCCCGGTGCAGCGCAAGGTGTCCGGCTGGCGTTCGGCGATGACCCGCCTCGCCGGTGTCGGGGAGGCCGGCCTCGGCCCCCTTGCCGAGCTGTCGCTGTTCGGTGTGGAGGGCGGCGAGGCGGCGGCCGGCCGACTGCTCGACCGCGGTGCGACAGGCGTGGTCTGTGGTTCCGACCTGATGGCGCTCGGCGCGATCCGGGCCGCCCGCCAACGCGACCTCCGGGTGCCCGAGGACGTCTCGGTGGTCGGCTACGACGACTCGCCGCTGATGGCCTTCACCGACCCGCCGCTGACCACAGTGCGGCAGCCGGTCGCCGCGATGGCGGTGGCCGCCGTCCGGGCCCTGGTGGACGAGATCAACGGGTACGGCGCTCCGCACTCGGAGTACCTGTTCCGCCCGGAGCTTGTGGTACGCGGCTCCACAGCGGTCGTGCCGAGCACGGCACGGCTGCCTTACGCAAGAACTGCTTGACTCCTGCAGACCGGGCCGGCTGGTTACAACGGCGCTGAGCGGGTAACAACCTCTCGACCTGGTCGTTCGTCGTGCCCCGCGCCGGCGGGCGACTGGGCTACCGGCCCCTTGTGGTGGGGGGTGAGGTGCCACCGGCACCGCGCGGAGTCCGCTCCGCGCGGTGCCGGTGTCCGTCTGCCGCCGATGGTGTGGCCAGCCGCCGTCGCGGGTACCGCATCGGGCACCATCGCTACGGAGGTGAACCCATCGTGGTACGGATAGCGCAGTGCACGCTCGACGTCGAGGATCTGGACCTGATGGTCGCGTTCTGGTCAGCGGCGCTCGGCTACCAGGTCGACCAGGGCGACGACGGCAGCGCCAAGCTCCGGCCGCCGGGACGGTCGGCCGGCGCGCCCACCGTGTGGTTGCAGGGCTCGGGCACCGCCAAGCGGGGCAAGAACCGGCTGCACCTCGACCTGGTCGCGGACGCCGACCCGGAGGCCGAGGTACGGCGACTGCTGAGCCTCGGTGCGCGGCCCGTCGACGTCGGGCAGACCGGGGCCGAAGGGTTCACGGTGCTCGCCGACCCGGAGGGCAACGAGTTCTGCGTGCTGGACGGGCCGCCGACCCGCTGACGCTCGGAGTCACTTCGCGGTGAGCAGCGCCGCGATCCGGGTGAAGCCGGCGCGCACCTCGGCCTCGTCCGGCGGCTCGGCGGGCGCACCGTGGCCAGCCTCGTCGGCGGCGGCGTCCAACTCCTCGTCGATCACGTCCTCGAAGTCGCCGTACAGGTCGGCGCCCTCGACCTGCCTCGCCTCGTCCTCGGCGGCGACCTGCGCGGCGGCGATCTCATCGCGGATCTCGTCGGCGGAGAGCGCCGGCAGCAACGGCTCCACCACCGCCATCAGTTGCTCCTCGGCCACCACCGCCTCGGCCAGCGCCAACGCGTGCGGCCGCTCGTACGGCCCGCAGACCACCGGCTCCCACTCGTCCAGCTCGCCGAGCGGACCGAAGGTGATGATCCAGGGCAGCCCGAGCAGCGGCGAGTCGGCCGGTAGGTCCAGAGTCATGAGTGCGCCCACCGGCTCATCATGGTCCGCGAACGTGAGCACCGGTGGCTTTCGGCTCAGTTTCCGCCGTCCGGTGCGCTGCCGGCGACGGTCAGCCGGGGCGGACGGCATCCAGGGCGGCGCGGACCAGGGCGAGCGCGGTGGCCGGCGGTACGCCGAGCCGGGTCGCCTCGGCCGCGTAGCCGGCCGCCGCCCGCTGCAACCTGTCGACGGCGTCGTCCCGGCCGGGGGCGACGAACGTGCCGTTGCGCCCCCGGGTCTCCAGCAGCCCGGCCGCCTCCAACTCCCGGTACGCCCGGGCCACCGTGTTCGCGGCCAGGCTGAGGTCGGCGGCGAGCTGCCGGACGGTGGGCAGTCGACATCCGACCGGCAGCCGACCGTCGCCGATCAACTCGGCGAGCTGCCCACGGACCTGCTCGTACGGGGGCACCGACGAGTCCGGGTCGACCGAGATCAGCATCTGCACACCTTCCGTCCTCAGCTCGCACCACCCGGCGTACCGGGATCGGTGTCCTCGTCGACCCCGCCCGTCGGGGCGGCGGCCTCCGCCAGGTCCACCACCCGCCCGTTCCTGCTTGTCGCGAGGAGCGCGGCACCGAACAGCACAAGTTGGTTGAGCAGGTAGAGGTAGAGCAGCAGACCGACGGCACCGGCCACCACCGTGTACGCCGGGTTCCGCTCGGTACGCACCACGTAGTAGCGCCCCACCGTGTTCAACAGGGTGATCCCGACCGCCACCACCAGCACCACCGGGCGCAGCCGGGACCTGCTCATCCGCAGCCGGGGCACCGCGAGGAGCAACGCGGTGGCCAGGACCGCGTTGACAAGCACGCTGAGCACCGCGCTGATCGTGGTGAGGCCTACCGACCCGGTGCTGCGCAGGAGGAAACGCAGCAACGACTCCAACGCGTCCACGGCCGCGACCGAGAGGCCGAGCAGCACGAAGACACCGATCATCACGCCCAGGTCGACCAGCCGTCGGATCACCAGGTTGCCGGGCTGCTGGTTGAGTTGGTACATCAGCCGCTGCGAGGACCGAATGGCCTCCACCCACCCGATCCCGGTGAACACCAGGATGACCAGACCGACCACACCGACAGTGCCGCTGGAGTTGGCGATCTGCTGGGCGTCCAGGAAGGGCAGGTTCTCCCGGAGGAAGCCGGCTGCCGCCGCGCTCACCTCGTCGTTGTCCTCCAGAATCGCGCCGAAGATGGAGAACGCGACAAGGGCGAGGGCGAACACCGCGAAGAAGCCGTAGTAGGCGATCGCGGCGGCCAGCCGCCCGGCCAGCACCTCGGCGTACAGGGCGCCGGCCCGCCACACGTGATCGAACAGGCTCGACCGGTGGCGCGCGGCGCTCACCCAGCGGTCGATGCCCGCTTCGATCCAGCCGATCACGTTCACGCGATCATCCTCGCCGATCTCGCACCGCCGTAGTGGCAACCGGCTCCCGCTGCTCACCTACCGGCGCGTCGCCGACGGTTCAGGTGCCGAGGCGGAAGTCCCGGCGCGGCTGCCACCGAGCCTCCCCGCTGTGCGAGAAGAGGGTGAACGCCTCGACCTCGAACATCGCGGAGAAGTCGGCCAGGTCCTCGTACACCTTGTCCAGGGTCTCCGGTGCCACGTCCTGCGCCACTGTGACGTGCGGATGGTACGGGAAGCGGGCCTTGCGGTGTAGGTCCGGCGTCGCGGTGATGGCTGCGGCAAGCAACTCACACTCGCTGATGCCGGCGGCCACCGCGACGAACACCACCTGGGTGACCGGACGGAACGTGCCGGCGCCCCGCAGGTGCAGCGTGAACGGCAGGTGCGTGGCGGCGACGGCGGCCAGGTGCCGCTCGACGGCGGGCAGGCTGGCCGTCCGGATCTCGGTGGGCGCGAGCAACGTCACGTGTGCGGGGACCGCGAGCGGGTCACCGGCCTCGACCCGCCGCCTGGTGAGCTGGGCACCCCAGGGCTCGGGAATGTCCACCGCGATGCCGATCTGGATGGTGTCGCCGGTCGGCGACACCCCGCCACTGCGATCCACGCTTCGCGCCGCCCCTCCGGCCACCGACCCGGTCATCTGCGCGCGGCGCTACTCGCCGCGCACGGGCGGGAAGAACCCGACCCGCTCGTACGTGGACCGCAGGGTCGCCGAGGCCACCGCGCGGGCCTTCTCCGCACCGGCGGCGAGCAGCTTGTCCAGCTGGGCCGGGTCGTCGAGGTAGGCACGGGTGCGTTCCTGGACCGGACGGACGAACTCCGCCACCACCTCGGCCAGCTCCTTCTTCAGGTCGCCGTAGCCGCGGCCGGCGAACGCGGCCACCAGCTCGTCGATGCCGCGGCCGCTCAGCGCCGAGTAGATGGTCAGCAGATTGGACACCCCCGGCTTCGTCTCGGTGTCGAAGACGATCTCCCGGCCGGTGTCCGTCACCGCGGATCGGATCTTCTTGGCCGATCGGGCCGGATCGTCCAACAGGTCGATGATGCCGGAGGGCGAGGACGACGACTTGGACATCTTCGCCGTCGGGTCCTGGAGATCGGTGATCTTCGCGGTGTCCTTCACGATGTGCGGCGCGGGCACCGTGAACGTCGGGCCGAACAGCGAGTTGAACCGCTGGGCCAGATCCCGGGAAAGCTCCAGGTGCTGGCGCTGGTCCTCGCCGACCGGCACCGCGTTGGCCTGGTAGAGCAGGATGTCGGCGGCCTGCAGGACCGGGTAGGTGAACAGCCCGACGCTGGCCCGCTCGTTGCCCTGCTTCTGCGACTTGTCCTTGAACTGGGTCATCCGGCTGGCCTCGCCGAAACCGGTGATGCAGCCCAGCACCCAGGCCAGCTGCGGGTGCTCGGGCACCTGCGACTGCACGAACAGCGTGCTGCGCTCCGGGTCGAGCCCGACCGCGAAGAGCTGGGCGGCGGCCACCCGCGTCCGCTGCCGCAGCTGCGCCGGGTCGTGCCCCGCGGTGATGGCGTGCAGGTCCACCACGCAGTAGAACGCGTCGTGGGTCTCCTGCAACGCCACCCAGTGCCGCACCGCGCCCAGATAGTTGCCGAGATGGAACGAGTCGGCCGTCGGCTGGATGCCGGAGAAGACGCGGGGACGGGCGGGAACGTCGGACATGGCGATAATTCTGTCAGCAACCAACCCGGTCCGTCATGACGGGCCGGCGGGTCGGCCGCGGCCCGCCGGTGTCGGGGCGCTGACCTCGGGTGGTACGCCCGGATCGACCCGGCGCGTCGACCCGGTCGGCAACCCGTGGTGCCGCCCGGCCACCGTCTCCCGCGCCGGGCCGACACTGTGCTCGCGGCGCTGCTGCTCCGGCACCCGGACGGCGGAGACCGCGAGCCGCGCCACCCGACGGCCGTCCAGCGCGAGGACCCGCAGCAGCCAGCCGTCCGGCGGGTCGGCGGGATCCGGCCCGCCGGCATCGGCTGGCTCACCGGGCACCGGCACCTCGTCACCGGTCACCGGAAGCCGCCCCAGCGCCGCCATCACGTACCCGCCGACCGTCTCGTACGGCCCGGCGGGGAGCACCACCCCGGTCCGCTCGGCGAAGTCGGCGAGGTTGAGCCGGCCGTCCACCACGGCCGGCAGACCGACGTGCACCGGGTCCGGCGTGGTGTCGTACTCGTCGCGGATCTCGCCGATCACCTCCTCGATGAGGTCCTCAAGCGTGACGATGCCGGCGGTGCCGCCGTACTCGTCGACCACCACCGCCAGGTGCTGGCCCTCCCGGCGCATCTCGGTGAGCGCGGGAAGCACCCGCTTGCTTCCGGGCAGTCGCTTCACCTCCCGGGCCAGTTCGCCGACTGTGGCACACGGGTCGGCGTCCGGACGCAGCAGCACGTCCCGCAGGTGCACGAAGCCGACCACGTCGTCGTGGGTGCCGTCGGTGACCGGGTAGCGGGTGTGCGTCTCGGCGCGGACCAGCCGGGCGGCCTCGGTGATGGTGAGCCGGGCCGGGAGGAAGACGACCTCGGTGCGCGGCATCATCACCTCGCGGACCAGGCTGGCGCCGGCCACCAGTACCTCGTCGATGATCCGGCGTTCGTCGGGGTCGAGCACCGTGTTCGCCGCGACCAGATCGCGTAACTCGGCCTCGGTGATGCGCTCCCGGCCGGCCGCCGGCCCGGCCCCGAGCAGGTCGGTGACGAGTCGGGAGGCGCCGTCGGCGGTGCGGACCAGCACCCGGGCGACGGCCCGGGCGAGCGGCCCGGGGTCGCGGCGGGGTCGTTCCCGCACGCGTCGCCGGAGCCCGGTACGGGCCGCTTCCCGCATGACAGAGATGGTAGACACCGTTCGCTCGCCCCACCGGGAATCGGCCGGAGCGGACCAGCATGTGCGGGTCTGTTTAATCATGAGAGTTTATGATGGAATAAGGATGGCGGTGCCGTCGGTCAGGGCACCGGCCGCCACCCTAGGGTGATCAGCGAAGGCCACGTCCCGGGCGGGCCAGGCAGGAGGCAAACGACGTGAAACTGCTCGTGACCGGGGGCGCCGGCTTCATCGGCAGCGTGGTGACCCGAATGCTGCTGGACGCGGGTCACCAGGTGGTCGTCCTGGACGACCTGCGCACCGGGCACCGCGAGGCGCTCGCCCCGGACGCGACCCACGTCGAGGCGTCCATCCACGACGCCGCCCGCGTCCTCACCCCCGACGCCGGCTTCGACGGGGTGCTGCACTTCGCGGCCCTGATCGCCGCCGGCGAGTCGATGGTCAAACCAGAGCTCTACTGGCAGACCAACACCGTCGGCACACTCGCCCTGATCGACGCGGTCCGGGCCGCCGGCGTGCCCCGCATGGTCTTCTCCTCCACCGCCGCCGTCTACGGCAACCCCACCCAACTGCCGATCACCGAGAGCGCGGTCAAGGCACCCACAAGCACGTACGGCGCCACCAAGCTCGCCGTCGACATGGCGCTCACCTCCGAGGCCATCGCGCACGGGCTGGCCGCCGTGTCGCTGCGCTACTTCAACGTCGCGGGCGCCCACCTCGACGGCGACGTCGCGATCGGCGAACGACACGACCCGGAGACGCACCTGATCCCGATCGCGCTCGAGGTCGCCGCCGGCCGGCGGGAGAAGCTCCAACTCTTCGGCGACGACTACCCCACAGTGGACGGCACCTGCGTCCGCGACTACATCCACGTCGCCGACCTGGCCCGCGCGCACCTGCTGGCGCTGGACGCGGCCACCGGCGGCCAACACCGGATCTACAACCTCGGCAACGGCAACGGCTTCACCAACCGCCAGGTCGTCGACGTGGTCCGCGAGGTCACCGGGCACCAACTACCCGTCGAGGTGGCCCCGCGCCGCGAGGGTGACCCGGCCGAGCTGGTCGCCTCCTCCGCGTTGGCCCGCGACGAGCTGGGCTGGGTGCCGCGGAAGCCGACCCTGCACGACATGGTCGGCGACGCCTGGGCCTTCTACCGCACGCACATCCTGGAGCAGCAGCCGTGACCGACCCCACGCGTGCCGTGGCCGACCGGGCCGCCGCCGGCTTCACCACGCAGTACGGCGGTCCGGCCACCGGCCGCTGGGCCGCGCCCGGCCGGGTCAACCTGATCGGCGAGCACACCGACTACAACGACGGGTTCGTGCTGCCCTTCGCGCTGCCACTGCGTACCGTGGTCGCCGCCGACCGGCAGGACGGCGAGCGCTGGACGGTCTGGTCCGAGCTCTCCGACGAGACGATCACCTTTGGCGCGGACGACGTGGCCGAGCCCGGCCGGGTGACCGGCTGGGGCGCGTACGTGGCCGGGGTGGTCTGGGCGCTGCGCGACGCCGGTCACGCGGTGCCCGGCGCCCGGCTGGCGATCGCCTCCGACGTGCCGCTGGGTGCCGGGCTCTCCTCCTCGGCCGCGCTGGAGTCGTCAGTGCTCGCCGCCCTGCTCGACCTCGGTGGGCTGGACCTGTCCCCCGAGCGCCAGCCGCGGTTGGCGCAGCGGGCGGAGAACGTCTACGTGGGCGCGCCGACCGGCATCATGGACCAGTCCGCGGTGATCCGCTGCCGGGAAGGGCACGCGCTCTTCCTCGACTGCCGCGACGAGTCCGTCGAGCACATTCCGTTCGACCTGGACGCCGCCGGTCTGGCCGTGCTCGTCATCGACAGCCGCGCACCGCACCGGCACGCCGACGGGGAGTACGCTGCACGCCGCCGCTCCTGCGAGGCGGCCGCCAAGGCGCTCGGCGTCGCCGCGCTGCGCGACGTGACAGTCGACCAGCTCGACAGCGCCCTGGCCAGCCTCGACGACGAGGAGACCCGACGGCGCGTCCGGCACGTGGTCACCGAGGACCAGCGGGTGCTGGACACTGTGGCGCTGCTGCGCGCCGGCCGGGTCGGGGACATCGGCCCGCTGCTCACCGCCTCGCACGCGTCCATGCGCGACGACTTCGAGATCACCGTCCCGGAGATCGACACGGCGGTCGAGGCGGCGCTGTCGGCCGGCGCGCTCGGTGCCCGGATGACCGGCGGCGGGTTCGGCGGCTGTGTCCTGGCTCTGATCGAGGCCGACCGCGCCGACGAGACGACCGCAGCCGTCGAGGCCGCCTACGCCGAACGGGGCTTCACCACCCCCGCGACCCTGACCGCCCTGCCCTCCCCCGGCGCCACCCGCCTGGACTGATCTCCACCCCGTCGCCCGGGAAGAGGCTCGCGTCAGCAACCGGGCTCGGGGTGGGAGCGGCATGACCGTGCTTGTTCATGGAAGTAGTGGCCTCCCTGTTCCGGGAGGCCACTACTTCACAGATCGAGCGTGATCTTGCACGGGGTCGGGGGGCCGGTCAGGCGGCTTCGACGATCATGGCGGCGCCCACCGTGCGGTTTGTGGTTTCGTCGATGATGACGAAACCACCGGTGGTGCGGTTGCGGCGGTACTCGTCGGCGAGCAGCGGCACCGTCGTCCGCAGCCGCACCCGGCCGATCTCGTTGAGCCGCAGCTCGTCGGCCGACTCGTCGCGGTGCAGCGAGTTGATGTCCAACCGGTAGTGCAGCCCCCGCACGATCGCCCGCGCCGACCTGGTGGTGTGCTTGATCGCGTACCGGGCGCCGACCCGCAGCGGGGCCGTCTCGTCCATCCAGCAGACCATCGCCTCGATGTCCTGGGCCACCGCCGGCGCGTTGTTGGGCCGGCAGATCAGATCACCCCGGGAGATGTCGATCTCGTCGGCCAGCCGTACCGTCACCGACATCGGCGGGAACGCCTCCGGCACCGGCCCGTCGGCGGTCTCCACACTGGCGATCCGACTGGTGAAGCCGGACGGCAGCACCATCACCTCGTCGCCCGGCTTGAGCACCCCGGAGGCCACCTGGCCGGCATAGCCGCGGTAGTCGGTGACAGTGGTGGACTGCGGCCGGATCACGTACTGCACCGGGAACCGGACGTCGACCAGGTTGCGGTCGCTGGCGATGTGCACCCGCTCCAGGTGGTGCAGCAGCGACGGGCCTTCGTACCACTGCATGTTCTCGGAGCGGGCGACGATGTTGTCGCCGCGCAGCGCGGAGATCGGCACCACTGTCAGGTCCGGTGCGTCGAGTTTCGCGGCGAACGCGGTGAACTCGTCGGCGATCCGCTCGTAGACCTCCTGCGACCAGTCCACCAGATCCATCTTGTTGACACAGAGGACCAGGTGCGGAACCCGCAGCAGCGAGCAGAGGAACGCGTGCCGGCGGGACTGCTCGACAAGGCCCTTGCGGGCGTCCACCAGGATCAACGCCAGGTCGGCGGTGGACGCCCCGGTGACCATGTTGCGGGTGTACTGGATGTGCCCGGGGGTGTCGGCGATGATGAACTTGCGGCGTGGGGTGGCGAAGTACCGGTACGCCACGTCGATGGTGATGCCCTGCTCCCGCTCGGCCCGCAGACCGTCGGTGAGCAACGCCAGGTTCGTGTATTCGTCGCCACGGGCCGCGCTGACCGCCTCCACCGCGGCCAACTGGTCGGTGAAGAGCGACTTGGTGTCGTAGAGCAGCCGGCCGATAAGTGTCGACTTGCCGTCGTCCACGCTGCCGGCGGTGGCGAAGCGCAGCAGGTCCATCGAGCGCGCCTCGGCAGTCGGGGCCATCGTCTCGGTGCTCATCAGAAGTAGCCCTCCCGCTTGCGGTCCTCCATGGCGGCCTCGCTCACCCGGTCGTCACCACGGGTGGCGCCGCGCTCGGTGATCCGGGTGGCCGCCACCTCCTCGATGACCTTCTCCACGGTGTCCGCGTCGGAGCGGACCGCCGCGGTGCAGGAGGCGTCGCCGACGGTGCGATAGCGCACCTGCGCCTTGAACCGCTCCTCCCCCGCGCGCGGGCGGAAGAACTCGTTCACCGCGTAGACCATGCCGTCCCGCTCGATCACCTCGCGCTCGTGCGCGTAGTAGATCGAGGGCAGCGGGATGCGCTCCCGGGCGATGTAGTGCCAGACGTCCAACTCGGTCCAGTTGGACAGCGGGAAGACCCGGATCGACTCGCCGGGGTGGTGCCGGCCGTTGTACAGCGACCACAGCTCAGGTCGCTGGTTCTTCGGGTCCCACTGGCCGAACTCGTCGCGGAAGCTGAACACCCGCTCCTTGGCCCGCGCCTTCTCCTCGTCGCGGCGGGCCCCGCCGAACAGCGCGTCGAAGCGGTGCTTCTCCACCGCGTCCAGCAGCACCGGCGTCTGGATGCGGTTGCGCATCCCGTCGCCGGACTCCCGGACCATGCCGCTGGCCAGCGCCTCCGGCACACTCGCCACCACGAGCTGCAACCCCAGCTCGGCGACCCGCTGGTCGCGGTATTCCAGGACCTCCGGGAAATTGTGCCCGGTGTCGACGTGCATGACCGGGAAGGGGATGCTGGCCGGGGCGAACGCCTTCTGCGCCAACCGCAGCATGACGATCGAGTCCTTGCCGCCGGAGAAGAGCAACACCGGGCGTTCCATCTCGGCTACCACCTCGCGCATCACGAAGATGCTCTCCGCCTCCAGGGCGTCCAGGTGGGAGACCCGGTAGGCGGCGGGGGTGGTCATGACACCGGCTCGATTCGCTCGCTCATCCGATTTCCAGACCTTTCCGGTCGGACATGTCAAGAAAGTGCGCTCAGGCTACCCGGAATGCCTCTGCAGCGCTGCAAGCAACCGGCTGGCGAGATCCTTGCGACAGACCAGCAGGTCCGGCAGGCGCGGATCCGCCTCGTTGTATTTCAGCGCAGAACCATCGATCCGGGAAGCGTGTAGTCCGGTGGCCGTCGCCACAGCAACCGGGGCGGCCGAGTCCCACTCGTACTGCCCACCCGCGTGGATGTACGCGTCCACCTCGCCGGTGACCACTGCGGCGATCTTCGCGCCGGCCGATCCCATCGGCACCAGATGCGCCCCGACGTCCTCGGCCAGGTCGGTCAGGAAGACCGGCGGCCGGCTCCGGCTGGCCGCCAGGCGGATCTTCCGCTCGCCGGCCGTCGCGGCCTCCACAGTCATCGGCGGGTACGCCGGCGGGTAGTCAGTGCCCAGCACCCGGTGCTGCGCCGGCAACCCCACCGCCCCGGCGACCAGCCCGTGCGGGCTCGGCGCGCTGCGCGCCCAGAGCGCCACGTGCACCGCCCAGTCCGAGCGGCCCTCCTCGGAAAACTCGCGGGTGCCGTCCAACGGGTCGATGATCCACACCCGGTCCGCTGTCAACCGGGACACCGCCCCGGTGTTCACCTCAGCCGCCCAGGCCAGCCGCGATCCCTCGTCCTCCTCGGAGAGCACCGCGTCGCCCGGCCGCCACTTCGCCAGCTCCGTGCGGATCAGGTCGTGGGAAACCTTGTCCCCGGCCGACTTCAGCGCGCCGGTGTCCGCGAAGCCCATCTCGACGCGTAGGTCGAGCAGCGCCTGCCCGGCCCGCGACGCCAACCACCTGGCGAACGCACCGTCGATCATCGGAGGACTGGTCATCTGCCCGCTCCTGTCGCCTCGCCGCGACCCGTGCCCGCACGGACCGATTCGCCACGACCCGCGTCGCCGGTCGCGGCACGCCGAAAGGCGCAGACTACCGGCCGACCGTTTCGGATCCGGTACGCCTCGCCCGACTCAGCCCCCGTGGTAGAGGTTCTGCGTCGGCTCCACGCCCTTGACGATCACCGACTCCACCACGTCGGCGGCCCGGTCGACAAGGAAATCCAACTCCTTGCGCTCCGCGGTGCCGAAATCCGACAACACGTAATCCGCCGGATCCTGCCGCCCCGGCGGCCGGCCGACGCCGAACCGGACCCGGGCGTAGTCCTTCGTGCCCAACGACTTCGACATCGAACGCAGGCCGTTGTGCCCGCCCTCACCGCCGCCGAACTTGATCCGCACCTGCCCGAAGTCGATGTCCAGCTCGTCGTGCACAGCGATCACCTGCGCCGCCGGCACCTTGTAGAACTGGGCCAGGGCGGCCACCGGCCCACCGGAGAGGTTCATGTACGTCAGCGGCTTCGCCAGTACCAGCTTCGGCCCACCGAAGCCCAACCGCGTCTCGGCCACCTCGGCCACCGCCCGCTTGTGCCGGCCGAACCGCGCGCCGAACCGCCCGGCCAGCAGATCGGCCACCATGAAGCCGACGTTGTGCCGGTTCCCGGCGTACTCCCGACCCGGGTTGCCCAGGCCGACCACCAGCCACGGCCCCGCCGCCTCGTCCGTCACGACCCGTCCCTCCCGACGCTCATCCCACCGACTCCCGATACGCCGACAGGCGCCCCCGAACGTCCGGGAGCGCCTGTCGCAGAGCTTGAACCGATCAGGCCTCGGTGCGCGCCTCGGCGTTCTCGTCGCCCTCGGCGGCCGGAGCCTCGTCCGCGCCCTCGGAGCCCTCGGTGGTCTCGCCGGCCTCGGCCTCGGCCTCGTCGGTCGCGACCTCGACCTCGGGCAGCGTCGCCTCGAGCTGCTCGGCGGTGGGGGCGGCGGTCACCGACGCGACGGTCAGGTCGGAGTCGGCGGCCAGCTCGACGCCGGACGGCAGCTCGACGTCACCGGCGGTCACCTGGGTGCCCGCCTCCAGGCCCTCGATCGACGCCTCGAGGTGGTCCGGCACCTTGGTGGCGTCGGCGGTCACCGAGAGGGTGTCGTGGTCGTGCACGATCAGGGTGTCCCGGGCGGCCTCGCCGGTCAGCTGCACCGGAACCTCGACGGTGACCTTCTCGCCCCGACGGACCAGGATCAGGTCGACGTGCTCGAAGGTGTCCCGGATCGGGTCCCGCTGGATCGCCTTCGGCAGCGCCAGCACCTGGGTGCCGTCGGTGATGTCGATCGCGAAGAGCTGGTTGGCACCGCCCTTGCGGATCGCCGCGGCGAACTCCCGCGACGGCAGCGCGATGTGCTTGGGCTTCTCGCCGTGGCCGTACAGCACGGCGGGCACCTTGCCGGCCCGGCGGGTACGGCGGGCACCACCCTTGCCGAACTCGGTGCGGGGCTCGGCGCTGATCTTTACCTCGGACACGGGGAAACTCCTGATGCTTTTCGCTGCGGCGGCTTGTCGTCTGGCGGTGCTGGGGCGAGGGGCTCGCTGGGGCTCATGCGTCATGAACGACTGCCCGGAGCACCGCGTCGATGACGGTGCCTCCGTGCGGCGCTTTTCAGCGGCCCGCCGGGCA
This sequence comes from Micromonospora sp. NPDC049044, assembly GCF_040649215.1. Taxonomy (NCBI): domain Bacteria; kingdom Bacillati; phylum Actinomycetota; class Actinomycetes; order Micromonosporales; family Micromonosporaceae; genus Micromonospora; species Micromonospora sp. NPDC049044. Next base: position 29,535 of record NZ_JBEZFA010000044.1, on the reverse strand, counting down.
CCCTCGCCGTGGCAACCGCACCAGTCTACCCGAGCTGTTTCCAGGGTTTCCGGCAGTCCCCGTTCACGGCTCCAGACCGGCGCGTCGGTGGTATTCCCACCAACGTGCCGGCCCCGTTTCCACAAGTTTGACAGCCCCGCCCCCGCCGGAATGCTGAGTGGCGGAAACGGGGCCCATCAATCAGCTCAGGCCGCCGAACAGGGTGGTCACCGAACCGTCGTCGAAGACCTCTCGGATCGCCCGCGCCAGCAGCGGCGCGATCGACAACACGGTCAGCTTGTCCAACTGCTTCTCCGGCGGCAGCGGCAACGTGTTGGTCACCACGATCTCGCTTATCGAGCTGTTCTTCAGGCGCTCCGTGGCCGGGTCGGAGAGCAACGCGTGGGTGGACGCGACAACGATCTCCGCCGCCCCGGACTCCTTGAGGATGTCCGCGGCCTTGGCGATCGTGCCACCGGTGTCGATCATGTCGTCGACGATCAGACAGACCCGGCCCTCCACCTCGCCGACCACCCGGTTCGCCACTACCTGGTTCGGCTTCATCGGGTCGCGGGTCTTGTGGATGAACGCCAGCGGGCAACCGCCGAGCCGGTCGGTCCACCGCTCGGCCACCCGTACCCGGCCGGAATCGGGGGCCACCACTGTCATCGGTCGGCCGGCGTACTTGTGCTCCACGTACTCGGCCAGGATGTCCATCGCGAAGAGGTGGTCCACCGGACCGTCGAAGAAGCCCTGGATCTGCGCGGTGTGCAGGTCGACGGTGAGGATGCGGTTCGCGCCCGCGGTCTTCAACAGGTCCGCCACCAGCCGGGCCGAGATCGGCTCCCGGCCGCGGTGCTTCTTGTCCTGCCGGGCGTACGGGTAGAACGGCAGCACCACGGTGATCCGCTTGGCGGACCCCCGCTTCAGCGCGTCCACCATGATCAGGGTCTCCATGACCCACGTGTTCACCCCGTGCGTGACGGACTGCACCACGAAGGCGTCCGAACCACGCACCGAGTCCTTGAACCGTACGAAGATCTCGCCGTTGGCGAACTCGTACGCGTCGGCCGGGGTCGGCGCGACGCCGAGCACCTCGCCGATCTCCTTGGCCAACTCCGGAAAGCCACGTCCGGAAAAGAGCATCAGGCTTTTGCGGTTTTCGGCGACGATGCTGCCCATGGGCCCGTCTGCTCCCGTTTTGTCGGCGGTACCCGACCCGGTGGTGGGGGGTCGGGGACTATTCGGTTGCAGTATCTCCCGCGCCGGATGTGCCGCCCACCGTCTCGGTCACCCCGTGCATTGCCTCACTGTCGCTTGCGGCTCCGGCCATTCCCGACGCACCCTTCGCGTCGGCGGCCCGCTGCGCGGCCTCGGCCGCCGGCGTACCGGCCCGCCGCTTCACCACCCAGCCCTCGATGTTGCGCTGGCGGGCACGGGCCACACCCATCGCACCCGCCGGTACGTCGTCCACGATCACCGAGCCGGCCGCCGTGTACGCGCCGTCGCCCACCTCGACCGGCGCCACGAACATGTTGTCCGCACCCGTCCGGGCGTGGCTGCCGATCACCGTGCGGTGCTTGTTGACCCCGTCGTAGTTGACGAAGACCGACGCCGCGCCGATGTTCGTCTGCTCCCCGATCGTCGCGTCACCCACGTACGTCAGGTGCGGCACCTTCGCGCCGGGCCCGATCTCGGACTTCTTCACCTCGACGAACGTGCCGACCTTCGCCTTCTCGCCCAGCCGGGCCTCCGGTCGCAGGTACGCGTACGGGCCCACGCTGGCGCCCGCGCCGACCTCGGCGCCGACGGCGTGACTGCGGACCACCGACGCCCCCGGGCCGACGATCGTGTCGATGAGCGTGACGTCCGGCCCGACCGACGCTCCCGCACCGACCACCGTCGCACCGCGCAACTGGGTGTTCTGGTCGACCACCGCGTCGCGGTCCAACGCGACCGTCACGTCGATCCAGGTGGTCACGGGGTCGAGCAGGCTCACTCCGGTACGCATCCACGCCTCGTTGACCCGGTCGCGCAGCAGCCGGCGCAGCGCCGCCAACTCCACCCGGTCGTTGCAGCCCAACGTCTCGACGTGATCGGCGGCCAGGTGCACGGCGACCGGCTCACCGGCGGAACGGAGCAGGCCGAACACGTCGGTCAGGTACTCCTCGCCCTGGTCGTTGTCGGTGGAGAGCTTGCCCAGCGACTCGCGCAGCCGCACCGCGTCGAACGCGTAGATGCCCGCGTTGATCTCCCGGATCGCGCGCTGCGCCGCGTCGGCGTCGCGCTGCTCGACGATCTGCTCCAGGTGACCGTCGGCGTCCCGGACGATCCGTCCGAGCCCGGTCGGGTCGGGCACCTCGGCGGCCAGCACGGTGGCCGCCGCAGCCGCCTCCTCGTGCGCTGTCACCAGCGCGCCGACCGTCTCGGGGCGCAACAGCGGCACGTCCCCGTTGATCACCACAACCGTGCCGGCGCCGTCCGGGACGGCGTCCAGCGCGATCCGCACGGCATGTCCGGTGCCGAGCTGTTCGGCCTGGAGCACGGGCATGGCGGCCGGGGCGATCTCGGACAGGTGCTCCCGAACCTTGTCGGCGCCGTGCCCCACCACGACGACGGTCCGGTCCGCGGTCAACGGCGCGGCAGCGCTGAGCACGTGACCGAGCAGCGTCCGACCGAGCAGGGGGTGCAGCACCTTGGGTAGCGTCGACTTCATCCGCTTGCCCTCACCGGCGGCGAGTACGACGACGGTACGAAGGTGGGGCTGGGGCACGACGTGGCTCCCGTCGGGACGGCGGACACTTCCGCGGCCATGCTAACCGCGAGGACCGGCACCTTCCCCTCTTACCCCCACCCGAGCCCAAAACGGACGTAGGTGGGCAGCTCGGCCGCCAGGGTTCGAACCTGAAATACGGGTACCAAAGACCCGGGTGTTGCCAATTACACCACGGCCGATCAACGACGCGAGGACGTCGCGCGGGGAATTGGGTGTCCCGCCGCTACACCTTAGCGCCCCGGCCGGTGGACGCCATCGCTCATCCCGCCGCACACCGGCAGCGACGCGAAAGCGGACGGCGGGAACGATGCGGCAGGCCGGTGCCACAAGCCACCGGTTTCGTGCCTTCGAGGCATCCAGGCCACGTTTCGAGCGAGCCCCGAGTCGAACAGTCGGCTCCCCCTCCCACTCACCACGACGGCACCTGACCTGCGGATTTCGGCGATGAAGTGAGGGCCGCTCGAAACTTCCCCGTGCGATCTACGGAGCCGTAAGTTACGGTGACGTAGGCGTAGCTTTGTGATCGTCACCGTCCCCCTGCGAGGTCTCATGTCCACCACTCTGCTCGATCCGAACCCGGCCGCCAGCGGCCCCAAGCCACTCACCGACGGCAGCCAGTCCCCCGGCATCCTGGCCGCCCTCTATGCCTTCGTGGTGATCCCCTTCGTGGCCCTGCTTGTCGCCGTCCCGCTGGCCTGGGGTGGCTGGCTGGGCTGGACCGACGTGATCATCGGTCTGGTCTTCTACGTGGTAAGCGGGCTCGGCATCACCGTCGGCTTCCACCGCTACTTCACGCACGGCTCGTTCAAGGCCAAGCGGTGGCTGCGCGTCTCCCTGGCGGTGGCGGGTTCGCTCGCGGTGCAGGGCGACATCATCCAGTGGGTGGCCGACCACCGACGGCACCACGCCTTCTCCGACCTGGAGGGCGACCCGCACTCCCCGTGGCGCTTCGGCACCAGCTTCTGGGCACTGACCCGGGGCCTGTTCCACGCACACGTGGGCTGGTTGTTCCGTCGGGAGCTGTCCAACCGGGAGCGGTTCGCCCCGGACCTCATCGCCGACCGCGACATCAGCCGGGTGGACCGGCTGTTCCCGGTGCTGGTGATGGTTTCGCTGCTCGGTCCGGCGCTGATCGGCGGCCTGGTGACCTGGTCGTGGCAGGGCGCGCTCACCGCGTTCTTCTGGGCCGGGCTGGTCCGGATCGGCCTGTTGCACCACGTCACCTGGGCGATCAACTCGGTCTGCCACGTCTACGGCGAGCGTCCGTTCGCGATGCGTCAGGGCGACCGTGCGTCGAACTTCTGGCCGCTGGCGATCCTGTCGTTCGGCGAGAGCTGGCACAACCTGCACCATGCCGACCCCACGAGTGCCCGGCACGGTGTGCTCCGCGGCCAGGTGGACATCTCCGCCCGGGTGATCTGGTTGTTCGAGAAGGTCGGCGCGGCGACGCAGGTGCGCTGGCCAAAGCCGGAGCGCCTCGCCGCCAAGCTGGTGAAGCCGGTCGCACCCCGGTAAAACCGGGCGGTACCGCGGGTTGCCGCCTGGCAGGATGGCCGGATGACCGAGCCACGCGGGGACCGGACGGCTCGGCGGACGGGGGCCGGCGCCGAGCCAGGTACGGTCGGACGGGCGGCAGGGCGGTCGGACCGCCGGCCAGTGAGGCGACGACGTGAACGGGCACAGCGGAGGCACCATTCCACGGCAGGGCGTAACCGAGCGCCAGCGAGGTGGCGACATGCCTGAGGTAACTGACGGTGACAGTGTCGGCGGCCGACGGGTGATACCGCCGGTTCCCGCGCCCAAACCCACCTCCCGGGTCCGCATGTCGGCGGCGCAGCGACGCGAGCAGTTGATTGCGACAGGTCGGCAGCTCTTCGCCGAACGCGGTTTCGACGCCACCTCCATCGAGGAGGTGGCGGCCCGCGCCAAGGTCTCCAAACCTGTGGTGTACGAGCACTTCGGTGGCAAGGAAGGGCTCTACGCGGTGGTGGTGGACCGGGAGGTCCGGGCCCTGCTGGACCGGATCACCACGGCATTGACCGCCGGGCACCCGCGGGAGCTGCTGGAGCAGGCGGCGCTGGCTCTGCTCACCTACATCGAGGAGGAGACGAGCGGTTTCCGGGTGCTGGTCCGCGAGTCGCCACTGATGTCCGGCACTGCCAACTTCAGCAGCGTGATGAACGACGTCGCGCACCAGGTCGAGCACATCCTGGGCGCCGAGTTCAAGAGCCGGAGCTACGACCCGAAGCTTGCCGAGCTGTACTCGCAGGCGCTCGTCGGCATGGTGGCGCTCACCGGCCGCTGGTGGCTCGAGGTGCGCAAGCCGCGCAAGGAGACGGTGGCGGCACACCTCGTGAACCTGGCCTGGAACGGGTTGTCGCACCTGGAGGCGAAGCCGACGTTGATCACCGCCCGGCGTCGCTGACCGTTCGTCAGCGGCGGTGCACGTCCGCCACCGGGTGTTTGCGGTTCGCCAGCTCGGCCTCTGCGTGTTCCTGTGGGCCGACCTTGTCGTACAGCCCGGTGCCGAGCAGGATCAGGCCGAACAGCATCGACACGACAACTGTCGACATCGAGAAGTTGAGAAAGTTCGCCCGGGTCTGCAGCACCGACATCATCAGGATGCTGGTGACCAGGAACACCACGCCGGCCGTGAGGTTCATGTAGTGGCCCAGGTTGGTGCGCTGGGACGCCCCGATGATCAGGACGATCCCGAAGACCACCGAGGCGAGTGAGAAGGCCAGGTTGGTCCGCAGCCCGAGGGCCCAGGTGCTGCTCCGGTCAAAGAGCGGGTCGCCGATCGTCTCGGCGACGCCCCAGACGCCGAAGACCAGGATGTAGACGCCGATCAGACCGGAGAGGACCCGGTAGAGCGGCCGTGCCGGATGGTTCACCGGAAAGTGCGGCATAGCGCCAACCCCCTGAATCGACCGTTTCAGGAGGATTGTCACTCAGGGCAGAGCTGACTGTCCGAAGAACCACGAAGCCGAAGGGGTCCGCCGAAGGTTGGACCAGGTCAGGTTTCGCCGGAGCCCGAGCTGCACAGGGATCAAGCCTGACCGCCCGGAGCAGCTCGGGCTCCGGCGAAAACCCACTACCGCAACCAGAGAAAAGCTTCAGAGCACCAGCCGAGCCTTGTGGAAGGCCTCCGCCTCCTCCTCCGACCCGACCTTGCCGTACATCCCGACCATGAGCAGCACCAGGGCGATGGCCATCACGACGATGACGGTGACGATGCTGAAGTTGAGGATGTTGGCGTCGGTCCGGATGAAGGCCAGGCTGGCCAGGCTGATCGCCATCAGGATGTACGACAGCCACTGGTTGATCGCCACGTCGATGTTGCGGCCGAGCACGGTGCCGACCAGCACGACGACGCCGAGCAGCACGCTGAGCAGCGAGAAGCCGAGGTTCGTGCCCTGGCCGAGGACCCGGGTGTCATCCTGGGCGAGGATCTCGTTGCCGGCGCTCGCGATGATGCCGAGCACGCCGAAGACCACCAGGTACAGACCGGTCAGCCCGCCGATCGCCCGGTAGATCGGCCGCGCGGGGTGGTTGACGGGGGTGTGGGCCATGTCTGAGTCTCCAACGCCGTGGGGTAGGTGTCGCCGACGATTGTCCCGCACGTGGTGGTGTGACGCCGCACACGGCCCCCGGGCCGGCGTGGCCGGGCCCGGTCAGCTCTCGGGAAGCTCCTCGGCGAGCGTCATCCAGGTCTCCTCGATCCGCTCCCGCTCGGCGCGCAGATCCTTGAGCTGAGCGTCCAGGTCGGCGACCCGGGCATAGTCGGTGGCGTCCGCCGCGAGCTGGTCGAGCAGGCTGGTCTCGCGTTGGTCGAGCTTGCCGAGCTGTCGTTCCAGCCGGGTCAGCTCCTTGCGGGCCTGACGGACCTCGGCTGCGGACATGCCGCCGCCCGGGGCGGCAGCGGGCGCGGAGGGCGACGTGCCGCCCGCCCGAGCCGAGCCGGCCCGCTCCGCGGTCCGGGCGAGGTACTCGTCGACGCCGCCCGGTAGGTGCACCAGCCGGCCGTCGCCGAACATCCCGTACGCGGTGTCGGTGACCCGCTCGATCAGGTAGCGGTCGTGACTCGCCACGATGATCGTGCCGGGCCACGAGTCGAGCAGGTCCTCCAGCGCGGCGAGGGTGTCGGTGTCCAGGTCGTTCGTGGGCTCGTCGAAGAGCAGCACGTTGGGCTCGCCAGCGAGCAACCGCAGCATCTGCAACCGACGGCGTTCCCCACCGGAGAGGTCACTGACCGGGGTCCAGAGCCGCCGGTCGTCGAAGCCGAACACCTCGGCGAGCTGGGACGCGGAGACCTCCCGGTCGCCGAGCTGCACCCGACGGGCGACCTCCTCGACGGCCTCGAGCACCCGCAGGTGCCCCGGCAGCTCGCTGAGCTCCTGCGACAGGAACGCGGGCCGTACCGTGGAGCCGGTGCCGAGGCGACCACCGTCGGGGCGGGTGATGCCGGCGAGCATCCGCAGCAGCGTGGTCTTGCCGGCGCCGTTGGCACCGAGGATGGCGATCCGGTCACCCGGGCCGACCAGCCAGGTGACGTCGCGCAGGATCTCCTTGGGGCCGGCGTGCAGCTCGACGTTCTCCAGCTCGTACACCTGCTTGCCGAGCCGGGAGACGGCCATCCGCTGGAGGGACATGGTGTCCCGGGCCGGTGGCACGTCGGCGATCAGCGCGTTCGCTGCGTCGATGCGGAACTGCGGCTTGGAGGTCCGGGCCGGCGGCCCACGGCGCAGCCAGGCGATCTCCTTGCGGAGCAGGTTCTGCCGGCGGGCCTCGGTCGCGGCGGCGACGCGCTCGCGCTCGGCGCGGGCCAGGGTCCAGGCGGCGAAGCCGCCCTCGTAGGCGCGGACGGTCTGGTCCGCGACCTCCCAGGTGTTGGTACAGACAGCGTCGAGGAACCACCGGTCGTGGGTGACCACCACCAGGGCACCCTTGCGGCCGACCAGGTGCCGGGCCAGCCAGTCGACACCGCCGACGTCGAGGTGGTTTGTCGGCTCGTCGAGAATCAGCAGGTCGGAGTCGCGGACGAGGAGCGCGGCGAGCGCCACCCGCCGCCGTTCGCCACCGGACATCGGACCGACCGGCTGGTCGAGGCCGAGGTGCGGCATGCCGAGGCCGTCGAGGATGGCGCGCACCCCGGCGTCGCCGGCCCACTCGTGCTCGGCGCCCATGCCCTCGTCCAGCCAGGCGGTGCCGAGCACGACATCCCGGACGGTGGCGTCGGGCGCGAGGGTGAGCTGCTGGGGCAGCCAGAGCACGCGCAGGTCACGGCGGTGGGTCACCCGGCCGTCGTCGGGGTCCTCCTGCTTGGTGAGCAGCCGCAGCAGGGTGGACTTGCCGGCGCCGTTGAGGCCGACCACGCCGATCCGGTCGGCGTCGTCCAGGCCGAGCGAGACGTCCGTGAGCAGCCGCCCTGCTGCGCCGTACCCCTTGGACACCCGGTCCAGATTGACGATGTTCGCCACGTTCCACCCTTCATGATCAAGGCGTCCGGGTGCCGGCGGGCACCTGGACGCCTGACCCAAGGGTACGCGGACGCCCGTGCCGCCCGCGCCGCGCGCCGGCAGGACGGCGGGACGTGCCGTCAGCCGACGCGCGCGCCGGCGACCGGACCGTGCGCGACCCGCGCCTCCCGACACACACCAGCAGCGTTCAGCTCGGCGGCGATCCGCTCCGCGTCGGCCGCGTCGGCGGCGAGGAACACGCAGGTCGGGCCGGAGCCGGAGACGATGCCGGTGAGCGCGCCGGCAGCCTCACCGGCCTTGAGCGTGTCGGCAAGCGCCGGGCGCATGGCCAGCGCGGCGTCCTGGAGGTCGTTGCCGAGCGTCCGGGCCAGCACCCGGGGGTCGCGCTGGCGCAACGCGCCCAACAGGGCGTCGGTGGAGCCCAGCGGGGCACCGGCGGCACCCGAGTCGCGCAGCCGATCCAACTCGCGGTACGCGGCGGGGGTGGACAGGCCACCGTCGGCGAACGCCACCACCCAGTGCCAGGAGGTGGGGCGGACCAGCACCGGGCTGATCGCCTCGCCCCGGCCGGTGCCCAGCGCGGTGCCACCGTAGATCAGGAACGGCACGTCGGAGCCCAGGTCGGCGGCGATCCCGGCCAGCTCGTCGCGGGACAGCCCGGTGCCCCAGAGCGCGTCGCAGGCCACCAGGGCGGCAGCCGCGTCGGCGCTGCCACCGGCGAGCCCACCGGCGAGCGGGATCTGCTTGCGCAGGTGCAGCCGGGCGTGCGGCAGCACCCCCGCGTACCCGGCGAGGGCGTGCGCCGCGCGGATCGCCAGGTTGCTGTCGTCAAGCGCCAGCTCGCCGGTGCCCTCGCCCTCCATGGTCAGGGCGAGCGTGTCACCCCGACGGGCGGTCAACTCGTCGTAGATCGAGATGGCGTGGTAGACGGTGTTCAGCTCGTGGTAGCCGTCCCGGCGCAGCGGGCCCACCCCGAGGTGCAGATTGACCTTCGCCGGCACCCGGACCTTCACCGGACCGATGGCCCCGCGCCGCTCGTCCTCGCCGTCCGGTCGCCAGGCCTCGGTCACGGGGCGAGGTCCCGGACGCGCGGACGGATGTCGAACGACTTGCGCAAGATCAGCTCCTCGGCGGGCACGGCGTCAGCCTACTTCGCGGTACGCGTACCGAGCGAAGCCGACGCGGCGATGGCGGCGAACTGCTCGACGGTCAGGGACTCCCCCCGGGCGCCGGGGTCCACGCCGGCCCGGGTGAGGGCGGCGGCGGCCCGGTCCGGGCCGCCGGCCCAGCCGGCCAGGGCGGCGCGCAGCGTCTTGCGGCGCTGCGCGAACGCCGCGTCGACAACGGCGAAGACCTGCTCCCGGGGTACGTCGGCTCGGGGTGGCGGGTGACAGCTGAAGGCGACCAGACCGGAGTCGACGTTCGGCACCGGCCAGAACACGTTCGGGGGCACCTTGCCGGCGCTGCGGGCCTGGGCGTACCAGGCGAGTTTGACCGACGGGATGCCGTACACCTTGGAGCCGGGACCGGCGACGAGCCGGTCGGCGACCTCCTTCTGCACCATCACCAGGCCGTGCCGCAGGGTGGGCAGCACGGCGAGCAGGTGCAGCACCACGGGCACTGCCACGTTGTAGGGCAGGTTCGCCACCAGCGCGGTCGGTGGCGGGTCGGCCAGCTCGGCGGGGGCGATGCGCAGCGCGTCGGCACGGTGCACGGTGAGGCGGCCGGCGTCCGCGCCGGCGCGCTGGGCGACGGTCTCCGGCAACGCCCCGGCGAGCACCGGGTCGATCTCCACGGCGTGCACGTGCCCGGCTGCCGGCAGCAGGCCGAGCGTCAGCGAACCGAGCCCGGGGCCGACCTCCAGCGCCACATCGTCGGGGGTCAGCCCGGCTGCGGTGACGATCCGGCGCACGGTGTTCGGGTCGTGCACGAAGTTCTGGCCCAGCTTCTTGGTGGGCGCGACGCCCAGCCGGGCGGCGAGTTCCCGGATCTCCGCCGGGCCGAGGAGACCGGTCATGACGGGCAGCGTAACTGCGGCGTCCGGGCCGGCCGTCGGGCCGGGCTCACCACGGGCCGAAGGCCCGGTCACCGGTGGCGGAGATCGCCGCGCACAGCTCGTCCAGGTCGGTGCCGGTGGTCGCGGCGAGCGCGCGGACGGTGAGCGGGATCAGGTACGACGCGTTCGGCCGGCCCCGGTGCGGGGTCGGCGTGAGGTACGGGGCGTCGGTCTCCACCAGCATCTGCTCCACCGGGGTGAGCGCGGCCGCCTCCCGCAGCGCGGTGGCACTGCCGAAGGTGACGGTGCCGGCGAAGCTGAGCAGGTAGCCGCGGCGGACGCACTCGCTGGCGAACTCGGCGTCACCGGAGAAGCAGTGCAGCACCACCGTGTCCGGTGCACCCTCGTCGTCGAGGATCCGCAGCACGTCGGCGTGGGCGTCCCGGTCGTGGATGACAAGCGTCTTGGCGTACCGCTTGGCGATGGCGATGTGCGCCCGGAAGCTTGCCTCCTGGGCGGCCCGCCCCTCGTCGCCGGTCCGGAAGAAGTCCATGCCGGTCTCGCCGATCCCCCGGACCCGGTCCCGGGCGGCCAGCGACTCGATCTCCCGCAGCGCCTCGTCGAGGTCGCCGAGGCGCGGCGCCTCGTTGGGATGCAGCGCCACGGTGGCCAGCACGGCGGGATACGCCTCGGCGGTGTCCGCTCCCCACCGGGACGACTCGACGTCGACCCCGACCTGGACCAGCCGGTCCACGCCGACCTTGGTGGCCAACGCGATCGCCACACCGACCGGGTCGTCGGCCGGCCCGCCGCCGGGCACACCGGCCTCGCTGACCGTGATGTCCAGGTGGGTGTGGCTGTCCAGTACCGGCCGGGGCAGCGGCTCGGGGGCGGGCGGAAACTCTCCGGCCCGCCGGGCGGCACGCTCTCGACGGGATTCAGTGGGCTCGCTCATCAGCGACAGCATCACACACCGGGCCTGTCCATCTGCCCGCCACCCGACGTTCACCCCGACTACGCCGCGCGACTCTACCGTCGCCGCGTGAGCGAGCGCAGCGAGCGAACCAGCAGGTACAGCAGCGTCGCGGCTCGCGCTGCTGCCGAGCGCAGCGAGGCGGCGGCGTGAGCGTCACGCCCGAAGAACGCACCGGGCTGCACGTGGCGTTCGGCGGGGGCGTCTACCCGGCCGAGGAGATCGCCCGAGGCGCCGCGTACGAGTTGTTCAGCGCCGACGAGGTGGCCGGCTTCGAGTGGGCGCCCAGGCCGGGCAGTGCCCTGCCGTGGCACCGGTTCGTGCACGTCACCGAGGTGACAGCTGTGCACGGCGTCGCGGAGCCCGCCGACGAGCCGGAGTCGCCGCTGATGATGCCCGCGCACCGGGAGCGGGGTTGGGCGTACCTGCACCAGCTCAGCCAGCAGCCGGCCGCGGCCGGTGACCCGATGCTGGCCGCGGCACGGGCGTCGGCGGTGGTCCGGCGGGGCACCCGGATGGTGAAGGTGCTCTCCGCCCAGCAGCTCGTCGGGCACCTGCGGGGCCGGTTGCCGCACGGCTTCTGTTACCGCGAGCATGACGTGGCACATCTGCGGACACCGGCGACGACGACAGTGCTGCGTACCGACGGGGAGGTCGGCAGGGACGGTCCGGAGGTGGCGTACGCGTTGCGCTGGCGGGCGTCCGACCCGGGCGACTACGACGTGCCGGTGGGCGAGGCACACCGTGGCCTGACCGCGCTGGGATCCCGGGACCGGCTCGGCGCGCCGGTGCTGGGCACCGGTTTCGTGCCGAGCAACGGTCAGCTCGTCCCGGAGTTCATCACCCGCGACTTCGCCGACCTGCCGATGCCGGCGAACGCCGCCCTGATCGCCTATCCGGCGGAGGGGGTGGAGGTGGTGCTCTACACCTACCAGGCCGAGCAGCGCGGTTGGCTGCGGATGGTGGGTCCGCAGTGGCGGCACCTGCTGGCCGGGGTGCCGGGCCTCTCGCCGGACCAGGAGTACGTGCCGAACGCCGACGTGCCGCGCGCCACCCAACTCGTCGGTTGGTACGGCGACAACGAGTACGAGGCGGTGGCGGACCTGCCCGACGGGTTCCGGGTACTGGCGATGACCCGGGCGGCCCGTTACCCGGTGAGCGCTGTGGCCCGCCGGGTCCGGTTCGCCACCTGGCGGGGCGCGGCGTGCCTGGTGCTCCGGGATGAGGCTGGCTGGTTGCGGGTGCGGCTGCGTTACCCGAACCCGGACGCGGTGGTCGCGACCGGCGCGCAGTGCCAGGAACGGGGGGTCTACGAGGCCTGGGCGCCGGGCGCCGAGGTGACCGACGACCAGGTGATGGACACCAGGTACGCGATGTGACGCCCCCCGGGCGGCAGGCTCAACTGCCGCCCGGGGTGTCGTCCGGTCAGTCGGCCAGCCGGGCCAGCTCCTCGTCGACGATCGACGGGTCGAGCTTGCGGAACACCGGCTTCGGCGCGGCCAACGGCCGACCCGCCTCGATCGGCACCGACTCCCAGCGCGCCCCGACTGTGTAGTCGCCGGTCAGCACCGGGTACGACGGGCCACCGTCCAGGTCGTCGACCTGCTCGATGACGGGCATCGGCGCGTGCACGCCGGTGCCGCCGAGCAGTTCGTGCACCTGCTGCGCGGAGTGTGGCAGGAACGGGGTGAGCAGCGTGTTGGCGTCGCTGATCACCTGGAGGGCGACGTGCAGGATGGTGCCCATCCGGGGCTTGTCCGCCTCGTCCTTGAGCTTCCACGGGGCCTGCTCGGAGAGGTACCTGTTGGCCTCGGCGACCACCTTCATCGCCTCACCGATTGCCTGCTTCTGCCGGTGTCGGCCGATCAGGTCGCCGACTCCTGCGAAGCCGGCGCGGGCCGTGGCGAGCAGCGCCTCGTCGGCCTCGGTGAGCCCGGCCGGGTCGACCGGCGGGATCGCGCCGAAGTTCTTCGCCGCCATCGAGACGCACCGGTTGACCAGGTTGCCCCAACCGGCGACCAGCTCGTCGTTGTTGCGGCGGAGGAACTCGGCCCAGGTGAAGTCGGTGTCGTTGCTCTCCGGGCCGGCGGCGGCGATGAAGTAGCGCAGCGCGTCGGCGTCGTAGCGTTCCAGGAAGTCGCGGACGTAGATGACCACCTTGCGGGACGAGGAGAACTTACGCCCCTCCATGGTCAGGTATTCGCTGGAGACGACCTCGGTGGGCAGGTTGAGCCTGCCCAGCTGGCCGGGCTCGCCGTCGCGGGAGCCCTCGCCGGAGTAGCCGGAGAGCAGGGCCGGCCAGATCACCGAGTGGAAGACGATGTTGTCCTTGCCCATGAAGTAGTAGGACCGGGCGTCCTTGCCCTCCCCGTCGGTCGACCACCACTTCCGCCACGCCTCCGGGTCGCCGGAGCGGCGGGCCCACTCGATCGAGGCGGACAGGTAGCCGATCACCGCGTCGAACCACACGTAGATCCGCTTGTCCGACCTGTCGCGCCAGCCGTCGAGCGGGATCGGCACGCCCCACTCCAGGTCACGGGTGATCGCCCGGGGCTGGAGGTCGTCGAGCAGGTTGCGGGAGAACCGCAGCACATTGGGTCGCCACCCGTCCCGGGTGTCCAGCCACTGCCGCAGCACCTCGGCCAGGGCGGGCAGGTCCAGGAAGAAGTGCTCGGTCTCGACGAACTTCGGGGTCTCCCCGTTGATCCGCGACTTCGGGTTGATCAGGTCGATCGGGTCGAGTTGGTTGCCGCAGTTGTCGCACTGGTCGCCGCGCGCGCTGTCGTATCCGCAGATCGGGCAGGTGCCCTCGATGTAGCGGTCGGGCAGGGTGCGCCCGGTGGACGGCGAGATGGCGCCCATGGTGGTCTTCGGCACGATGTAGCCGTTGCGGTACATCCCCTCGAACAGCTCCTGCACCACCGCGTAGTGGTTGCGGGTGGTGGTGCGGGTGAAGAGGTCGTAGGAGAGACCGAGGCCGTGCAGGTCCTCGACGATCACCCTGTTGTACCTGTCGGCCAGCTCGCGCGGGGTCACCCCGTCGGCGTCGGCCTGCACCTGGATGGGGGTGCCGTGCTCGTCGGTGCCGGAGACCATGAGCACGTCGTGGCCGGCCATCCGCATGTACCGGGCGAAGACGTCGGAGGGAACGCCGAAACCGGAGACGTGGCCGATGTGGCGGGGGCCGTTGGCGTACGGCCAGGCCACTGCCGCGAGAACGTGACTCATGAGCAGCAAGCCTAGTGACCCGTCCGGCGCGCCCGCGAACCAATAGGGGGTGCCGGGCCGACGGACCGGGCCGACCACCCCGGCCTTTGGTCCGATTTGTCGCCGACACGCGGTTCAACTGCCTGGTACGCCCTCCCGAGCGGTGTGCAATGAACCTCGTGACTGGCAGACGAGCGGCGCGGGACCACGAGGACCCTTCCACCGGCCCGACGGTGGGCGGCGACCCCGAACCGGCCGTATCCCGCGGTGGCGGGGTCGCGCCCCAGCCCCGGCCGGTGCCCGCCGTCGACCCGGGTGCCGCGCCGCGACCGAGCCCAGCGCCCCGGCCGGGCCCCGCCCCCCGATCGGGTCCAGCCCCCCGACCGGGCCCCGCCGCCGACCCGCAACCGGCACGGCGGCCCGCGCCCGGCGGACGGGCCGCCGAGGCGGGGCGCGACGACCCCGCGAATCTCGCCGCCACACCGGTCCGGCCCACGCCGGCCGCACCGACGCCCAGCCCGGTCCGGCCGGCCCCGGCCGCACCGACGCCCAGCCCGGCCCGGCCCGCCCCGCCGGTCCCGCCGACTGGCGCGGAGGCCGTCGAGGTCGAGCCGACCACCGGGGCGCCGGTGGACGCGGTGCCGAGCCGGGTGCCCGTCCGGCAACAGAACAGCCGGCAAGGAGGTCGCCGGCCCGGGGACGACCAACCGGAGGACGACGGCGCTTTCTGGGCACCCATCGAGCAGGTGCACTGGGACGGCACCCCGGTCCGGGCGGACCCGTCGGCGGAGCGCGACCGCTACGCACGCCCGGCGCGGCGTCGCGCGAGCCGGGCCGTCCCGCCGGATCCACTGCCCGGGCTCGCCGCGCTTGTGACGTTGACCCTGGTCACCGCCTTCTTCGCCTGGGTCAGCGCCGGCCCGTTCTGGTTGGCGGTCGGGCACGCGCGGGTGGGCACTGTGGTGATCGCCGAGTGCGCCGGCGGCGGGCTCACCCTGCGGTGTCGGGGGATCTTCACGGCGCAGGACGGACGGTTCATCGCGCACGGGGTGCGGGTCAGCGGCGTACCCGCCGGAGCGGAGGCGACCGGCACACCGTTACCGGCCCGGATGACCGGCCGGGACGGCGGCACCGCGTACGCGGACACCGGACTGGTCCGGCACCTGCGCTGGCTGCCCGGCCTGCTGGTGGTGCTTGGTTGCACCGCCGCCATCGTCAGGTGCACCGGGTCGGCCCGGCTGCCCGGCCGCCGGCACCGTCGCTGGGCCGTGGCCCTCGCCGTCACCGGCCCGGTGCTGATCACCGTCGGTTTCCTGGCCGCCGCCTGGTGAAACCGCCGTCCGGCACGGCCGGGTGCCTCGGTCAGCTGTGCACGATCGTGTAGACGTCCCGGCGGCGCAGCGCGTACTCGGTGGCGACGTCGGTGATGGCGTCGCGGCGGGACCGGCCGGCGGCCTCCCGTTCGGCAACCGCCGCACGCAGGGTGTCGTCGTCGGGGCGTTCCCGGGTTGTGACCGGCGCTCCGGCCACGACCAGGGTGATCTCACCGCGCGGGTCGCCCTCGGCCGCCCACCGGGCCAGCTCGCCGAGCGGGCGGCGGAGCACCTCCTCGTAGGTCTTTGTGAGCTCGCGGCAGAGCGCGGCGGGCCGATCCGCGCCGAACGTGTCGGCCAGGTCGGTGAGCGCCGCGCCGATCCGGTGCGGGGCTTCGAAGAAGACAAGCGTGCGCTCCTCGGCGGCGAGGGCGCGCAGCCGTGATCGGCGGGAGCCGGGGGTGCGGGGCAGGAAGCCCTCGAAGCAGAACCGGTCGCAGGGCAGCCCGGACACCGCCAGTGCGGTGGTGACGGCGCTCGGCCCGGGCGCGACGGTGATCGGCGCCCCGACCTCCAAGGCGGCCCGGACCAGCCGGTAGCCGGGGTCGGAGACGCTCGGCATCCCCCCGTCGGTGACGAGTGCCACCACGTAGCCGCCGAGGATGACCTCGACCAGCTCGGGGGTACGCCGCTCCTCGTTGCCCTCGAAGTAGGAGACGATGCGACCGCCGACGGTGATGTCGAGATCGCGGGCCAGCCGGGTGAGCCGGCGAGTGTCCTCGGCCGCGACCACGTCGGCGCTGCTCAGCACCTCCCGAAAGCGGGCCGAGGCGTCGGCGGGGTTGCCGAGCGGGGCACCGAGCAGGATCAGGCGCCCAGCTTCGGACATTTCACCCACGAATTCGTCTCCTTCATCGACAGCGAGTACCGGTATCGGGGACGACGGGCGCCACCGGGCACCTTGGCAGCCTACGATCGCCGGGTGACGAGTGCGTCGACTGCGCAGAGCCCCAGCGCCGATCCTGCCAAGATGGTCGCGGTGCCGGACGAGCCCAGCCCCCACCAGGAGCCGCCGGCACCGGCTGCCGATTCCGGCGGCGTGCCCGCCCAGATCCGGCGACGGTTCGCCACCATCGACACCCAGGCGGACCGGTTCTCCTGGGCGGCCACCGCGGTGGTCGTGGCCATCGCGGCGATCCTGCGCTTCGTCTGGCTGTCCGGCATCAAGGGCAAGATCTTCGACGAGACGTACTACGCCAAGGACGGCTACGGGCTGATCTCCCGTGGCGTGGAGTGGAACTACAAGGACAACGGCCCGTCGTACGTCGTGCACCCACCGCTCGGCAAGTGGCTGATCGGCCTCGGCGAGTGGGCCTTCGGCTATCAGGACGCCGACTCGAAGGTCTCGGTCCCCGGGCACCTGATGACCACCGCGCCGGAGTTCGGCTGGCGGTTCTCGGCGGCCGTGATCGGCACGCTGTCGGTGTTGCTGCTGGTCCGCATCGGTCGACGGATGTTCCGCTCGACGGTGCTCGGCTGCGCCGCCGGCCTGCTGCTCGCCCTGGACGGCTTCCACCTGGTGCTGTCCCGGGCAGCGCTGCTCGACATCTTCCTGCTCTTCTTCGTGCTCGCCGCGTTCGGCGCGTTGGTGCTCGATCGGGACGCCCGCCGTCGCCGCTGGGGGCGGGCGCTCGACGACGGGCTCGACCCGACCCAGCCGGGCCGTGCCGGCCGACCGCCCACCGGTTGGCGCAACTGGCCGTGGTGGCGGTTGGCAGCCGGCGTGCTGATCGGCTGCGCCTGCGCGGTGAAGTGGAGCGCCCTGTACTTCGTCCCGGCCTTCGCGCTGCTTGTCCTCTTCTGGGAGGTCGGCGTACGCCGCTCGGCGGGGGTCCGCCGGCCCTGGCGGAACGCCCTGGTCGAGGAGTTGCCCTGGCTGGTGCTGGCCGGCGTGCTCATGGTCGGCACCTATCTCGCCACCTGGTCGGGCTGGCTGATCACCGACGACGGCTACTACCGGCTCGCCTCGGCGTACCCGGCCGCCCCGCTCAGCGACCGCCCGGTGATCGGCCCGCTGATCAACCTCTTCGAGTACCACCGGGCGGCGTACGGCTTCCACGCCCAGCTCGACGACGCGCACAAATACCAGTCGTGGCCGTGGCAGTGGCTGCTGCTCGGCCGACCGGTGGCGTTCCACTGGTCCGGTGACGTCGCCTGCGGCGCACCGACCTGCGCCTCCGAGATCCTCCTGCTGGGCACCCCGCTGCTCTGGTGGTCGTTCCTGCCCGCCTTGGCGGCGCTGGCCTGGCTGGGCCTGGCCCGTCGCGACTGGCGGGCCGGCGCGATCCTGCTCACCGTGGCCGCCGGGCTGCTGCCGTGGTTCTGGTTCGCCCTCGACGGCCGGACGATGTTCTCGTTCTACGCCGCGCCGGCGTTGCCCTTCCTGGTGCTGGCCGTGGTGTACGTGCTGGGCGTGCTGATCGCGCCCGCCGGTGGTGAGGTGGGTACGGTGGCGCCGCTGGTGCCCGGCGATCCGAGTTACGAACGCCGACTGGTGGGCAGCGTCGCGGCCGGGGCGTACGTGCTGCTGGTGGGGATCTGCTTCGCGTACTTTTATCCGATCTTCGTCGGCAAGAGCATCCCGTATGCGGACTGGTTGTCCCGGATGTGGCTCGACGGCCGGTGGATATAAGCACCGACAGGCGACGCGCCGCACAGCGCGACGGAGAAGGGCCCGCACGCCGAAGCGTGCGGGCCCTTCTGACAAAGACGCGCGCCCCGATCGCCTGCCACGGGGGAAGCGGGCGATTGGGGCGCGCATCAAGAGCTTAACCACCGCGCACCACCGGCACAACGGGTCGACTTAAGTCAGATTTCCGACCGATAGCGGCCAAGCCGATATTTGCCATCGAACAGTTGACCTAGGGTGAGCCGGCGTGGACCCAACCCGCGACGCCGAGCGGTAGGCGACGCCCGTCGACGCGGCCGGGGACGGCCCTACTGGAAAGTGCACCAACCCAAGTGATCATCCAAAGTGGATCTCACTACACTGCGGGCCGTGATCAACTTCAAACGATCGGCGGCTGTCCTGCTCGGACTGTTGGCGACCACCGCGCTGACCGGGCCGGTCCCCGCACGGGCCGGCGAGGAGCAGGTGCCCGAACCGCCCCGGGTTGAACTCGTCCTCGATGTCAGCGGCTCGATGCGCGCCGCCGACATCGACGGACGCAGCCGGATCTCGGTGGCCCAGCAGGCCTTCAACGAGGTGGTGGACGCACTGCCGGAGGACACCCAGCTCGGCATCCGGGTGCTCGGCGCCACCTACCGCGGCAAGGACAAGAAGGTCGGCTGCCAGGACACCCAGCAGATCGTGCCGGTCGGGCCGGTGGACCGCTCCGCGGCGAAGGCCGCGGTGGCGACGCTGCGGCCGACCGGGTTCACGCCGGTCGGCCTCGCCCTGCGCTCGGCAGCGCAGGACCTGGGCACCGGGGCCACCACCAGACGGATCGTGCTGATCACCGACGGGGAGGACACCTGCGCACCGCCGGACCCGTGCGAGGTGGCCCGCGAACTGGCCGCCCAGGGCACCAGCCTGGTCGTCGACACCCTCGGCCTGGCCCCTGACGAGAAGGTCCGGCGGCAACTGCTCTGCATCGCCAGCGCGACCGGCGGCACCTACACCGCCGCCCAGAGCGCCGAGGAGCTGACCGGCCGGATCAAGCAGCTCGTCGAGCGCGCCGCCGACACCAACACCCGGGCACCGACGGTCGTCGGTGGCGCGAACGCCTGCGCGGCGGCGCCACTACTCGCCCCCGGCGTCTACGCCGACCGGGAGGCGTTCTCCGAGCACCGCTACTACCGGGTGCCGGTACGCCCCGGGCAGGAGCTTCGGGCCTCGGTGAGCATGGCGCTGGACCGGGCGGTCAACCGGGACTACGGGGTGCTGCTGCGGGCCACCGCGGCGGACGGCCGTGAGCTGGTCCGCGGCGCGGACGCCGGCAGCGGGCGAGCCGACGTGCTCTCCGCCGGGCTGCGCTGGTCCGCCACCGCCGACGACGAGGACGCCGCGAAGACCGACGAGAGCGCCGCCCCGGTCGTCGAACCCACCACCGTCTGCCTGGTGGTGAGCAACTCGTTCGCTCCGCGTCCCGGCACCGCGGCGACTCCGGGCCTGCCCGTGGAGTTGACCATCGACGTGGTCGCCGCCACGCCCGCGCCGAACGGACCGGACCTCGGCCGGGGTTGGGTCCTGCTCGCCCTGCTCACCATCGTCGGGCTGCTCGCCGGCCTGCTCGCTGGCCTGCTCACCCGCTGGTGGGTCGCCACCTGGAGGGAGAACTGATGGGTACCGCACTGATGCGTTCGCTGGCGGCACTGCTTACCGCCGGCGGGGCCGCGCTCCTCCCTGCCCCGGCCGCCGCCGCGCCGACCCCCTCCCCCGGGGCCACCCCGGTGAACCGGGCCGGCACGTCGTTCCTCAGCGCCACCCCGATCACCGCCGGGCAACCCGTGCGGGTGGACGCCTCGATCGGCGACCACCTGTACTGGTCGTTCCCGGCGACCGCCGGCCAGGTACAGGAGATCAGCGCCACCGTCACCTTCCCGAAGGGACGCAGCGGCGCATCCACCTGGACGGTCGACGTCTTCGACGGGCTACGTCGACGTCAGGCCTGCACGGCGGGGGCGCAGACCCCGACCGTGGACGCCGCGGCGACGAGCGTGGCGCTCGGCTGCACACTGCGCGAGGTGCGACAGTGGGCCGAGCCCTGGTCGGCCGACCCGCTGCCCGGTTCGTACGTGGTCCGGCTCTCCGTGATCGACCTGCCGGAGCCGGATCTGGGCGCGCCGATCGACGTGGACCTGCTGGTCGGCACCATCGCCGATCGGGGCGCCTCGGCCGACGACGGTGAGTTGGCCGCACCACTGGTGCCGAACACCGAGGCGGGCACGGTGCTCAACGCCGTACCCCCGGTGGACCCGGATGCCGACGACGAGAGTGACCCGCTCGCGGGCTGGTTGCCGGATCTCGGCTCGCGTTGGGTCTGGACCGGCATCGGCGGCGTGCTCGCCGCGGTGGCCGGCGTGGTGGGTTTCGCGGTGACCCGGCGGCCCAGGCGGCGCTGAGGCGTCCGGCCGCGCTGGTGGCCTCCGCCCGACGGCGGGGCCACCAGCGGGTCAGCCGCGCCGCGGGCCGCGGGGCAGCCAGCCGATGAACCGGTCCTGAAGCGACATCACCGGGGCGGTACGCAGATCCTCGGCGGCGGCGGCGAGGCAGGAGCCCAGATAGACGCTGAGCATTGCCCGGTCACTGCCGTACTCGGCGAGCAACCGGCTGCGCTTCGTCGCGCACGGCCACTCGTCACCGCAGGAGCCGCAGCTCCAGCAGGGGGTTTTCGGGGCGTGATCATCGGCCCGCGTCCCCGCCCGTTCGGCACCATCGGTCATCGCACGTCCTTCCAATGTCCACGGGACTGACCGGCGGCAGCGCCCGGCCAAGGTTCGATGGTGGTCCCCCCGGAGCCATCAGAGAGGGCGATACGCGGCCCTCCGGTGTTACATCCTTGCGGTACCTTCTCCGGTTGTGGGAGTCGGAAATTTGACTGTCGGCCCGATGCGCCATTCCTACCAACAGGTAGGCCAGCGCGATGTATGACCTACTGCCGTCGACCGTCGCGGTGGCCGTCGCTGGGCCGAACGACTGGGTGGGCGAGCTGCTCGCCGCCGAGCAGGCGTGCCTCAGCGACCAGGCCGTGGAGTCCCGTCGCCGGGATTTCACCGCCGGGCGGGTCTGCGCCCGCCGGGCACTCACCGCGCTCGGCCTGCCACCGACCGCCGTGCCGGCCGCCGCCGACCGGGCTCCGGTCTGGCCGGCCGGGGTGGTCGGCACCATCACCCACACCGCCGGCTACTGCGCCGCCGCCGCGGCGCACACAAGCGACATCCGGTCCGTCGGCATGGACGCCGAGCAGCACCGGGAGATCAGTCCTGGGGTACGCCGACTCGTGCTGCTGCCCGAGGAGGAGGCCGACTGCGCGCGGCTGCCCGACGACATCTACTGGCCGATCGTGCTGTTCAGTGCGAAGGAGACCGTCTACAAGGTCTGGCATCCGGTCGTCGGGACCTGGTTGGATTTCCTCGACGCCCGGCTCGACATCGATCCGGACGCGGGCACGTTCACCGCCCGGATCGCACCGGCCCGGCTGCACGAGGCGGGGGTCGACGACCCGCCGGCATCGATCACGGGCCGTTTCGCGGTGGCCGACGGGTTGGTCCGCACCGCCGCCGTGCTGTCCCTTCACTGACCGCAACCGGCGCGGCATCCTCCGGCACGACGACCGAGCCATCGGCCACGCACGGTAGCGTCGATGGAGTTCTCGCACCGCAGGTACCGAGGCGTCAAGGAGTACGGTGACCCACCCCCAGCCCCCTGTCGGGCCGCACCATTCCCAGCAGTCGAACGCCGCGCCGCCGAGCCGTCCGTTCGCGGCGACACCGCAGCCACCGTTCTCGGGGGCCGCGTACCCGACAGCTGGCGGCGGATTCCCGGCGACGGCCATGCCGGGTCATCCGCTCGTCCCGCCGGCGACGGCCCGGACGAACGCCGCCAAGACGAGCGCCGTGATCGTCGCGGTCAGCGCGGCGGTGCTCACCCTGCTCTGCTGCGCGGGCGGCATCGTGGCGGTCGTCATCGGCACCAACCGGCCCGACCACGCCACTGCCAACGCGATCGGGACCACCGGCTCCCGGAGGTCGTAACGCCAGGCGCACGGGCGTGAAGCGGGCGAGCATCCATTCCGGATGCTCGCCCGCTCCAGTTGTCGGCAGGTGCCGTCGCCGGTCGGCTCAGCAGCCCGTCCAGCGCACCGGGGTGAGTCGCTCACCGTTGCGGAACCCGACGATCGTGCCGGTGTCGGAGATCGAACGCGCGCCGATGCCCACCTCGTCGCTGCCGCCCGGCAGCACCCGGGAGGTCGCGCCGCGCACGACGCGGTCAGCGCCCACCACTACGCCCTTGGCGTTGACGTCCTCCAACGACGGCGACTGCGGGTCGAGCGTCGTGTACGAGCCGTCCCGGAGGTTCCAGCGCACCGGCACCCAGATGCTGTCCGGCAGGTCGACATGGCCGATCGCCCAGTGACCGGCAGCTGCGCTGACATAGGACGTCTGCGCGCCGGGGACCGTGAGTGCGTCGTACCGGCCGTTCGGCCGGCGGACCCAGCTGGTCCAGTACCCGAAGTCACCGGCGGTACCGACGATGGTCCCGTTCGCGGTGATCCCTCGCGGCTGGGCATTGGCCGGGGCGTCGAGCACCTCGACAGTGCCCGGCCGGGCGGCCGGCCAGCGCAGCGCGAAGTACTCGCCGGTGTCGACGTCCGTACCGAGACCGACGATGTCGCCGGCCTTGTTGATGGCGGTGACGGAGATGCCCGTTGCGGACGGCACCACAGGCAGTTGCTCGACCTTCCCGTTGCGGTATCGCCACGGCTGGCCGTTGACGCCCTCACCCCAGCCGTTGCCGATCACGACGCCGTCGGCGTTGACGTCGGCAGGGGTCGCCATGCTCGGTGCCTCGACCTCGGTGAGCCGATCCCCGTCCCAGAACAGCAGCAGGTACTGGTTGCCGTCCTCGGTCTCGCGCAGTCCGTCGCCAGCGATGAAGCGGCCGGACGGGTCGATGACGCTCGCGTCGGCCCGGTAGGTGTCGGTCGGGTACGGCAGCGTGCTGATCTTGCAGGTGCCGAGGGCGGCGGCCCTGGGCGCGGCGGTCGCCGGTGCCGAGGCAGCGACGCCGAGGACGGTGGCCAGCAGTCCGGCGGCGCTGATGCCGGCCAACGTCCGTCGAGTGGTGTGAGTCATTTCTTCTCCCCGTGTGAGCCCGGCTGGTCCCGGGCGCCGATTACTACCTGTGCCACGCCCGAACGGGAGGCACGGTTGCAGCCTGTCGGGGAGACGACAGCAGCCCTGTCGGCCTACCGTGCCCACTGTTGAGTCGTGGCGACGACCGGCCCGCCGGTGCGTACCGATTCTTCGACGGCGAGGCTGATCAGGTGGTCCTGACACGCCTCGGCCAGCGGGTACGGCGCCGGGCCCGCGTCGCGCGCCCAGGCACCGGTACGGGCGAGGAGGTCCGCCACCGCGATGTCGTCGTCGGACATCCCACTGCCGACGAACGGATTGCGGTAGACGACGACGCCGTCAAAGCTGATGTGCTTCAGGTCCAGCCCTTCCAGGTTCAGGTCGAGCCCGGTCTGGCGACGCACCAGGGACGACTCCACAGGTGTCTCCGGGTCGACCAGGCGGACCACCCGGTCGTCCACCAGCTCACCGAGTGACCCCCGGACCACCAGTCGGCGGGTGCGCAGCGGATTCCACCACTGGTTGTCGGTGAAGTCGTACAGGCCCATCCGCCCGTCGAAATCGATTGTCGCGAGGGTGGTGGTGAGCTGCTCCGGGGTGCTGTCGCCCCGCCAACCGGCCGGCGACAGCGGGTTCGCCAGCGGTGCGACGAAGGCCCGCGCGCTGACCTCGGCGGTGTCGAAGCCGACGCCGAGCAGACCACGGATCAGCGAGACGGCGTGGTAGAGGTGCGTCGAGGAGAGCTGGACCGAGGTCGGCTCGCCGAGCACCCCGGCGCGGACCAACCCCAGCCGGGCCGCGTGCCCGGGCATCAACAGGTACTGCTCGGCGACCTGCACCAGACCGCTGCCGCCGACGTCGGCCCAGAGCGACCGCAACCCCGCCAGGTCCGGGGCGGGCGGCGTTTCGGCGAGCACCGGCACGCCGGCCGCGACCAGCTCCCTTGTCGCGTCCGGCGTCACCGGCCAGGGCACCGACACGATGACGAAGTCCGGTCGCTCGTGGGCGAGCAGGTCGGTGGTCGTGCGGAAGGTCGGCACGCCCCATTCGGCCGTCACCACGGCACCACGCGATTCGGTACGGGTGACCACGCCGGTCACCTGGAACCGCTCCGGCAGGAGGCGAGCCAGGCGGAGGAAGAACTCGCCCCGCCAGCCACTGCCGACGATACCGAACCGGGTCTGGGCCGCCGCTGTCATCTGGGCTCCTCTCGTCGAAACCCGGATGCTAACCGCCCGGCCTCGACCGCCCGCCGGATTGCGGCCGTACGGGCGACTGGTGACTGACGCTCCCCTTTGTACGAACTGTCGCAGCGGTCGAACATGACAATCGATGCGTGGCGTAATGAGCTGACAGTGACCGCCGGGCAACCGTCCGCGCGGTTGTCTCGTACCAGAGAGGAACGGGGATGCAAGGATCCTGGCGTAAGGCGGCGCTCGCAGCCGCCCTGTCCATCATTGGTGTGTCGGGTGGGTTGGTCCTGGCGGCACCTGCGCAGGCGCAGACAGTGGAGTCCGGATCGGTCTCCTTCAGCGGCGATCCCGGTGACTACATCACCGGTGGCGACTCCTATTCATACTCCACCGACGCCGGCGACCAACTCACCACGTACGGCTCGGTCGACAACAGCCGCGTGACGGTGAGCATCGACGGCTACAACGGCGACTGGTGGTCTCTGAGCCTCGACGCGCCCGGCACCGCGGCGTTGGCCCCGGGCACCTACCAGGCCGCGACCCGCTACCCGTTCAACGGGGCCGGCCCCGGCCTCGACCTGTCCGGCAACGGGCGGGGCTGCAACCAACTGACCGGCAGCTTCACGGTCATCAACGCGGTGTTCGGTCCGAACGGCTACGTGCAGACCTTCGACGCCACCTACGAGCAGCACTGTGAGGGCGGCACGGCGGCCGCCCGCGGCGAGGTGCACATCGCCAACCCGGCACCGCCCGAGCGGCTGGCACTCGAACTCGCCGTGGCGACCGACGGCATCGCCCACCGGGTGAACGGCAACGCGGTCCTGCACGGCACGGTGAGCTGCAACCTGCCCAGCGCGGTGACGCTTGACGGCAATGTCACCCAGATCGTCAGGAAGGTGCTCGTTCGCGGCAGCTTCTCCACCCTGGTGAACTGCACCCCGGGCAGCCCGACCCCGTGGACGGCCGCGGCCGTCCCGGGCGGCACCACCCCGTTCGCCAAGGGCCTGGCCGAGGCCATCACCCTGGCCCGCGGCTACGACGCCGAATACGACGAGTACGTCAGGGTGGACAACACCACGACGGTGAAGCTCACCCGGTCCTGACCGGTCGACGCCTGGCGGCCGGCCACGGGCCGGCCGCCAGGCGCTACGGTTGCCGGGTCCACGACGGGAGCACCACTACTACCGGTCCTGCCTCGACCCGATCAGGTTTTGTGTGGGCACCTTCCACAGGCCACTCGGGAGCGAAGTACACCGACACCTTGATCCAACTCGCCACCAGGAACCTCTTCGCGGCGCCCAGGGTGACGTCTCCGGACGAGGTCCCGGTGCGCACCGTGCCGCCCCGGACCGCGGCGATGTTCACCAAGCCCATGTCAGCCCTGCGCGAGCAGCCACTCGTGCACGGCCAGGGCTGTGGTGTCCGAATGGTCCTCGAGCATCGAAAAGTGGTTGCCCGGGACGTCGATCAGCGCGTGCTCCAGCTCCCAGGACCCCTCCAGCAGCAGCGACGTGCCGTCGGACTCCTCGATCGCGTACGGGTCGCGGGCGCGGACGAACAGCGTGGGCGCCGCCGTGTGCTCCGGCTTCCATTCCCGGAAGATCCGGGTGTAACCGCCCATCGCGGTGAGCCGGTAGTCGTCGACGACGGTGTACGCGCCGTCGCGCTCCAGCATCCCCCGCGTCATCGCGGTCAGCGCCGGCCCGGCCCCGCCGCAGGGGTAGGTGTCCAACAGCACCACCGCCGCTGGCCGTACGCCGCGGGACTCCAGTTCGCGGGCGACGATGTTGGCCACCCAGCCTCCGGCAGAACGGCCCAGCAGCGCGAACTCCTGCCCGTCAGCCACCGCCAGCACCGCGTCGGCCTGAACCTGGGCCAGCGCGACCAGCGAGGCGGGCAGCAGTTCGCCGTCGTCGAAGCCGGGCTGCGGCAATGCCGTCACGCCGCGGACGTCGAGCAGGGTGGCGGCGAAGCGGGCGTACTCGTGCGCGCCGGAGACCGCACTGAACGCCGGGAAGCAGATCAGCGTCGGCGTGGCCGGACCCCGGGCCAGGCGCACCGGCGCCGGTCTGCGGTCCAGCCGCACGGGTTCGGTGAAGGCCTTCCGCAGCATGGAGGCGACCATGAGCAGCTGGGCACCGTCTTGGATGCGCCCGGCCAGGCAGGCGTCCTTGAACAGCGCGGTAATACTGCCCGGCGCCGCCAGGGCCGCGGGCGCGGCTGAAGGTCCGGTCAGTGGTGCCGCTTGCAGCCGCGCGGTGATCTCGGAGGCGAGCGCGGCGGCGGTCGGGAAGGCGAAGACCATCGTCGGAGGCAGGTCCAGCCCGGTCGCCGCCTTCATCCGGCTGCGCAGCTCCACGGCGGTGAGCGAGTCGAAGCCCAGCTCCTGGAACTCCCGGTCGGCGGGGACGCCGTGGGCCGAGGGCAGGGCCAGCACGAGTGCCGCTTCGGCGCGTACCCGGTCCAGCACGGCGGCGTGCCAGGCGTCGGCGGGCAGGCCCGCCAGGCGCTGGCGCAGGCTGTCGTCGGACGCGAGCGCCGTCGCGGTCCCCATGCGGCGCCGCGCTGGGACCAGACCGTGCAGGATCGGCGGGGTACGCTCCGCCGCTAGCTGCTGAGGCTGCAACCCCATCGGGATGAGCAGCCGCGCGTCGCCCGCCAGCGCAGCGTCCAGGAGAGCCAGTCCCTCGGCCGCCGACAGCGGGCGCACCCCGGAACGGGCCAGTCGCGACCGGTCGGCCACGCTCAGCCCTTCCGTGATCCCGCCCGACTGGTCCCACAGCCCCCACGCCAGCGACAGCGCGGGCAGCCCGAGTGAGCCGCGCAGCAGCGCCAGACCGTCCAGATAGGCGTTGGCGGCGGCATAGCTCGCCTGGCCCGGGTTGCCGAGCACCCCGGCGGCCGACGAGAACAGCACGAACATGCGCAGGTCCAGCCCTGCGGTCAGCTCGTGCAGCGTTCCGGCGGCACCCGCCTTCGGACCCCACACGCCCGCCAGGCGCTGCGGCGTGAGCGCGGTGACCATGCCGTCGTCGAGCACTCCCGCCGCGTGCACCACCCCGATCAGCCGATGCCGCGGGTCGACCGTGGCCAGCACGCCGGCCAGCTCGGCCGGGTCGGCCACGTCCGCAGCCAGCACCTTGACCGTCGCCGCCCCGGCCTCGCGCAGCTCGGCGAGCAGCTCCGGCACGCCCGGAGCGGCCCCGCCCCGTCGCGACACCAGCAGCAGATTCCGTACGCCATGCCGGGCCACCAGGTGCCGCGCGGCGAGCGCGCCGAGGCCGCTCGTACCGCCGGTGACCAGGACCGTGCCGTCGGTCAGGTCCGGCGCGGAGACCGGCTCGGCCTCGGCGGGCGCCGATCGGACCACGCGCGGCATCAGCCAGCCGCCGTCCCGCCAGGCCAACTGCGGTTCCGGCCCCACCGCGGCGGCCAGGTCGACCGGCGCGCCGTCGGGGACGTCGACGAGGACCAGCCGACCCGGATGTTCCGCCTGCGCCGATCGGACCAGGCCCCACACCGCCGCCATCGCGGGGCGTACCGGCTCGCCGGGAATGGCGGCGACCGCGCCAGAGGTCACGACGAGCAACTGCCGGGCCGGGTCGATGTCGTCGGCCACCCACCACTGCACCTCGCCGAGCACCTCCGCGAGCAGCGACAGCGGCCCGTCGGCCGGCTCGGTGACCCGCAGGACCTGCGGGGACGCGGCGCTCGGGGCGGTGGCGACGGGCGCCGCGAGCCAGTCCAGGGCATACATGGACCGGGACGAGTCGCCGAGCTGCTGGGCAGTAACCGGGCGCCCCGCGAGGGAGGCGACTGTGGCGACCGGATTGCCGGCCGCGTCGGCGAGTTGCAGGGACAGCGACGCGGGAGTGGGACGCGTGAGACGCACCCGAACCGAGGTTGCGCCGACCGCCTGGACCGCCACGTCCTGCCAGGCGAACGGCAGGATCGTCGCGCCGGAGCCGCCGGTCATCAGCAGCGGGTGCAGACAGGCGTCAAACAGAGCTGGATGCAGCGCGAACCGCTCGGCGCCACCCTCGGGCAGCACCACCTCGGCGAAGACCTCCTCGCCGCGCCGCCAGACCCGCCGTACGCCCTGGAACGCGGGACCATAGGCGTAGCCGTGCGCGGCCAGGGCTGCATAGGCGTCGTCGACGTCCACCGGCTCCGCCCTTGCCGGCGGCCAGACCGCCATCTCCGCATCGGACCGCACCGGGCTGCCGCTCGACACTCGGCCCGAGGCGTGGCGAGGCCACCCAGTGTCGTCACCGGAGTAGACGGCGACCGGCCGGTCGCCCGAGCCGTCGTCGGCGCCCACGATGACCCGGATCTGCACGGCAGCGGTTTCGGGCAGGACCAGGGGTGCTTCGATGGTGAGTTCGCGCAACGTGGAGCAGCCGACATGGTCTCCCGCGGTGATCGCGAGCTCGACCAACGCGGTGCCGGGCACAATAGTCTGGCCGAGCACAACATGATCGGAAAGCCACGGCGACGCCGCCGTCGACAGACGACCGGTACAGACCACACCAGAGTCGTCGGGCAGCACCACGACCGCGCCCAGCAGCGGGTGGTCTGCGGCGGTCAACCCGGCGCCGGTCAAGTCGGCACCGCCGCCACTGTCGCGCAGCCAGTAGCTTTCCCGCTGGAACGCGTAGGTGGGCAGGTCGACGTGCTCGGCGGCCGGACCATAGAACGCGTTCCAGTCGAGGTCGACTCCCGCGACCGCCGCCCGCGCTACCGCCGTGACCAACGCATCTA